>DASSFS010000028.1:0-5870 GCA_035694165.1 Solirubrobacterales bacterium | reverse complement strand
GGGAACCTGACCCCGCTTCCGCTCAGTCAGGAATGCTTCGGCCATGAGTGACGAGCTTGTTGCCCTCGCTAAGCGGCTGATCAGCTACGAAACCGTCGACCAGGAAGGGGTTTCCGAGGCGGCGGGGTTTGTCAAAGGCTGGCTCGAGTCACGCGGGATCGAGGCGGAGCGGGATGAAGTGCGGGGGTTGCCGGTGATCAAGGCTTCTGTCGGGCCTGAGGATGCGCCGACGGTCGTTCTGCATGGTCACCTCGACGTGGTTCCGGGCTTGGCCGGGCAGTTCGATCCTCGCGTCGAGGGCGACAAGCTCTACGGGCGGGGCGCCTATGACATGAAGGGCGCATTGGCGGCGATGCTTCTGGTCGCCGCGTCGATGCGCGACCACGACGGCGTCCGGGTGCGGCTGGGGATCGTCGGCGACGAGGAGTCCGAGGAGGAGGCCGAGCGAGGCTCCGACCACCTCGTCGACAGCGGCTTCATCGGCGACTTCGCGATCACCGGTGAGCCGACCGACTTGCATATAGGGATCGAGGCCAAGGGCGTGCTGGCGCTGCGGCTTGAGGTTGAGGGGACCGCCGCGCACGGGGCGACGCCCTGGCTGGGCGACAACGCCGTGCTGAGCGCGATCGACGTTTTCCGCAGTATCGAGTCGCTACCGTTTGCCCGGCACAGCTCAGAGCTGTTCGACCGCCCCTCGATCAACCTGGGCCGGATCTGGGGCGGCGACGCGCTGAACAAGGTGCCCGACAAATGCGTGATCGACGTCGATATCCGTTACCTGCCCGATCAGGACCCCGCCGCCATCCTGGAGGAAGTTCGCGACCTGCCGGGCAGCCAGGCGACTTCGCTATTCACACGGCCCCCGGCGACCGTGGACCGCGAGTCGCCCTTCGTGCGGGTGCTGCGATCGGCGGCGGCCGCCCACCATCACGGCGAGCCGATGAGCGTCGGTCGCGACGGCGCCTCCGATGCGGTCTCCTTCCTGCGGGTTGGAGTCCCGGCGGTCGAGTTCGGCCCGATCGGCGCCGGCCACCATGGTCCCGGGGAGTGGGTCTCGGTCGCCTCGCTGGAGACCTACCGGCAGGCGCTGGACTCATTCCTGCGGGCGATCCCCAGCGGACTCGATGACTGACGTCCCGCAGGGCCCGGCCCTGAAGAAGCCACCGCCCTCCGGCGATCCTGAGAAGCCGCCGAAGCCGAAGCGCTACTGGCTGCGCTTCAGCCTCGCCTCGATCTTGATCATCGCCGTCAGCGCCGGGGCCACGGCGGCGAGCATCCTCCTCTACCTCGACAGCATCGCCAGCGCGCTTTCGCACAACGACGTCTACAGCAACAAGCTCAACCGTTACCTGTCGACGGTCGATGGCGGCGAGGCGCAGAACATCCTCATCCTCGGCTCCGACAAACGCGCGGGGCCGGAATTCGAAGAAGACCCCGGTCGCTCGGACACGACGATGCTGATCCGCCTCGACCCCGATCGCAACGCGATCGCGGTGATCTCGATCCCCCGTGACCTCAAGGTCGAAATCCCCGGCTACGGCACCGGCAAGTTCAACGAAGCCTACGCCTACGGCGGCCCCAAACTGACGCTGCAGACGGTCAAGCAGATGACCGGGCTGCCGATCAACCACGTCGTCAATGTCGACTTCCTCGGCTTCGTCCGCGCCGTCTACGCGATCGGCTGTGTCTATACCGACGTCGACCGCCGCTACTACCACTCCAACGAAGGCTTGGCCGCCTCCGAACAGTACGCCGAAATCAACGTCAAGCCGGGCTACCAGTTGCTCTGCGGCAAACGAGCGCTCGAGTACGTCCGCTACCGCCACACCGACACCGACATCGTCCGCTCGGCTCGCCAGCAGGACTTCATCAGCGCCGCCCGTCAGCGGATCTCGGTCGAGGACCTGGTCTTCGACCAGAGTGGCCTGATCGACATCTTCACCAAATACACCACCTCCGACATCAACGACAAGGAAACGATGTTGCAGGTGCTGAAACTGTTCCTCGCCTCTCGCAACGCCTCGATCAAAGAGGTCCATTTCCCGGCCGAACTCGGGCCCAGCTACGTCTACGCATCGCCCGAAGCGATCAACGAAGCGGTGGACCAGTTCCTCGGCATCGAAGCCAGCGGTGGCGCCACGACCAACCTGGAAGGCGTGGAAGAGAACGAACAGGACGAGGTCGCGAAGAAACAGGAGAAGAAGAAAAAGAAGAAGAAGGCGAAGAAGCCGATGTTCAAGGCGAAGCCGCCGGGCTCCGACGAACTGGTGCCGGCGCGCGAAGCTGGCGAAATGGAGGCCGAGATCGCCGCCCGCCGTGCCAACGGTCGCTTCCCGATCTTCTTCCCGACGCGGCTGCCTTCTGGCGCCTACTACGTCGAAAGCGATCCCTCCCAGAAGGTCATCGACCCGTTCGTCTACGGGATCAAGGACGAGGACGACAACCGCCATGAGGCCTACCGCATGGTCCTGGTCATGGAAATGTCCGACGGGACGCACTATTTCGGGATGCAGGGGATCCGCGGCTGGGGGGACCCGCCGATCCTTGACAATCCGAGCGAAACCAAGACGATCAACGGCCGCGAGTACGAAATCTTCGCCGACAGCGGCCGGATCAGAATCGTCGCCTGGCACCGGGGGGATAACAGCTACTGGGTAGCGAATGACCTGTTACAGAGCCTGAGCAACGACCAGATGATGGGGATGGCGAGGTCCGCCGACGTGATCGTCGCCAAGAAGAAGCCGAGGAAAGGTGGGAACAAAGGATGAGTGAGCAGCGAGAGCCGGTAGGAGTGATCGGAGTCGGCTGGGTGGGCCTGGTCACCGCGGCCTGCTTCGCTGAGCTCGGGCACCGGGTGATCGCTCGCGACATCCTGCCGGAGAAGGTCGAGGCGCTCTCGCGGGGCGAGCTCACGATCCACGAGCCGGGCCTGGCCGAGCTCGTGCAGCGCAATGCCGAGCGCCTCACCTTCACGACCGAGATGCCCGAGCTGCTGGCTGAGGCGAGGCTGCTCTTCGTCTGCGTCGACACGCCGCCGACTTATTCCGGTGACGCCGACCTCACGCGCGTACGCGCCGTGGTCGAGGAGCTGCCCGCCGACGGCGAGCACGTGCTGATCATGAAGAGCACGGTGCCGGCCGGGACGGGCGATTCGATCCGCCGGGACCTGCCCGGCCTCTCCTACGTTTCCTGTCCCGAGTTCCTCAAGGAGGGCTCGGCGGTGGCCGACTTCATGAACCCGGACCGGGTCGTGATCGGCGCCGACGCGGGCGACGAGGCCGCGGCCGACGCCGTCGCCACCCTCTATGAGCCGCTGGACGGCGAGATCCTGCGCACCGACGTCGCCAGCGCTGAGATGATCAAGCTCGCTTCCAACGCCTTCCTGGCGACCAAGATCTCCTTCATCAACGAGATCGCCAACGTCTGCGAGGAGGTTGGCGCCGACGTCGGCGAGGTCGCGCGGGGGATGGGCCTGGATGAGCGCATCGGCCAGTCCTTCCTGCGCGCTGGCATCGGCTACGGCGGCTCCTGCTTCCCGAAGGACGTCAGCGCCCTGAAGATGCTGGCGGGGAACACCGGATACCACTTCCAGCTGTTGACCTCGGTGATCGAGGTCAACGAGCTGCAGAAGCGGCGTGTGGTCGGCAAGCTGCAGGCGCACCTCGGCTCGCTGTTGGGCAAGCGGGTGGCGTTGCTGGGTCTCGCCTTCAAGCCCGACACCGACGACATGCGCGAGGCCTCGAGCCTGGTCCTGGCGGCGCGTCTGCAGGGCGAGGGCGCCGAGGTCGTCGCCTATGACCCGGTCGCGAGCCAGCGGGCGGGGGAACTGCTCAGCGCGGTCGAGCTGACCGGCTCGGCGATGGAGGCGCTCGACGGTGCCGACGCCGCCGTCCTCGTAACCGAGTGGGGCGAGTTCGGCGAGCTCGACTGGCGCGAGGCAGCGAACCGCATGGCCCGGCCGCTGATCGTCGACGGCCGCAACTTCCTTGACCCCAAGCTGCTGGCGGCAGCCGGCTTCGAGTACGAGGGCATCGGCAAGGCTCCGGCGATGCCGGCGGCGGCCGCCAGCGAGTAAATGCAGGCGATCGTTCTCGTCGGCGGCGAAGGGACGCGGCTGCGGCCGCTGACCAACGACGTGCCGAAGCCGGCGCTGACCTTGGTTGACCGCCCCTTCCTCGCCTACATGATCGAGTGGCTGGGGACGCACGGCGTGACCGAGGTCGTGTTCGCCTGTGGCTTCCTGCCCGACGTCTTGCGCGATGCGCTGGGCCGCGGCGAGCATGGCGGGGTTCGACTGACCTACGCCACCGAGCCGGACCGCCGCGGCACCGCCGGGGCGATCCGTTTCGCCGCCGACACCCTCGGCGATCGCCTCGACGACCGTTTCCTTGCCCTCAACGGCGACGTTCTCACCGACCTCGACCTCAGCGCGCTGCTCCGCGCCCACGAGGATTGCGGCGCCCAGGCGACGCTGGGTCTGCACCCGGTCGAGGACTCCTCCGTCTACGGCCTGGTCAGCACCGAGCTCGACGGCAGCGTCACCGAGTTCCTCGAGAAGACGGGGGAGGAGGTGCCGGGCGACGTCAACGCCGGGATGTACGTGCTCGAGCGCTCCGTCCTGGATCTGATTCCACCCGATCGCGAGGTCTCGATCGAGCGCGAGGTTTTCCCCCGCCTGGTCGGCGACGGCCTGCACGGCCTGCGACTGCACGGCTACTGGATGGACATCGGGACGCCGGAGCGCTATCTGCAGGCCACCTGGGACATCCTCGAGGGCAGGGTGGAGACGCAGGTGCAGCCGACCGCCCCAGGGTTGCTGGTCGGCGCCGGCGCCGAGGTCGACAGCGGGGCCACCGTTGGCCCGCGGGCCGTCGTCTCTCCCGGCTGCCGTATTGCCGCCGGGGCGGAGGTGCGTGACTCGGTCCTGCACCAGGGCTGCAGCGTCGGCGAGGGTGCCAGGGTCAGTGGATGCGTGCTTGCCGCCGGCGTTACGGTTGCTGCAGGAACCGAGCTTGAGGGCGCAATCATCGGTCGAGATGAGAGAGTCCCCGCCTAGTCACCATGATCGACGACGTTCTCGGCATTCCAGACCAGCTCCGCGACGCCCTCTGGCGGATCGAGTCAGCACGGCTTGAGCCCGCCGAGGCCGCCGGCGTAATGGTCTGCGGCATGGGCGGATCGGCGATCGGCGGCGACCTCGCGGCGGCCGCGCTCGGCGATCGCTTGACGCGACCGATGCTGACGATCCGCGGCTACGAGCTGCCCAGCTGGGCGACCCCCGACTGGACGGTCCTCTGCTCCAGCTACTCGGGCAACACCGAGGAGACGCTCGCCTGCTTTGAAGCGGCGGAGGTGCTCGGCGCCCGTCGCATCGTCGCCAGCACCGGCGGCCAGCTGGTCGACGGCGCTCGCGAGGCGAGCCTGCCGGTGATTGGCTTGCCCGGGATTTTCCAGCCCCGCGCAGCAGTCGCCTACATGTTCACCGTCGCCGCTGAGGTGGCCGCGCTGGCCGGCGCCGGGCCCCGTATCCACGCCGAGATCGATGCTGCCGCTGCTTTCCTCGAGGGGGAGAGGGAGGCGCTCCAGGCCCGGGCTGGAGCGATCGCTGTCCAGCTCGAGGGCAAGTTCCCAGTCGTCTATGGCGCCGATCTGAGCACCCCGGTGGCGCGTCGCTGGAAGACCCAGGTCAACGAGAACGCCAAGATTCCAGCCTTCTATTCCGAGCTGCCCGAGGCCGACCACAACGAGATCGAGGGCTGGGACGGCGCCGCGGAGGCGGGGCGGATGAGCGCGATCTTCCTGGAGGACCGCGATCAGCACCCCCGCGTCCGCCAACGGTTCGACGTGACCGCGGCCACGGTGGAGCCGGC
>DASSFS010000027.1:0-2216 GCA_035694165.1 Solirubrobacterales bacterium | reverse complement strand
GATCCCAGAAGAGAAGCGGGTTGGAAGATGAAGGGAATCGCATGGAGAACGGGACCGCCCCGCCGCGGTCACGAAGACTGAAACCCCGATCCGGTGCCGGAGTTTCAGTCTGATCATGGAGGCGCCGAGAATCGAACTCGGATCCGCGGACGCGGTGCGAGGGTGTCTACAGGTTTAGCTGGCGCTTGATTCTCGTCTCCCGGGGTCCGCGCCAGCGGGCACTACGGGAGATAAAGCCCCTTTGATTTCCCCGGACGGGCGGGGCGAGCCGCCGGGTAAGCCCGCTGTTGAAGCCGGAACCCCTCCCCGCGGGCGACGGAGGGCCGACTCTCATCACTTAGCTTCTAACTAAGCGGCGAGGGCGAACTCATGGTCCGCACGTATTGGTTTGTGCTGGGGTTTAACGAGGCCTCCAGCAACCTCGACCTGCAACCTTTCGCACGAGTCGACCACGTCGAAGCCTGTCGCCCCCGTGCACTGCGCTTGGAATTGTACGGTGTCGGGGAATGGTGGCCCCGTGAGCGAGAGTGCCTACGACGCGATCGTGCTGGGGGCGGGGCCCGCAGGAGAGGTCTGCGCCGGGCGCCTCGCCGAAGGCGGCATGAAGGTCGCGATCGTCGAGCCGGGGCTGGTCGGTGGCGAGTGCGCTTACTACGCGTGTATGCCCTCGAAGGCGCTGCTGCGCCCCGCCGACGTCCTGGCGGAGGCGCGGCGGATCCCGGGAGTGGCCGAGGCGATCACCGGCGGGCTGAACCCACAAGCGGTGCTCGACCGCCGCGACGAGGTGATCCACGAACTCGACGACTCGGGGCAGCTGCCGTGGCTGGAAGAACGCGAGATCGATCTCTTCCGCGGCGAGCCCCGGTTCGACGGCGAGCGCCGAGTGCTCGTCGGCGACGCAGTCCTGACCGCCCGCCGCGTGGTGATCGTCGCCACGGGCAGCGGCGCCGCGATGCCGCCGATCGACGGGCTCGACCGGGTTGGAGCCTGGAACAACCGCCAGGGCACCACCGCCAAGCATGTCCCCGCGAGCATGATCGTGCTTGGTGGCGGCCCGGTCGGGTGCGAGCTAGCCCAGGTCTGGGCCTCGCTGGGGACGAAGGTGACGCTGGTCGAGGGCAACGGTCGTCTGCTCCACCGCGAGGAATCTTTCGCTGGCGAGGAAGTCGCGGTCGCGCTGCGCGACAACTTCGGTGTCGACGTCCGCATCGGAGCCCAGGTATGGAGGGTCGAAGCGGGCGGAGCCGGGGTGATTGCGGATCTCGCCGACGGCGGCCGAATCGAGGCGGCCGAGATCTTGGTCGCGACCGGTCGGGTCGCCAACACCGGCGGCCTCGGTCTGGACTCGATCGGGGTCGAGACCGACAGGAACGGCTTCATCGATACCGACGACCGGCTCCGTGCCGGCGGCCACGACTGGCTCTACGCGATCGGCGATGCCAACGGGCGGGCGCTGTTCACCCACATGGGCAAGTACCAGGCCTGGGTGACGGCCGAGAACCTGCTCGGCCGTGAGACCGTGGCCATGGCCGAACAGCTCGGCTCGCCGCGCGTCACCTTCACCGACCCCCAGGTCGCAGCCGCCGGCAAGACGCTGGAGGAGGCGCGCGAAGCGGGGCTCGACATCCGCGCCGTCGACGTCCCTACCGACGGCACGGCCGGCGCCAGCTTCCAAGGCAAGGGCACTGGCGGGACCTCGCGGATCATCGTCGACGAGGCCCGTGGCACGATCGTCGGCGCCACCTTCACCGGCTTCGAGACCGCCGATTTCCTCCAAGCCGCGACCGTTGCCATCGTCGGCGAGGTGCCGCTGTCGCGCCTACGTCACGCGATCGCGCCCTACCCGTCACGCAGCGAGGTCTGGCTGAAGCTTCTGGACAGCTACGAAAGCTGAGCGGCCGGCTAGATAGTCGAGCGGGACTTCAGGTCAGCCAGGAGATCGCCGGGGAAGCCCGCGACCTGGTCGAGTTCGTCGACCGACTGAAAGCCGCCGAGGCGCTCGCGGTGGGCGAGCAGGCGCGTGGCCTGGGTGACGGAGAGGTTCTCCGCGCGCAGCTGATCGAAGGTGACCGTATTGAGGTTGATCGCAACGCCACCGGCGGCTGCCGGTGCATTGACCGCGGTCGCGGCGGGCGGCGGAGCGCTCGGCGGCTCGGGCTGCGGCGGTAGCGGCGCTGGCGCCGGGGGCTCCGGCGCGGGCGTCGGCATAGGCACAG
>DASSFS010000026.1:0-63340 GCA_035694165.1 Solirubrobacterales bacterium | reverse complement strand
GAAGCTTCCAGCTAACTACGGCGTCCGCGGCCGCTCTTAATCAAAGCTTCCGTGGCCCGGGCGTCTGCTGGAGCTCGTTTCGATGAAGGGATGCCGGTACTCCTCCGCGGGAATGTTTGCGAAGCGGCGATATGCAATCTGTCTTTTGCCCGCCATAGGCGGGCTCCATATTCGGGAGCTGCCCCCTTTAGGGGGCGCGACTCAATTCCCGCGGAGGAGTACCGGCATCCCTCTGGCTATCCGCGCAAGCCGAAGCGACGCTTCAGATCACGTGCATTGACTGCCTGTGCGATACGGCCGACGAGGCCGCGGCGGGTCTTGGTGTAGGGGAACCAGTTTGGCTCCCGCTTGCCGCCGAAGCGGGTGGCAACGATCGACTCGGGACGGCAGTACTTCTTGATTCCGTAATCGCCGTGGCGGAAGCCAATGCCCGACTCCTTCCAGCCACCCATCGGCACATCCATCGCCAGGTAGTTGACCAGCACGTCGTTGACGTTGATCGCTCCGCACTCGACCCGGCGGGCGACGCGTTCGGCTCGTTCCTTCTCACCGAAGACCGAGCCGGAAAGGCCGTAGCGGGTGTCGTTGGCGAGGCGCAGCGCCTCCTCGGAGTCGCTCACCTTCATCACGCCCACCACCGGCCCGAAGGTCTCGTCGCGCATCACCTTCATCGAGTGATCGACGTCGACGAGAACCGTTGGTTCGAAGTAGTCGCCAGGCCCCTTCACCCGCTTGCCGCCGGTCAGCGCCTTGGCGCCGGAGGCGAGCGCATCGTTGACGTGGTCCTCGACGATCGCGGTCTGGTTCGGCGAGGTCATCGCGCCGACGTCCTTTTCGGGGGTCCTGCCGTCGGCGCCCTGGCGCAGGGCAGCGACCTCCTTGGTCAGCTTCTGGACGAACTCGTCATAGGCCGGCTCTTCGACGTAAATGCGCTCCACCGACATGCAGATCTGGCCGGAATTCATCATTCCCCCGTAGGCCGCCGCGTTTGCGGCGCGGTCGAGATCAGCATCGGAAAGAACGATCATCGGGTCCTTGCCGCCGAGCTCGAGGCTGACCGGGGTCAGCGTCTCAGCGGCGCGGGCCATCACCTTGCGCCCGGTCCGGTCGGAGCCGGTGAACTGGATGAAGTCGGCCGCGTCGACCAAGGCGCCGCCGGTCTCGCCGATCCCCTGAACGCAGTCGAAGACGTCGGGAGCGCCGATCTCCTCCTTCCAGGCCTTGACCACCTCGGCCAAGCCGAGCGGAGTGAACTCCGAGGGCTTGACGACGACGGCGGCACCGGCTTGCAGCGCCGGAATCGCGTCCCCGAGGGCGAGGGTCAGCGGGAAGTTCCAGGGGCTGATGATCCCGACCACGGGGAAGGGCCGGTACTGGACCGTCAGTTTCTTCGCTGCGAGCAGCGGCGAGTGGGGTCGGACGCTTTCGTCGCCGATGAACTTGCCGGCCTTGGTTCCGTAGAAGTTGATCAGGTCGGTCAGGTAGAGCGCCTCGGTCATCGCGTCGGCGCGGACCTTGCCGGTCTCGCCCTGCATGGTGTCGCCGACTCGGTCGGCGTTGTCGAGCAGCCAGTCGCGCAGCTTGCCGAGCCAGTGGTAGCGGCCCTCGATCCCGATCGCCTCCCACTCGGCCTGGTTGGCTCGCACCCGTGCCACCGTGTCGTTGACGGCTTGGGGTGAATCGATCGCGACGCTGGCGATGCGCTCGCCGGTCGCGGGATTGAGGACCTCGAGCTGATCCGGCGCACTGCCGTTTGCGCCGTTTACCTCCGTGGTCGCCTCGTTGCTGGTTTCGACCGTCCCACTCTCCACCGGATGCTCCCTTCGTCGCCCGTCGTCACCGTTTGGCTGCTCAGCCAAACTCTACCTGGCGACGAGCCATTTGGTCAGGGATTGGTAGATCACCCAAAATGACTCGCGAGTAACGCCGCAACCAGGGTCAGAGTGCCGGCGAGGGCTGCGTTGTGCAGGGTGTCGACTCGCTTTTCGAAGCGCTCTAGGCGAGAGTCCATCTGCTCCAGTCGCCGATCCGCCTCGGCGAGACGCCTTTCTAGGCGATTCTCGGTCTTCTTCACGCCAAGATGATGGCTTATTCGTGGACCTATTTGTGATTTCGAAAAAGCATACTCCTGCAAAATGCATGAGTTTTACTCATCGAGATCACTAAATAGACCGAGATGGGTCCCGAGAACGAGATCCAGGGCAAGCTGTGGATTGGCGCCACCAACGCGAAGGTCATCGAGCTGACCGTTGATGACTGCCGTCAGCCAGGCCTCGGCCGAGCAGACAATCCAAGTACTGGCGTCCTGCCCCATATCGGCCACGGCGACAGTCACCTGCCCGTCCTCGACCTTGACGCGAGCTCCAGCGAGAGTTTTGGGTTCGCGCGAGTGGATAGTGTCCACTGGTGCTGCCAACAAGCACTCGCCGTTCGTGCCAGGCGGCAAGACGGCCAGGGGAAGAGCCGTTAGGAACGCCGTCTCGATCCCGCTCGCCGTAATCGGAACCGCGTCATCTCCCAGATGGCGCTGTTCCCACCGAGCGGCGATGTACAGCGCGGCAACGGATCGCCTCAGCCAGTCGGTGGCTTGGAAGGCTGGACGCCTTTCACCCGCTCTTGCTCGCTCAACCTGCCCAGTCATCCGCATTGCTGCGAGGCGGCGCTCAAGAGACGGGTAGCTAAGGTCGGTGATCCGCTTGTCGAGTTCGGTGAGGGTCAGGGGCCCTGAGGCGAGGGCCGCCACGACCTTGCTTTTCCATCCCGATGCCAGCGCTTTGACGGCGCTCTTGGCCGCCAAGGAATCGAGCTCGATCGGACCGTCGGGTGCGACCGCCAACCAGGATTCGAGCGCGTCCGCCACGCCCAGCATCTCCCTTCCGGCGTCCGTGAGCTCGGTCGCAACTCCATACGGGACCGTCGATACCTGCACCCTCTTTAAGAGGGTGAACTCATCGAGATTGCGAATCGCAGCCCGCAGGGTGGTGACCGCCGGATTGCCAACTTGCCCTCGCAGCTCGCCCAAACGCTGTAAACCGCTGGCGTGAGCGCGGAGGACACTGATGTTCAGGGGGTTGGCAAGGAGTGCCAGTACATGCCTGCCGGCGTCTCCGGCATCAGTTGCCTGATGGGGTTCAGCCAAGCCCGAAATGCGTTTCTCCATACGGGAGGCTTACCACGTTGACCCTGGCAAGCGGGCGAAGCTGAATTAGCGCGGGATCAGCCGGAAGACCGGCCCTTCCAGCGAGCTGACGTAGACACGGCCCTGGTTGTCTTCGCCAAAGGAGCTGGGAGTTTCGACGGCAAGGCCGAGCTTGCGGTCGCTGCTCGCTCGCTTGAGGTGGGGGGCGAGGCTGCGCAGCTGTCCCTCGCAGAGGTCGGCGTAGACGTAGCGCTTATATAGAGCCGGCAGTCCCCGGTCGCGGACGACGTAGCCGCCGATGATCGAGCAGCTGCCGCCGCGACTGTGCGGGTAGGCGAAGATCGGTTTCACGGTGCCGCCGGGGTCGGGCGTGCCGCTGTTCTCGTCGCGGTAGGGCGCGAAACCCTCGAAGGCATCCCAGCCGAAGTTGGCTCCGTTGGCGGCCGCGACGGTCGTGTAGTCGAGCTCCTCGAACACGTTCTGGCCGACGTCGCCGATTGCGATCCGCGGTTGCTTCGCAGTCACCGTGTCGAAGGAGAAGCGGAAGGGGTTACGCAAGCCGTAGCTGTAGATCTCGTCGCGCCCGGGACCCCCCACGAACGGGTTCGAGGAAGGAACTGAGTAAGGCTGTCCGCCACTTGGCCGCGGGTCGATCCGCAACAGCTTGCCGAGCAGGACATCTTTGTTTTGGGCGTTGTTCGGCGGGTCGCCGCCAGAGCCGCCGTCGCCGGTACCGAGGTAGAGCAGTCCGTCGAGGAACTGCAACTGGCCGCCGTTGTGGTTGGCGTTGACTGGGTGGGGGATCTCGATAACCGGGCGCTGGGAGCCGGCTGCGGCCCGGGTGGCGCTGCGCCGCTTGAATTCGTCGACGCGGATGTTCCCGGCGTTGTCCGTGTAGTAGACGTAGAAACGCTTGCTCCGCGGATAGCTCGGGGGAAAGGCGAGTGAGAGCAGGCCCTCCTCGCCGCCGAAACCGACCTTGTTGCGGAGGTCGAGGAAGGGCCGCGAGACCTTGCGGCCGCCGTTCGCCACCATGATCCGGCCGGGCTGCTCGACCACGAACAGCAGCTTCGGGAAGCCTGGCGCGCCGGTGACGTAGACGGGTTCGTCGAACTCGCCGACCTTCTTCAGGCCGACCCCGTCGCGGCCGCGGACCTTCTCGCTGCGGTCGGGCGTGCTCGCGCCGGGCTGGTTGGCCGACCCGCAGGCGGGCAGGGCCAGCACCAGTAGCAGCGCGACGAGCAGAGATGAAGCTGTGGGCGTCAGTCGCATGCGGGCAAGTTACCCGTCGGCGCCGCGGCTATTCGCCGGGCTCGCTGCGCTGTCGCTGCGTCTGCTTTTCGACAACTTCGCCGCTGTCGGTCACTTCGGTGTCCGGCGGCACGGCGGAGATCTCGGTCACGAAGGAGCCGCCGGGGGCGACGCCACCAGTCGTCTCTGCCTTCGCGCTGCCGCTGAGCCCGGCGCCGACCTTGTAGTGAACGGTGAAGTGCCCGGCTTTGACGGCGCTCAGCTTCCAGACCACGTTCGTGGTCTCGCCCGGTTTCAAGGTCCCAAAGGAGAAGGTCTTTGCGTTCGAGGTGGATGCGCCGCCCGGGTCCGATGAGCCGGCGAACCGTGGATAGGTGGCGGCCAGCACCCAGACCGGCCGGTCTGGCTGGGCAAGGCCCGGCTGGGGATCGTGGATGCCGAACGGCAGCGCGGAGGTCTCGCCTTCCTTGCCGCCGATCGAGATCGTCACCACCAGGTTCGGTACTGTCTTCTCGCCGGTGTTGCGAACACCCAATTTCAGCATCGAGGTTTGGCCGAGACGCTGCTCAGTCGGAAAGCTGGCGTCGGTGACGCGGACGTCGTAGGTGCCCGCCGGCTCGTTCGCGTCCGAGGACGATTCGCCGCCACCGCAGGCGGCCAGCAGCGCCGCCACGGCCACCGCGGCAACCCCAGTCGCAGTGGCTCGGAGGCGGGAACGCCGGGAATGTCTTCCGGTCCCCCGCAAAGCGGGCGCAACATAGCACGGGGTTTCCCCGCAACCATGCGCTTTTACGGTGATCGGAACGGGTTAGCCGGATCTCAACACTCGGCTAACCGTTGGGGCGGACCCATCCCATAGACTCAGTCCACTGAGTGGGGCGCCGCGCGTGTGCGGCGCAGCTCATCGGAGGAGAGATGGTCGGATCCGCGGTTAACAGGGCGTTCTTGCCCGCTAAGTCGCTGTTCGAAGTGGTCGGGGACATGATGATCCTCACCGCGCGCACGCTCGTTTCCGCGGTCAAGCCGCCGTATCCCTACGGCGAGGAGTTCATCGGCCAGTTCCTTTTCGCCCTGCAGCTCTGCTGGTTCCCGCTGCTGGTTTCGACCGTCGCCTTCGGCTTCGGGGCTCCGGGCCTGCAGGCCGCAAACTTCCTCTCGCTGTTCGGTGCCCTGGACCGGCTCGGCGGCTTCTTCGTCCTCGCCTCGATCCGCGAGTTCGCCCCCTTCGTCACCGCCGTCGTCGTCGCCGGCGTCGCCGGAACCGCGATCACGGCTGATCTGGGAGCCCGCAAGATCCGTGAGGAGCTCGACGCCCTGCAGGTGCTCGGCGTCGACCCGATTAAGAACCTGGTCGTGCCGCGCTTCCTGGCGCTGATGCTGATCACCGGCCTGCTCGACATCTACGCCCTGGTCTTCGGGATCAGCGGCGGCATCCTCACCGAGATGCTCTACAACCAGCCGCTCGGCGGCTTCTTCGCAACCCTCTTCTCCAACGCCTCGATCACCGACCTCTGGGGCTCCGTCGTCAAGTGCACCCTGTTCGGCGCCCTGATTGCGGTCGTCTGCTCCTATAAAGGGATGACTGCGTCCGGAGGCGCCGCCGGCGTCGGCCGCGCCGTCAACGAGGCGGTCGTCATCTCCTTCATGGGCGTCTTCGCCTTCAACTACGTCTTCACCCAGACTTTGCTCGCCACCAACCCGGAGCTGCAGACGATCCGATGAACGCCTGGCTCGAAGTCCCGCGCGGCTGGCTCGACTCGATGGGGGAGATCGCCCGCTTCGGTTCGCGCGTGGCCGGGCTCGTCTACTCCGGCCGCGTCTTCCGCTTCTTCGGCGAGAGCCTGCGCCAGGCCGGCATCCTCATCCTGGGCTCGGCGCTGATCATCTGGGGCCTGGTCTTCACCCTTGGTCTGCAGTGCGGGATCGAGGGTGCCTACCTGCTGCGGGCCCAGGGCGCGCCTGCATACGCCGGCGTCTTCTCTGCCTGGTGCGACCTGCGCGAGATCATGCCCTACGCCTTCGGCTACATGCTCGCGGCCAAGGTCGGGACCGGGATCGTCGCCGAGCTCGGCGCGATGCGGATCTCCGACGAGATCGACGCGCTCGAGGTGATGGGGGTTCCGCCCGTCACCTTCCTCTGCGCCACGCGTCTGCTCGCCGCCTGGATCACCTTCCCGTTCATGTACCTGGTCGGGATCGGGATCATGTACCTGGCCAGCTACCTGGCGGTCGTCGAGCAGATCGGCGACGTCTCCTCGGGCGGCTATCTCCTCATCTTCTGGATGTTCCAGAACCCCCCTGACCTGATCTTCAGCCTGATCAAGGGCATGGTCATGGCGACCGCGATCGTCCTGGTCGGCTGTTACTACGGCTACACGGCCTCTGGCGGGCCGGTCGGGGTGGGGACCGCGACGGCGAAATCGATGGTCCTCAACATCGTCTTAGTTCACATCATCGGGATGCTTGGAACCCTTGTCTTCTGGGGGGCCAACCCGAGGGCGCCAATAGGAGGCTGACGTGCAGATCGACGACGACAACCGCTTCGACAAACGCGAGGACGCCGAACTCGAGGAGGAGGCGGAGACCAGCGCCGAGCTGGCCGAGCCGGGCGGTGCCGAGGCCGGCATCGAGCCAGGCCATCCGGTCAGCGCCGCGGACTCCGGCCCTTACGTAAGCGAGGACGGCGCCGTGATGGGCCGCGACTTCGTCATTCCCGGCGTCGATCCGAGGGAGGGCGACCCGTATCGCTTTCACACCGGTCGCAAGCAGGATCACGGCGGCGAGGACGCGATCGAGATCATCGACCTGGTCAAACAGTTCGGCCGCGCCCGCATCCTCAACGGACTCAACCTCGGCTTGCCCGAGGATCAGGTCTCGATGGTTCTCGGGCCCTCTGGAACCGGCAAGAGCGTGCTGATCAAGCACATCGTCGGCCTGCTCTATCCCGATTCAGGTGACGTGCTCGTCCACGGCGAGTCGATCCCGAACATGACCGACGACGAACTTTTCGACGTGCGGAAAAAGTTCGGCCTGCTGTTCCAGGACGGCGCCCTGTTCGGCTCGATGAACATCTACGACAACACCGCCTTCCCACTGCGCCAGCACACCGACAAAGGCGAGGAGGAGATCGGCGAGATCGTCAACCGTCGACTCAGGGAGGTGGGGCTCACCGAGGCGACCTACAAGATGCCGAACGAGCTCTCGGGCGGGATGCGCAAGCGCGCCGGCTTCGCCCGGGCGCTGGTGCTGGAACCGGCGATCGTGATGTTCGACGAGCCTGACTCCGGCCTCGACCCGGTCCGCACCGCACTGCTCTGCGAGTTGATCCGCGAGGTCCACGCCGAGAACGGCGGTTGTTACCTGGTGATCAGTCACGACCTCGGTACCGCCCGTCGCATTGCCGATTTCATCGCCGTGCTCTGGAGCGGCAAGATCGTCGAGTCGGGACCGAAAGACGAGTTGTTCGATTCGAGCAACCCGTTCGTGAACCAGTTCCTCAACGCGGACGTCAGCGGCCCGCTCTCGATGGACTGAGTTGAACGCCGGGCAGTGGTTCGGCCGCGTCGCGGCGTGGGCCGCTGGGCATTCGCGGGCGATCCTCGCGGTCGGCGTCGTGCTGGCGCTGGCGGCGGGTATCGGCGCGACGAGGATCCCCACCGATGCCGCGGTCGGGACGCTGAGCGACACCGACACGGCGACCTACCGAGCGACGCAGCAAGTCCGCGATGCCTTCGGCGAAGAACCGGTCGTGGTGCTGGCGCGCGGGGACCTGCAGGGACTGATCCTCGGCCCGAACCTCTTCCAGTTGCTGCGACTTGAGGGCTGCCTCTCGGGGAACGTGCCGAAAGGCGCGAAGCCGATCCCGGGCCCCTGCGCAGAGCTCGCTCGGCTCGATCCGGTCGAGTTCGTCTCCGGCCCGGGAACCTTCCTCAACGAGGCGGTTGGTCAGATCGACCGCCAGTTGCGGCGGCTCTCGGAGCGGGTGCCGCCGGAGCGGTTCCGCGAATTCCTCCTCTCCGTCGCCACCCGCTATGGCATCACCAGCCTGCCGACGCTCGATAACCCGGACTTCGTCGCGACGGTCGTCTTTGACCTCAGCCGCGCTCGCGGCACGCCGAAGGCGCGGCTCTCCTATCTCTTCCCGAACAGCCGCTCAGCCCAGATCGTGGTCAGGCTCAAGCCCGACTTGAGCGAAGCCGAACGCCACCGCGCGATCGGCCTGATCGAGGCGGCGGCCAGCGAAACGACGCCGCGCCGGGCATGTGCGGTGGAAAAAGGCAAGCCGGCCCCCTGCTTCGAGCTGGACGGCGGCAGCTACCTCGTCTCCGGGGCACCGGTCGTGATCGACGGAGTTGCGCGCGCCTTGAAGGATGCGCTCCTCGTCCTCTTCGCGGTCTCCCTCGGCGTGATGGCGCTGACCCTGCTGCTGGTCTTCCGCTCCCGCCTCCGTCTCCTGCCGCTGGCGCTCGCACTGGCGGCCGCGGCCCTCGCCTTTGGCCTGTTCGGCCTTTTCGGCGGCTCCCTGACGATGGCCTCGATCGCGGCCTTGCCGATCCTGATCGGCCTCGCCGTCGACTACGCAATCCAGTTCCAAGCCCGCTTCGACGAGGCCATCGACGAAGGCGCCGAGGGGATCGATGCAGCTCGAACGGCAGCCACGGCTGGAGGCCCAACGATTGGCGCAGCGTGCCTACCCACGGCCGCTGGCTTCCTAGCCCTCCAACTCTCCCCAATCCCAATGGTCCGAACCTTCGGCCTTCTGCTCATCCTCGGGGTGGTCATAGCTTTTCTCCTCGCTCTCACCGCGGGCTTTGCCGCTCTTCGCCTGCGTTCCTCGGGCGGGTGGCGGGGGGGTGGGGGCCCCCCGCGGCGCGCAGGGCGCGAAGCGCCCGAGCACCGTGGGGGAAACCCCCCCGACAGGACCCGCCCGCCGGAGGACCTTGGTCCCTTGGCGTGGGCCCGCGACTGGACCCTCTGGGTAGCCCTCGAGCACCCCCTGCGAGTCCTCGGCGTCGGCCTGGCCCTGGCCCTGATCGGCTGGGGCGTCGGCACCCAGATCGAAACCGCTTCCGACATCCGCTCACTCGCCCCCCAGAACATCTCCGCAGTCAAGAATCTCAACCAGCTGCAGGAGACGACCGGGGTCTCCGGTGAGCTCGACGTCAGCGTCGAGTCCCCCGACCTGACCGACCCGGCGACGATCGAGTGGATGGCTGCGTTCAAGCAGCGGGTGCTGCGCTCGAACGGGTTCAGCGGCGAAAACCCGAGTTGCCTCGAAGCCGAGATCTGCCCCGGGCCGGCGCTCTCGGACTTCCTCACCCGCGGCGGCGAGCTGACTCAACGCGGCATCGACGCGACCCTCGCGGCGTTGTCGCCTTACGCCCTGCGACAGGTGGCGCCAATCGATCCCGAGACCGGCGAGGTCGGCCAGCAGGCGCTGCTCTCCTTCGGCATTCGAGCTCAGTCACTGGAGGACCAGCAGGCCCTGGTCGACCGGGTCCGGTCTGAGATCGGTGAGCCCGGTGCTCCCGGGGGGCCGCCCACCGGGGTCGAGGTGCAGCTGGCCGGTTTGCCGGTGATCGCCGCCGAATCGGCGGGTGATCTCTCCTCCAGCCGCTACTGGCTCACGCTGGCGGGTCTGCTGGCGGTCGCCCTGGCTCTGTTCGCGGTCTACCGCTCGCCGCGGCGGGCCCTGGTGCCATTGGTGCCGACGGTGCTGGCCACCGGCTGGGCCTCACTGATCATCTGGCTCACGGGCATCCCGCTCAACCCGATGTCGGCGGCCCTGGGGGCGCTGACGATCGCGATCGCAACTGAGTTCGGGGTGATCCTCGCCGGCCGCTTCCACGAGGAGCGCCGCAAGGGGAGCGATGCCGAGCAGGCCTTGCGCTCCGCCTACGGCCGCACCGGGGCCGCGGTTCTCGCCTCAGGAGTGACGGCGATCGCCGGCTTCGCCGTCCTCGTCGCCAGTGACATCCAGATGCTGCGTGACTTCGGCTTCGTCACCGTGATCGACCTGACCGTGGCGCTCTTGGGTGTGATGGTCATCCTGCCCGCCGCCCTGTCGTGGAGTGGGGAGCGATGAGGGACCGCTACTCGGTTGCCGTCGGCCTGATCTTCCTCGCGGTGATCGTCGTCGCCACGATCCAGACGCTGGGCGGGGGAGGGGGCGGGGGCACGCTTGGGCTCGATCGCCAGCCCGCTCACTGGCCGCTGCCCGAGTTCGCAGTGCCCGCCGCCGCGAGTCAGCTCGAAGGCGACGCCAACGTGGCCCAGGACGACTGCGAAAGCGCGGCGATCCCCTGCCCCGAGGACGCCCGGCGGACCCCGGCCTGCCGGATCTCCACTCCCGGGGCTATCCGCATCTGCGACCTCTTCGACCGGCCGCTGGTGATCTCGTTCTGGTTCACCAAAGGCGGCGACTGCGACCGGCAGCAGGATGTCGTCAACGCGGTCTATGGGCGCTACCGTGGACGGGTGAACTTCCTCTCGCTCAACGTGCGCGACGGGCGGGACACCGTTCGCGACCTGGTCCGCCAGCGTGGCTGGGACCTTCCCGTCGGCTATGACCGCGATGGCGCCGTCGCCAGCCTCTACAGGGTCGGTGGCTGTCCCACCTTCGCCTATGTCTATCCGGGTGGCACGCTGGAGAGCGCTGGGATCGGCGAGCTCAGCGCCGCCCAGCTGAGCGCCCGCGTCGAGCAGCTGCTCGACGCCACGCGGTCCGCGGAGCGGCAATGAGCGGTGGCGCCACCGAGCCGCAGATCGGCTGGGACCCGTCCCCCGAGCAGGGCTGGGTCGCACCGCACATCGCCAGCGAGTTCCCCGGTCTCGGCATCGCCTGGGTCGAGGTCGACGCTCATCCCGGCCGCAGTCCCGATCCCGTCCGCCGCCGCCTTCGCGACCTCTCGGACCGCTTCTACGGGGCCCAGGTGATCCGCATGCGCGAACAGCCAATCCCCTGGGCCTACCGCGTCTTCTTTCGCCAGATCGGCCTCGATCCGGACCGAACACGGACCCCGGTCGAGCAGCTTGCCTTCGACCGACTCAGCGAAGGGGCGTTCAAGACTCGCGGTCTCCCGGCTGACGCACTTAACTTGGCGATCGTCGAGACCGGTGTCGCCCTGCGTGCCTTCGACGCCGACCAGGTCGAGGGGCGCCTTTGCATTCGCGACTCCGCCCCGGGGGAGTCGCTGCCGGGGCGCCCTGGCGAGCTGGCGCAGGGGACCCTGACCGTCGCCGACGAGCGTCGCCCGGTCGGCTTGCTGTTCGGCGAGACCGGCGAGGGCTTCGGCGTCGAACCGGAGAGCCGCCGCCTGGCGATCGCCGCGGTCCAGGTCAAGGGCGTGCCGCAGATGGCCGTCGACGAGGCGCTGTGGATGGCGGCGGCGACGCTGCGGTGATCTACACTCGAACCAGGCAAATGCCGGATCTACTCGCAAGAGAGAGTCCGATGGCGCTCCGCGTCGACGTCGACGAGCGCCTTGCTCGGGTCGAGCTGCGGCGGCAAGTTGGCCACCTCGAGCGTGAGCTCGCCTCGCTCCTGGCCGAGGGCTTCGGCCGGGTCGAGATCGGCCACCGGGTCGCGGCGCTCGCCGCCGAGCCGCGGATCCTTGACCTGGGCGAGCTCGAGCAACTGCGCGACGAGCTCGCCGAGCGGGTCGTGGAGGCGCAGCAGACTCTGCGTGAGCAGGCGTTGGTCGAGACCCAGAACCGCGAACTGCTGCGCCGGATGATCGCCTCTCCGGCCGACTTCAAGTGGGTCCAGGTGAGTCGCGACGACCTCGGCTTGCCGGGTTGCGGCCACTGGCACTCGCGCCCGCGCCTCGGCCCGATCGGGATGTTGATGGGCTGGTGGCAGGTCAAGGTCTCTTCGGGATGCCCGTTATCCGGGCGGCTTGCGGCCGTTGAGTAGAAAGAGCAAGCGCAAGCGACCGAGACGACCGCCGCCGGCTAAACCGCCGGCTGCTGTCGCGCCGACGCCCGTACGCCGCTTACCAGGGGAGAGCGAGCGCCCCCCGGCGCCTTGGGGGAACTTTCCGCTGGCCGAGCTCGTGATCCTGGCCGGGATCATCGCCCTGGTGATCGGCGTCATCAGCGGCGACCCGACCACGATCGGCGTCGGCGTCGTCCTCGCTGGCCTCGGCGGCCTGGAGGTGGCGATTCGCGAGCACTTTGCCGGCTACCGCTCCCACACCACCCTGCTGGCGGGAGCGGTATTCGTGCTCACGACCGGCGGCGTCTTCTATCTCGCCGATCAGATTCTGGCGGTGGCACTGGCGATCGGCGCCGTCGCCTTCGCGATCGTCTTCTATCTGGCACGCCGCGCATTCCAACGCGCCTCCGGAGGCCTCAGCTTCCGGGTCGGCGGAATGCGCGGCTAGGCCCTAGGCGGTCAGTGCTTCGCCCCGCTCGACCGAGCGGGAGGCGAGCTCGCTCGACAGCAGCCGGCGCTGGCGCGAGGTCAGCGTTCCGAGTTGCTTGTTCTCGTTCAGCGAGAGCGGGAGGAGGAACTTACGGGCACGGGTGCGGCCCCAGCGGCGCTGGCTGGTCAACAGCTCGGCGATCGTCATGCTCTCGGTCTCCCAGGGGCAATCGCGGATCACCTCGGAAGCATCGGCCTCTCCCCGCGCTATCGCGCGCTTCAGCTCGGCGCGGGCCAGCCGGACCAGGTTGGCTCGTTCGAGTGCCCTCATGTGTTGCGGGGCCTCCACCGAAGATGCGATCGTCGTTGCGGGTGCCGTCGAGGCAGCGTCCACTGGGACTCCTCCCTTCAAGGAATCGGTTAACTGGGTATCTCGCTTCGACCGGAACCAGCAGCTCTTGGGGGGCCATGGTCCGGGTCGACCGAGTTCTCAATTCGTCCACCCCGCCCGGGGTGTTCGGCGAGAAGGCCAAGCTATGCCGTGCGGGTGGCAACCGTCAACCCGCCGCCGCCGCCGCATCGCTCAGCTCGGTCGCTAAGAGCAACAATTTCGGCTCGCTCGGAACCGTGTCCCCAACCGGACAAGCCTGAAACTACCCAGGCCGGGGGATGTCAAGAACCCGTTATCGCTGAGTTACGAGCGGGGAAGGTCCGGGAACTCGTCGATCACCCGGGCGATCGTCCCGAGAGCGCCGTCGAGGTGCTCGCGCTCGTGGGTCGCCATCAGGCTGGTCCGCAGCAGTGCGCCACCCGGCGGGACCGCCGGGTGGATCGCGACGTTGGTGTAGACGCCGGCGTCGAACAGGGCCTTCCAGAGCAGCACCGCCTGCCAGTCGTCGCCGACCACCACCGGCACCACCGGCGTCGTCGCGACGGTGCCGTCGGGAAGCGTCCCCGGCTCGATCACCTCGAGGCCGAGGTGGCGCAGGCCCTCGCGCAGGTACTCGGCGTTGGCGAGCAGGGTCTCGAACAGCTGCGGCCCGTCCTCGCGGATCACCCGCAGTGCCGCCAGGGCTGCCCCGACGGCCGCGGGGACGGCGCTGGCGCTGAAGATGAACGAGCGCGAGGAGACCCGCAGGTACTCGATCACGTCGGCCGGGCCGGCGATGAAGCCGCCGCAGGAGGCGAGGCTCTTGGAGAAGGTGCCCATCCGCAGGTCGACCCGGTCCTCGAGTCCGAATAGCTCGCAGGCGCCGGCGCCACGAGCGCCGAGGACCCCGGCTCCGTGCGCCTCGTCGACCATCAGCCGCGCGCCATAGGCGTGACAGAGCTCGACGATCCGGGGCAGGTCGCAGACGTCGCCCTCCATCGAGAAGACGCCGTCGACGATGACGAGGACGCCGCCGCCGTCCTCGCTGGCGCGCTGCAGCATCTTCTCCAGCTTGTCCATGCGGTTGTGGCGAAAGGGACGCAGCTTGGCGCCGGAGAGGCGGCAGCCGTCGAGGATCGAGGCGTGGTCGCCGGAGTCGCAGACGACGGTGTCGCCGGGGCCGAGAATCGTGCCGATGCAGCCGACGTTCGCCTGGTAGCCGGTGGTGAAGACGATCGCGTCCTCGGTTCGCATCCACTCGGCCAGCTCGCGCTCGAGGTCGACGTGCAGGGGCGTCGTTCCGTTCAGCAGCCGCGAGCCGGTGACGCCGGTGCCGTAGGTCTCGAGGGCGTCGCGGGCGGCCTGCTTGACGCGCTCCTCACCGGTCAGGCCCAGGTAGTTGTTGGAGCCGAGCATGATCGTCTCGCGGCCCTCCATCTCCACCACCGGACCCGCCTGTGAGGTGAGCAAGCGGAAGTAGGGGAGGAGGTCGTGCTCCTTCGCCGCTTCGAGCTGCTCCAGCCGATCGTGGCTGCGAGCCTTCTCGAAGACGTCGACCGGAGCCTTCGCGGTCTCGCTCATCACCGCAGAGTGTAGGTTGCGGCCCCCATGTCGAGCGTGTCGATACGACCGGTGCGGAGCCGCCGCGAGCTGAAGCGCTTCATCAAGGTTCCGTTCCGTCTCCACCGCAGCCACCCGCAGTGGGTCGCGCCGCTGATCATCGAGCGGATGGAGTTCCTCAACCGCAAGAAGAACCCCTATTTCGAACACGCCGAAGCGGAGTACTTCCTGGCCGAGCGCGACGGTGAGCCGGTTGGCCGCATCACCGCCCAGCTCGATCACCGCTGGGACGAGTACCAGGGTGGCAAGGACGCGATGTTCGGTTTCTTCGAGACCACTGATGACGCCGATGTCACCGCCGCCCTGCTCGACGCCGCCGCCGAGTGGGCAGCCGGCAAGGGACGGACCCGAGTCCTCGGGCCGATGGACTTCACCACCAACGACGAGCTGGGGATCCTGATCGAGGGCTTCGATCTGCGGCCGATGATCCTCGAGAATTGGCACCCGCCCCACTACCAGCAGCAGATCGAGGCGCATGGGTTCGGCAAGGCAATGGACCTGCTGATGTGGGAACTGAACTTCGGCGACCTCAAAGACGGGGAGCGCTTCGATCCCGCGATCCACGCCGCCGCGCAGAAGGCGCTGAGCGACGAAGGGGTGACGATCCGCAACATCGACAAGGGCAACCTGGAGCACGAGATGCGTCTTTTCACCCCTGTCTACAACGACGCCTGGTCCGACAACTGGGGCTTCGTCCCTCCAACCGACGCGGAGGTCGCCTTCCACGCCAAACTGCTGAAGCAGGTGATCGACGAGGACTGGGCCTACATCGCCGAAAAAGACGGCGAGGCGATCGGGGCCGCGCTGACCTTGCCCGACATCAACCAGGTGCTGGCGAAGATGGGCGGCCGCCTGCTGCCAGCTGGCTGGGCGCACTTCCTGCTCGGCAAGCGCAAGGTCGACCGCCTGCGCGTCTTCGCACTCGGGGTCAAAGGCGAGTACCGGCACACTGGCGTCGCCGCCGGCCTCTACCTGAAACACCTCGAGACGGCGCAGAAGCCGGGGGCGATCGAAGGCGGCGAGATGGGTTGGATCCTGGAGACGAACGGGCCGATGAATCGGGCTATGGAGGGGATGGGGGGCAGGGTCGTCAAGAGGTACCGCGTTTACGAGCGGGGGTTGTAGGCGCTGTAGGGGGATACCGGGTGGGACCCACCTGCGCGACAGATGGGGAGGCTTGGCGGGTCCCACCCGGTATCCCTTCAACGTCCGCAGTTTGCGGTGAGCGAGGGGGACGCGACCTGGGGTCTCGCTAGAGTCGGGGCGGTGAGCGAGTTCGAATTGGATGGCGAGGTCGTGGCTGAGGAAGACGCCTCGCCGCGCGACGCGGAGCCGGTGCGAGCGCTGCCCTTGCCCTATGAGGAGCCGAATTCGACGCTGGTGCTGCGCGGCGAGGTTCGCAACGCTGCGATCGCCGCTGCCGGTGGAGTGCTGGCCGGTGCCGCGACCGTCGCCGCCGTACGCGCGGTCAGCGCCGTCGGCTCGAAGACGCGCACCCCACGTCGCTTCTCGCGCCGCCGCGACCGCCGCGACGTGGTCGCCAGCCGCTCTTTCCTGGTGGACGTGCACCTGCTCGGCAGGTGAACGCGCTCGAACTCGAGTTGCGGCCAGCGCCGCCCTACCGGCTGCCGCGGGGGAGTGACGATCGCGCGCTTTCGATCCATGCCGGGGTCGCCACACGCTTGCTGCATGTCGAAGGCAAGCCGGTGCTGGCGCGGGCCTGGCACCTGGTCGGGGGGCGGGTGGCACTGCGCGCCGAGGCGCTCGACCCCGCCCGGGTGACGCTGCCGCTGGGCGCTGGAGAGCGGGATCCGTCGCCGGCTGGGGAGGCCGAGTTGGAGGTGGCGATCGAGCGGATGCGGTTCGTGCTCGGCGTCGACCAGGATCTCGGCGAGTTCCACCGCCGTTTCCGCCGCGACCCGCTGCTCGGACCGCTGATTCGCCGCATGCCGAGCTTCCGCCCGCGGCGCCGGGTCTGGCCCTGGGAGGCGCTCTCCGCCGCCGTGGTCGGACAGCTGATCGAGGCCGATCGGGCGGTGACGATCGAGCGCCGCATCGTCGGCCGCTGGGGTCCGCGCCTCGGCGAAGGCCGAGACGCCCTGCGCGATGTGCCGCCGCCGGCGACGCTGGCCGGCCGCGCCCCCGCCGAACTCGCCTCGATGGACCTCGCGCCGAGTCGGGCTGAGGCACTGAGGCGGGTGGCCAGGGTCGTCGCCTCCGGCCGCTGCCGGATCGAGACCGCGGCCGCGGACCGGCGGCTGCTGGCGATCCCGCAGATCGGTCCCTGGACCGTCCAGTGCCTGGCCCTGTTCGGGCGCGGCGAGATCGACGCACTGCCGGCTGGCGACCTCGGCTACATCAAGCTGGTCGGCCGTCTAGCCGGCCTCGGCCGCCGTGCCACGGTCGCCGAGGTGGAGGAGTTCTTCGCTCCGTATGAGCCGTTCCGGGGACAGGCCGGCGCCCTGGCGCTCGCCGGTCTCTACCGGCGAGTCGCTCAGGGCCCGCCCTTGCGCCTGGCCGCTTAAGTCGGCTGCACCAATCAGACCGGTTGGCACTCCTGCACGACTTCGTGCCTGGACAGACGTGCGGTCAAGCGCCTGGACGATCTGTCGATAACGGGGCGATGCCGAGCAAAGGGGATAGGAACTGGCCTGACCACGAGGTCAGTGAATTCCTCGATCAGATCACCTCCGGAGGGCAGGACTACCGGCGGCTGGTCGAGCGACTGCCGGTCATCGTCTACACCTCGGAGATGGGCGAGCAGGGGGAGTGGCACTACGTCAGCCCCCAGGTCGAGGAGATCCTCGGCTACGCGGCGGAGGAGTTCAAGACGGACCCGGGTCTCTGGGCGCGGCTGCTGCACCCGGAGGATCGCGAGCAAGCGCTTTCGATCGAAAACGAGGACTTCCTCGGGGATCGCAACACGCGCCCGATCGAGTACCGCATGTGCACCCGCAAGGGCGACACCGTCTGGATGCTCGACGAGGCGGTGCTTGAGGCCGATGACGAGGGGGTGCCGGTCTGGCACGGCGTCCTCTATGACATCACCGAGCGCAAGAAGGCCGAGGAGGAGTTGCAGCGGGCACTTTCGCAGCAGGCAGTCGTCGCCAAACTGGGGGAGCGGGCCCTGCAGGACGGTGACCCGGAAACGCTGATGCGAGCCGCCACCTCCTTAATCAGCGAAGTCGACGGGGTCCACAGCGCCTGCATCTGGGAGCTGGGCCGCGACGGTCGCCGCCTCAACCTTCATGCGGGACTGGAGGAGGAGGTGATCGGCGCCGGGCGCCGTGTCTCCGCCGCCCGCGACTCACACGCCGGTGCCGCGCTCGAATCGGGGACGCACGCGATCGTCGCCGACTGGTCGAGCGAGGATCGCTTCACGATGCCGCCGGTGCTGCGTGTTTTCGGCGCCGCCAGCAGCCTGGCGGTGATGATCGACGGCAAGGACCATCCCTTCGGCGTGCTCGACGTCCACGCCACCGAGCCCGACCACTTCACCGCCAAGGACGTCCCGTTCGTGCAGGCGGCGGCCAACGTGCTGGCCGATGCGATCGAGCGCCACGCCGCCGACCAGGCCTTGCGCCACCGGGTTCTGCACGACTCCCTCACCGGGCTGCCCAACCGGCTCAGCTTCGTCGATGCGCTGGGCGAGGCGCTGAAGCGGGCCACGGCCTCGGGCTCGCCGATCGGGATCCTCTTCCTCGACCTCGACCACTTCAAGCTGATCAACGACAGCCTCGGCCACCACGCTGGCGATGCGCTGCTGCGCGCAGTGGCGCCGCGCTTGCGCGCGCACCTGCGCCCTGGTGACGTCGTCGCCCGCTTCGGCGGCGATGAGTTCGGCATCCTGATCGACCGCCTCGCCGACGAAGAGGAGGCGATCGCGATCGCCGACCGCGTCGCCGCCGCGTTCGCCCAGCCCTTCTCGATCGACGGGGTCGAGCATTTCGTCACCGCCAGCATCGGGGTCGCGGTGGCCCGCCCCTCCGATCAACGCGGAGCCAGCGCCGAGATGCTGATTCGCGACGCCGACGCGGCGATGTACCGGGCCAAGGAAGGCGGTCGCGCCCGCTGCGTGCTGTTCGACGCGGCGATGCGGGCCAGCGCGATGCGCCGGCTCGAGATCGAAAGGGAGCTGCGCCACGCGCTCGACCGCGACGAGCTGGCGCTCCACTACCAGCCGGTGGTCAGCCTCCGCTCCGGCGAGATCACCGGCCTCGAGGCCTTGGTCCGCTGGCAGCATCCGGAGCGTGGACTGCTGGATCCGGCCGAGTTCGTCTCGATCGCCGAGGACAGCGGGCTGATCGAGCCGATCGGCCGTTGGGTGCAGGAGCGAGCCTGTCGCCAGATCCTCGATTGGCACGAGCAGCGCCCCGACGAGCGCCCCTTCGACGTCGCCGTCAACCTCTCCGCCCGCCAAGTCGCCCATCGCGACCTGCCGGCGACCGTGGCCGAGATCATCGCCCGCACCGGCATCGACCCCATTCACCTGCGGCTGGAGATCACCGAGAGCGTCCTGGTCGAGGAGTCGGCCAGCGCGATTGCCTCGCTGGAGGCGCTGAACGAGCTCGGCGTGCGGCTCGTCCTCGACGACTTCGGCACCGGCTACTCCTCGCTCGCCTACCTGAACCGCTTTCCCTTCCATGCCTTGAAGATCGACCGCTCTTTCGTCGACGCGCTCGGCATCGAACAGGAGCGCACGGCGATCGTCGAGGCGATCATCGGCATGGCCCGGGCGCTGTCGCTGGAGGTGATCGCCGAGGGGGTCGAGAGCGAGGTCCAGCTGGCGGAGCTGCGCCGGCTCGGCTGCGACTACGCCCAGGGGCACCTGTTCCATGCGGCGATGCCGGCGACCGAGGTCAGCCGCCTGCTCGGCGAAGGCGCGCTCGGCTATTCGGGGATTTCGTCGCCGAAGAGGTAGGCGTTGCTGAGCAGTTCCGACGGTTCGGGCAGTGACTCGATCAGGCCGTTGTCGCGCATCCAGGCGCTGAAGGTTTTCCACTCGTTGGGGTCCATGTAGCCGAAGGGCTGCCCGGGCGTGCGCGCCGCCAGCAGCGGCAGCGTCGCCTCGATCTCGGCTTCGGTCAGTTTCGGCTCGAGGTCATGATTGGCCTCGATTACCGCTTTGGAAGCGGCATTCGGCTGTTTCACTGCAGCGTCGGTGCCGCGTTCGAAGGCGGCGATGAAGAGGCGGAACTTCTCGGGGTCCTCGTCGAGGCGCTGACGATTGGCGACCAGGACCAGCTCGTCGTAGGTGGGGACGCCGAGCTGGTCGACGGGGGTGACGACCGGGTCCAGGCCGCGCTGGCGCAGGTCGACGCCCTCGACGTTGAGGAAACCGCCGAGCATCGCCTGGGCGCTGCCGCTGACCAACGCCGGCAGCAGGCCGAAGCCGACGTTGACCGCCTTGACGTCGGAGGGCGAGAGTTTGGCGCGGGCCAGAATCGTCTCCAAGAAGGCGTCCTGGTAGGGGATGCCGGCGGTGGCGACGGTCTTGCCTTTAAGGCTGCCGACGCCTTTGATCCCGGATTTCTGCAGCCAGATCAGCGAGGTCAGCGGGCGGTTGACCAGCGCCGCGATCGCGATCACGTCAAGGCCCTGATCGTGGGCCAGTGCGACCTCGGGCTCGTAGGAGATCGCCAGATCCGTTTTCCCGGCCGCGACCAGCTTCATCGGTGCCGCCGGGTCCGCCGGCGCGTCGATGCTGACGTCGAGCCCCGCTTCCTCGAAGTAGCCAAGCTTCTGCGCCATGTAGATCCCGGCGTGGTCCGGGTTGGGATAGAAGTCGAGCGTCAGGCTCAGCGGCTGGGCTTCGGTGCCCCCGTCCTCTGACTTCTCGCCGCAGGCGACGAGCCCAAGCGCGAGGGCGAGCAGCGCGACGGCGACGGCGATCGCCGGGATTCGGGGCAGCCTCATCCCCTGTGTTCTATCGCCAAGTGACGACGCGTCGCTCTACGAGGGTCAGGAGGCCGATCAGGATCAGTGCCATCGCCGAGAGGACGACGACCGCGGCGAACTCCCGTGCTACCTCGAGCTGGCCGTTGTCGGTGAGGATCTGATGGCCGAGGCCAGAAGTGCCGCCGACCCACTCGCCGAAGACGGCACCGATCGGAGCGAGGACGACCGCGATCTTGGCGCCGGTGAAGAAGCTGGGCAGGGCGCTTGGCGCCTCGACCCGGCGGAAGACCTGCCAGCGAGAGGCGTCGAGCGTGCGCATCATCTTGATCGCGCTGGGCTCGGTCGAGCGCAGGCCGTCGAGCGTGTTGACGGTGATCGGGAAGAAGCAGATCAGCGCCACGACGGCGATCTTCGGGCCGATCCCAAACCCGAGCCAGATAAGCAGGATCGGGGAGATGACGATGATCGGGATCGTCTGCGAGGCGACGATCAGCGGGTAGGCCGCGTCGCGCACCAAGGCTGAGAGGTGCATCGCGACCGCGAACGCGACTCCGACAACGAGCGCGCAAGCGAGCCCGAGGACGATCTCCTGCAGCGTCACCCAGGCGTTGTCAGCCAGCAGCGAGCGGCTCTTCCAGAGCGCCTCGGCGATTTCTGCCGGCGACGGCACGAGGAAGTCCTCGAGACCGAACACGTCCGCCAGCAGGCCGGTCGAGGCAGCGATCTGCCAGACGCCGATCAGCGCCGCCAGCAGCAGCGTGGGGAGGAGCCAGCGTCTCATCGCATCCCGGCGTGGAGCGCTTGCAGCGCTTCCTCGCGCACGCCGACGAAGGCCGGGTCGGTGACGGCGGCATCGCGGTTTGGCGCCCGCGGCGACGGTGCTCGCAGCTCGGCGACGATCTTGGCCGGGCGCGCCGAGAGAACCGCGACCCGATCCGAGAGGTAGAGCGCCTCCTCGACGTCATGGCTGACCAGGACCACGGCTCGCGGGTCGGTGCCTAGGGCTTCTGCGAGCCACTCCTGCATCTCTGCGCGGGTGATTGCGTCAAGCGAGGCAAAGGGCTCGTCGAGGGCGAGCAGGGGCTTGCCGGCGATCAAGGTGCGAAGGAAGGCGACGCGCTGGCGCATGCCGCCCGAAAGGCCCGCCGGCGCCGTCGACTCGAAACCGGTCAGGCCGAAGCGGGAAAACAGCTCGCCCGCCTGGTCTCGCGCCTCGGCCTTGCCGACGCCGCGGTTACGCAGGGCCAGGGCGGCGTTGTCGATCGCCGAGTACCAGGGGAGGAGGAGGTCGCGCTGCGGCATGTAGGCGCAATGGGACAGTCGCCCGGCTGCTGCCGCCGTCCCGTCGACCGCGATCGTCCCCGCGCTCGGCTCCTGCAGACCGCAGATCAGCTCCAGCAGCGTCGACTTGCCGCAGCCCGAGGGGCCGACCAGCCCGACCACCTCGTCTGGGGCGATCTCGAGGTCGATCTTCTCGATCGTTCGCAGCTCGCCGTAGGAGTGGCCGAGGCCGCGAATCGAGACTGACATCCCTGGTATCCTGCCGCACGCCGCGCTCCTGACCAAAGAGGTCAGGAAAGTCGATAAGCACCAAGCGCGGCAACAGGCAGCAATGGACCCGGCAATAGTTATCTTCGGCTTCGGCATCGGAGCGATGGTCGGCATGACCGGCATGGGCGGCGGCACCCTGATGACGCCGTTGCTGATCCTGCTGTTCGGGGTCAAACCGGTGACGGCGATCGGCACCGACATCTTCTACGCGGCCGTGACGAAGACGGTCGGCGGCTGGCGCCACCTGCGGATGGGCACCGTGAACATGGGGCTGGCCCTGTGGATGGCGGCCGGCAGCGTCCCTGCCTCGGTGCTCGGGGTCTGGGCGATCTCGGTCCTGCAGAGCAAGGTCGGCGAAGAGCGCCTCGACTCGATCGTCTACGCGCTGCTCGGCGGCACCCTGTTGATGGTCGGGATCATCACTCTGGCGCGGGCGCTCATCCTCAGCAAGCTGATCGAAGAGCGCGATGACTTCGAGCTGAAGCGACGACACAAAGTCGCGGCGGTGGCGATCGGGGCCACCACTGGCTTCGTGATCGGGATCACCTCGGCCGGCTCGGGCACGGTGATCGCAATCCTGCTGATTGCCGTCTACCGCTTGACCCCGAAGAAAGTCGTCGGCACCGACGTCTTCCACGCCGCGATCCTGCTCTGGGCTGCCGGCATCGCCCACTGGGTCGGGGGCAACGTCGACTTCGTCCTCGCCGGCAACATCCTCATCGGCAGCATCCCCGGCGTGATCGTCGGCTCCCACTTCGCCGCCCGGGCGCCGACCGGGTTCCTGCGCACTGCCCTCGGTGTGGTCCTCGTCGCCTCCGGGATCGTCACCGTGCAGAAGGGGGATCCGCTGGTCTGGCCGATCGCCGCCGCGGTCGCCGGCATCGGCCTCGGCCTGCTGATCTGGTTCCCGCGCTGGTGGAATCAGCGGCGGGTCAAGCGCGAAGCCGCGGAAGAGCAAGCTCGCGACCGCTCCGGCGATCTCGCACCTGAGACGATCGGCTGATTGATTTACTAGACGCATGCGCGTCTCAGCAAAGGCCGACTACGCGGTGCGGGCGGCCGCGGAGCTCGCCGCCGCCGAGGAGGGCCCGATCAAGGGTGAGCGCCTGGCCGCTGCCCAGGACATCCCCCTGCAGTTCCTCGAGCACATCCTGCTCGAGCTCAAGCACAATGGCATCGTCCGGGCCCGCCGCGGGGCGAAGGGCGGTTACTGGCTGGCCAAGCCGGCCGACGAGGTGACGGTCGCCGAGATCATTCGCGCCGTCGAGGGCCCGATCGCCCACGTGCAGTCCTCGCCGCCGGAGGCGATCGAGTACAGCGGCAACGCTGAGCACCTGCAGGAAGTCTGGATCGCCGTCCGCGCCAGCCTGCGCTCGGTGCTCGAGGAGGTCACCCTGGCCGACCTCGTCTCGGGCGAACTGCCGAGCGTGGTCAATGAGCTCGTGGCGACGCCCGACGCCTGGCTCGCTCGCTGAGCGGCCGGACGTCTAGACCCGAACCGGTACGAGATCGAAGTCGGTGCCGAGCCGCAGCTCGCTGTAGCGCCGCGTCCAGTCGTCGTTGACGCGGTCCGATTGCCGCTTCATCCGCGGCTCGAAGACGAAGTCGTCCGGAGGGGAGAGGTCGAGCCGGTCGAGCAGGCGCAGCGTGCTCGTCTCGTACTCGGCGGCGAAGTTCTCATAGAGGACGAGAATCGGTTTGATCTCGGCGTGCTCGAAGAAGGCGTCCCAGCGCGACTCCTCGATCAAGATCTGTTCGAGCAGATGCTCGATCGCCCGGTAGTGGAAGCGCAGTTGTGGCCGGTGCTCCTCGATGAATGCCCGGTACGGGGGTGAGCCGTCTTCCTCGAGCGATGCCGCCTTGGCGCTGGCCTGGTCCTCGCGCCAGGTGGCGGTCTGCACCGCCTTCCACAGCGAGACCGCTTGGCGCACCTTGTTGGCGCGCACGACTCTGACGAAGGTCAACTCCGGAAACACGGTTGGCAGCAGCTCCGCCAGCGGGATGTCGCGGTAGGCGGGGATGTTGCGGAGCAGGCTGACGAAGTCGCCGAGGTAGCCCCACATCAGCTTCGCGCCAAAGATCCCGTTCGGCGTCGTCCCGACCTCGAACGCCCACTCGAGATAGCGGTCGTAGGCGGCGCGACTCCACAGCGGCGAGCGGGGCGGGGGCTCGCTGCCGACGCTGCGCTCGCCCAGGTGGTCGCGAATCGAGGGGTCTTCGGCGCCGACGAAGTACTCCTCGGGACGGCGCGGCCGGCCGCTGTGGCGCAGCGCCTCGAAGTACTCCTCAGGCCGCCCGGCGACCCCGGTTTCCTCTAGCGCATGGCAGACCAGGGTGCTGCCGCTTCGCGGCGTGGCGCAGACGATGTAAGAGCGTTTTGGCAGCATTAGCCCCAGGCGAACTCGACCCTGGGAGTACCCGCTTGGATTCACCTCCGAACATCCTCTACATCCACTCCCACGACACCGGCCGCGTCGTCCAGCCGTACGGCTTCCAGGTGCCGACGCCGAACATCCAGCTGCTCGCCGACCAGGGGGTGCTGTTCCGGGAGGCGTTCTGCGCGGCGCCGACCTGTTCTGGCAGCCGTGCCAGCCTGCTGACCGGGCTCTACTGCCACAACAACGGGATGCTCGGGCTGGCGCACCGCGGCTGGGCGCTCAACGACTATCGGCAGCACTGGGTCCACACGCTGCGGGGGGCGGGCTACCGCTCGACGCTGATTGGCGAGCAGCACATTTCCGTCGACCCGGGCGTGATCGGCTACGACGAGATCGTCCCGGTCGACTCCAACTACGCCGAGTACGTCGCGCCGCTGACGATTGAGGCCCTGCGCGAGGCGCCCTCGCAGCCCTGGTTCATGTCGGTCGGCTTCTTCGAGACCCATCGCGACTTCTCGGTGCCGACCTCGGTCCGCGACACCCTCTACTCGCTGCCGCCGGCCAACCTGCCGGACGTCGTCACCACCCGTGAGGACATGGCGGCCTTCAAGGCCAGCGCTCGCTCGCTCGATCAGGGGATCGGAGCCGTCCTCCACGCTCTGCACGACTCCGGCTTGGTCGAGAACACGCTCGTGCTCTGTACGACCGACCATGGCATCGCCTTCCCGGGCGCCAAGGCGACCCTGTTCGACCGCGGTATCGGGGTGATGATGCTGATGCGCGGTCCCGGCGGTTTCACCGGCGGCAAGGTGGTCGACGCGCCGGTCAGCCACCTCGACGTCTACCCGACCCTCTGCGAGCTGGCCGGGGTCGAGGCGCCGGACTGGCTGCAGGGTTCCTCGCTGATGCCACTGGTCCGCGGCGAGGCCGAGCGCCTGCACGACGCGATCTTCGCCGAGACGACCTTCCATGCGGCCTACCAGCCCCACCGCGCAGCGCGGACCGAGCGCTGGAAGTACATCCGGCGCTTCGATGATTACCCGCATCCGGTGCTTGCCAACTGCGACGACAGCGATAGCAAGAAGCTCTTGGTCGAAGCGGGGTGGGGGGAGCAGATTGTGCCGGAGGAGCAGCTCTACGACCTCGTTCTCGACCCCGCCGAGGGGTCCAACCTCGCCCAGGATCCCGCCCATGCGGACACCCGCGAAGAGATGCGCGCGCGGCTCGACACCTGGATGCGAGAGACCGATGATCCGTTGCTCGAAGGCCCGGTCGCGCCGCCGCCGGGGGCGATCGTCAACGAGCAGTGGCAGCTCTCGCCCGACGATCCCCCGCGCGCCGTTACGCCGGATCCCACGGGCGCTGCATCCAACTGAGGCAGGTCCAGCCGGGCACCTGGGTGCCGCCGGGGTCGTGGACCTCGCCGTGGGAGAAGGTGCTGAGCCCGCAGTTCTGGGACGCGAGGTTCCAGATCCCGGCCGCCATCGGCGGGGCGAATTCGTCGCCGAGAATCGAGTCGAGCAGGAAGAAGCGGATGAAGATGCCGTGGCCGACGACGAGTGGCAGCTCGCCGACCTCGAGGTCCTCCAGCGCCGCCTTCAGCTGGCGGACGCGGGCGACCAGGCCCTCGAAGCTCTCGCCGTTGCTGAGCTCGCTGACGTAGGGCAGGATCAGGGGTTCGAGGCCGAGCGCCGCTTCGATCGGCTCGGCGGTTTCCGTCGCCCGCCGCAGCGGGCTCGTCCACAACTGCGTTACGCCGTGCTCGCTGAGGCCGCGGGCGGCGGCCTCGGCTTGCTCGCGCCCGCGCTCGGTCAGCCGGTCGCCGGCCTCTTCGGAGAGCGCCTCGGTGCGGCTGTGCGCGTTGTGCACGGACTCGCCGTGGCGCAGCAGGAGGGCGCGGCTCATTCCGGCGCGGGAACGCCGCCGGCGACGACGTTGACGAAGTTCTCCAGGTGCCGGGTGGTCCAGCACTCGAAAGCGCCGTCGCAGTAGCGCTCGTAGGCGGCCATCACGGAATCGCCGTAGTTCCAGTAGAGCTTCGGCTCTGGGTTGAGCCAGAAGAGGCGGCCGGCGCGCTCGGAGATCTGGGCGAAGATCTCGGCATGGGGCTCGCGACCGTTGGTGCGGGCGTCACCGAGCACAATCACGGTCGAGCGCGGATCCAGCTCGTCGGAGATCTCGGTCAGGAACTCGAGCCAGACCCGGCCGTAGTCGGTATAGCCGGAGACGTCGGCGACGCCGCCCTCGCTGGAGATGCGCTGGGCGACGACGGCGAAGTCGCGCTCGTGCTCGAAGACGTCGGTCACCTCCGAGATCCGCTCGATGAAGACGAAGCTGCGCAGTTTGCGGAACGAGTCGTGGAGGGCGTGCAGGACCGAGAGGAAGAAGACGCTGGCCGAGGTGACCGAAGTCGAGACGTCGCAGAGCACGTAGATCTCCGGCCGGCGTGGTCGCTTCGGCTTGTATTTGAGCCGCAAGGGCACGCCGCCGGTCTCCAGCGAAGCCCGCATGGTCCGCCGTACATCAACCGCGGCGGCCTTGCGGTGGCCGCGCTGCTCGTGTCCTAGCGTCGCCAGCCGCCGCTTCATCTGCGAGACGGCGCGGTGCACGGCCGCAAGGTCCTGGGTCGGGCTGGTCGGCAGGGCGCGGTCGAGCTCGGCCAGGGGGCGGGAGGGAGGCAGGGTCTCGGTGCGCTCGATCAGGTCGCGCTCGAGCTCGCGGCGGAGGTGGCGCTCGAAGGCGTTGAGCTGGTCTCGGTCGATCGGCGGCCGCCCCTGTCCGTCCTCGGTCGGCGGCTGGGCGCCAGCGGTAAGCCCGAGGGTGCGGCGGATCCGCTGTACGTCGACGCCGACCACGCCGGAGCCCTCGCCGCGGCCGAAGGCGGCGATCGCCAGCCGCGCCAGATCGCGCATCCGGTCCTCGTCGCCTTCGGCGATCGCCTGGCGGATCTGCTCGCGCAGCTCCTCCATGTCGAGTCGCTCGCCGGCTTCGGGGCCGCCATCGCCATCGCCTTCGCCGCGCTCGGTGATCTCACGCTGGACGGCCTCGGCCTCGGCGGCGCGGAAGAAGTAACGGTCGAACAGCAGCTCGAAGACGCGGCGGTCGTCCTGGGACTTGGCGATCGTCGCCGCCAGGGCCTCGCGGAAGTCGGCCTGCGACGTCCACTCGACGTGGTCCAGGGCGACAAAGGCATCGAGGATCTCGGAGGTTCCGACCGCGACCCCCTCGTTGCGCAGCTCCTCGCAGAAGCTGAGCAGCTTCGCCGCCAGCCCGGGCGGCCCGGCGTCAGCCTTGGGACCGTAAGGGGTCGGCAAGTTTCACCCCGACCCGCTCGGCGACCAGGTCGATGTCGGTGCGGTGCTTGACGATGATCGACATCGACTGGTTGAAGGTCTCGCGGTCGATGTCCTCGGCACCCATCAGCAGCAGCGTCCGCGCCCAGTCGATCGACTCGGCGATCGAGGGCGGCTTTTTCAAGTCGAGTCCCCGCACCATCTCGATCACCTCGACCAAGCGCCTGGTCAGCTGCTCCGAGAGCTCCGGCACGTGCAGTTGCACGATCTCCATCTCGCGCTCGACGCCCGGGTAGTCGAGCCAGAGGTAGAGGCAGCGTCGCTTCAGCGCCTCGGTCAGCTCGCGCGAGTCGTTCGAGGTGAGGACGACGATCGGCATCGTCGTCGCCGAGATCTGCCCCAGCTCGGGGATCGTGATCTGGAAGTCGGAGAGCAGCTCCAGCAGCATCGCCTCGAACTCCTGGTCGGTCTTGTCGATCTCGTCGATCAGCAGGACCACCGGCTCGGGGCTGGAGATCGCCTGCATCAGCGGCCGGGTCAGCAGGAAGTCGGAGCTGAAGATGTCCTCCTGCACGTCCTCCCAGCCAGCCTCGCCGCCGGCTTGAATCCGCAGCAACTGCTTGCGGTAGTTCCACTCGTACATCGCCTTGGCCTCGTCGAGGCCCTCGTAGCACTGCAGGCGGACCAGCTCACGGCCGCTCGCACGCGAGAGCGCCTTCGCCAGCTCGGTCTTGCCGACCCCCGCCGGTCCCTCGACCAGGACCGGCTTGCCGAGCTGCTGGGCGAGGTAGGAGACCAGCGCCGCTGGCTCGTCGGCGAGGTAGCCGACCTTCGCCAGCGCCTCCTTCGTCTCTGCCACAGAGCCTTCGGCCATGGCGGCGATGATAATCCGCCCCCGTGCTCGACCTCGCACTGCCGCTCGCAGATCTCTTCCCGACCCGCCCCGGTCCCTACATCGCGCTGATGCTGATCGGCTTCGTGATCGGCATCCTCGGCCACGTCTTCCGGGTCAAATGGCTGATCGCCTCCGGCGTCATCCTGATCTTTCTTGGCGCCCTGCTCTTCCCCCTCGCCGCCAACCTGACGACCGAGGACCGGCCGCCGCCAATCGAGGAAAATCGCGCTGGGGACAGCGGCTAGCTCTACGATCGCCGCATGGGGCGCCTTGACGAAGTCGATCTCAGTCTCTCGCTCAGTCGCAAGGATGAGGAGCGGGAGCTCGAGATCGCCTGGCAGCGGCTGGCTCAACTGCGGCTGACGCTCGGCGGCCTGATCGGCGAAAAGCGGTTGGGGCCGCCACTCTGCGTCGTCTTCGAGGGTTGGGATGCCTCCGGCAAGGGGGGCGCGATCAAGCGCCTGGTCTCGCCGCTCGATCCGCGGCATGTCCGCATCGCCCAGTTCGCAGCGCCGACCCCGGACGAGAAACGCCACCATTTCCTCCACCGCTTCTGGCCGTCGCTGCCCGGCTGGGGCGGGATGACTGTCTTCGACCGCTCCTGGTACGGCCGGGTGCTGGTCGAGCGCGTCGACGGCCTTGCCGGCCGCGAGGAATGGCAGCGCGCCTATCCCGAGATCGTCTCCTTCGAGCAGGGACAGGCGGACGAGGGCGGGGTCCTCGTCAAGTTCTGGCTCCATATCTCTGCCGAGGAGCAGTTGAGGCGCTTCGAAGCCCGCGCCGCCGACCCCTTGAAGCGCTGGAAGCTGACTCCGGATGACTGGGAAAACCGGGCCAAACGGAGCGAGTACGTAGAGGCCATCGAGGAGATGCTCGACCGCACCGCCCGCCCGCATGCACCCTGGCACCTGGTTGCCGCTGAGTCGAAGCGCCACGCACGGGTCCAGGTCGTGCGCACGGTCAACGCGGCGATCGAAGCCGGGATCCGGCGCTGGGGGCAGGAGCCGCCGCCACAACCCTAGAATCCAAGGCTCGACTTATCTTCGATCAGGAGGAGCCACCCCCTTGAGCCGTTTCCGCACCTTTGCCCTGCTCGCAATCCTGGCTGCGCTAGCGACCACGCTTGCCGCCTGCGGCAGCAGCGACAGCAGCAGCGATGACCCCCAGCAGGTCCTCGACAGCGCCTCCCTCGAAGGGGTCGAGAGCGGCAACATCGATCTTTCGCTGGCGATCAAGTCCGAAGGCAAGGAAGGCGGCGATATCGACGTCAGCCTCTCCGGGCCGTTCCAGGGCAGTGGCTCGAAAGACCTCCCGGAACTTGCCCTTTCGGCGAGCGCCAACGGCAGTGTGAAGGGCGATCCAGTCGACTTCGAAGGCGGCCTGACGCTGCTCTCCGACCATGGTTTCGTCAACTACGAAGGAACCGAGTACGAAGTCGATCCGACGACCTTCGGCTTCCTCAAGTCCGGCCTCGAACAGGCCCAGCAGGAAGGCGGCTCGAAAGGCAATCCGGCTGACGTCAGCGCCTGCCAGGAAGCGGCGGAAGGGTTCAAAGTCGGCGATTTCGCCGACCAGCTGACCAACGAAGGCAGCGCCGACGTCGACGGCACCAGCACGACCAAGATCAGCGGCGAACTCAACGTCCCGGGTGCGATCGACGCGATCATCAAGCTGGCCGAAGACCCGGCCTGCGCCGCTCAGCTCGAAGCGGCGGGCGAGCTGCCGATCGGCGAACTCGAAGCGGCGAAGGGCGAAGTGACCAGCGCGGTCAAAAAAGCCCACATCGACGTCTACGTGGGCGAGGACGACATCATTCGCCGGGTGGCGGCCGAACTGACGGTCGAACCGGAGGGGACGAGCAGGGAAAAGGTCGAGATCGACCTCGATCTCACGCTCAGCGGCGTCAACGAGGAACAGGACATCTCCGCCCCTGCCAACGCGAAACCGCTCCAGGAGCTGTTCCTGAAGCTGGACATCAACCCGATCGAACTGCTTGAAGGCGCCAGCAGCGGCGAAGGGATCGGCGATATCCTGGAAGAAGTGCTCGGCGACTCCGGCTTCGGCGGCGGGTCATCCTCCGGCGGCGGCTCCTCTTCGGGTGGTTCGGAAGGCGGCCAGACCTATATCGAATGCGTCAAAGGCGCGAGGAGTCAGGCTGACCTGCAGCGGTGCGCGAGCATGATCCGGTAGATGGAGGGGCATCCAGAACGGCCGCGCTTAGCCGCGGCCTTTTTCCTCAGCCCGCACGGGTGGCCGTACCTGCTGGTACCGCTGATCCCGGTCGCGGTCGTTCTGGAGCTGACCCACGCGACGGCGACGATCGTCTTCGCCGCCGCGGCGCTCGGGATCATCCCGACCGCAGCGCTGATGGGACGGGCCACCGAGGAGCTGGCGGCCCGCTCGGGCCCCGGCATCGGCGGCCTCCTCAACGTCACCTTCGGCAACGCGCCGGAGCTGATCATCGCCCTCTTCGCCCTCAACGAGGGGCTGCAGGAGGTAGTCAAGGCCTCGATCGTCGGTTCGATCCTCGGCAACATCCTGCTGGTCCTCGGGGCGGCGATGCTGGCCGGCGGCATCGGTCGCGACAAACAGACTTTCAGCGCCACCAGCGCCAGCGTCCAGAGCACGATGCTGATGCTCGCCGCCGCGGCTCTGCTGATGCCGGCGATCTTCGAGCTGGTCGAGGGGCAGGGACTACCGATGCCCGGCGAGGAGTCGGTCAACTACGACTCCACCGTCGAGCACCTCTCGATGGCCGTCGCGATCGTCCTCATGGCGACCTACGTCTGCGGTCTCTTCTTCTCGCTGCGGACCCACCGCGCCGTCTTCAACCCCGATTACGAGGAGGAGGACACCTGGGGCTGGTCGACCCGGACCTCGGTCATCGCCCTGGCTGTCGCCGGCCTGTTGGTCGGCTTGATGTCAGAGGTCCTGGTCGGTTCGATCAGTGAGGCCTCGGAGTCGATCGGGCTCTCCGAGTTCTTCGTCGGCGTGATCGTCGTCGCGATCGTCGGCAACGCGGCCGAGCACTGGGTTGCCGTCCTGGTCGCGATGAAGAACAAGATGGACCTGGCGGTCAACATCGCGATCGGCTCCAGCGCCCAGGTCGCGCTCTTTGTCGCGCCGGTACTGGTGCTCGCCTCCTTCTTCATGGGTCCCTTCCCGCTGGCGCTGGTCTTCAACGGCTTCGAGCTGGGGGCGATCCTGCTGGCGATCCTGATCGCCAACCACGTCACCCAGGACGGCGAGTCGAATTGGTTCGAGGGCGTGCAGCTGCTCGCCATCTACCTCGTCTTCGGCCTCGCCTTTTACTTCGCCTGAGGCGCCCGGGTCGGCGGACCAATAGCCTGCGCGTCCCTCGATGAACTACGTCCTTCTCTTGATCAGCTTTGCGATCGTCCTGGCAGGGGCGTTGCTTTTTACGAACGCCGTGGAGTGGATCGGCCACAAGCTGAACCTGGGAGAGGGGGCGGTCGGCAGCATCCTCGCCGCGGTCGGCACGGCGATGCCGGAGACGCTGATCGCGATCGTCGCGTTGATCAACGTCAGCGAGGGCTCCGAAGACGTCGCGGTTGGCGCCATCGTCGGTGCCCCGTTCCTCCTGGCGACCCTGGCGATGGGGCTGGTCGGGCTCTTCGCCTACCTCTACCGCGACCGCCGCGAGCAGGGGCTACGGCTGAAAGCGCACCGCCCGACCCTGGAGCGCGACCTGATCTTCTTCCTCGTCTTCTTCGCCCTTGCCGGGGCACTGGCCTGGGGCCCGCCGGATGCCCTCCGCATCCCGATCGGGCTTGGCTTCCTCGCCGCCTATCTCTTCTACATCACCCGCACCTTGCGCAGTAGCGGCGAGGTGCAGGGGGAGGAGACGCTCAACCCGCTGCTCTTCGACCGGCGCACCGAGCGTCGCTCCGACCCGGCGCTCAGCCTCTGCATCATCCAGATGATCGTCGGACTCGCGGCGATGGTCGGAGGCGCTCACCTCTTCGTCGAGGAGCTTCTGCACATCGCCGACAGCATCGGCGTCGAGGCGCTCGTCCTGGCCTTGATCCTGGCGCCGCTGGCGACCGAGTTGCCGGAGAAGGTCAACAGCTTCTTCTGGGTGCGCGAAGGCAAGGACGCGCTGGCACTCGGCAACATCACCGGCGCGATGGTCTTCCAGTCGACGATCCCGGTCGGGATCGGCCTGCTCTTTACCGATTGGGCGTTGACCGGCAACGCGGTCCTCTCGATCGTCCTCGGCCTCGCCGGCGGCCTGCTCGCCTACGAGAGCCTGCACCGCGCCGGCGTCTTCAAGCTACCCGCCGTAATCGGCTGGTTCGCGCTCTATACGGCGTTCATCGCCGTGGTAGTGATCAGCGCCTGAGCGAGGCTCAGGCGCTCGCCATTTCGCCGAGTGCTTTGAGCACCAGGGCGTCATGTTTTTTCGGCTGGACTTTGGGAAAGACGCGGGCGATCTTGCCGTCGGCGTCGATGATGAAGGTCGAGCGCAGCATGCCCATGTACTTCTTCCCGTACATCGACTTCTCGCCCCAGGCGCCGTAGGCGTCGGCGACGGAATGGTCGGCGTCGCCGACCAGGGTGAAGCCGAGGCCATGTTTGCCGTCGAATTTCTTCAGCGCCGCGGGCTCGTCGGGCGAGACTCCGATCACCCGCGCCCCGGCTTCGGCGTACTCGTCGCCGCGGTCGCGGATCCCGCAGGCCTGGGTGGTGCAGCCAGGGGTATCGGCGCGGGGATAAAAGTAGAGAACGACGGTCTCGCCGCGCAGGTTTGAGAGCGTCAGCTCGTCGCCGTTCTGATCGGGCAGCGTGAAGTCAGGCGCTGCGTCCCCCTCGGCCAGCATCAGTCCTCGCGACCGGGCTCCTGCCCGTCCTCGTCCTCGTCGAGCTCCTCGTCGCCCTGTTCGAGCGCGGTTTCGGAGACCGAGCCAGTCGAGCCCGGGTGGTAGTGGGTCTGGAAGGTCTCGAGCAGGCGGTCGCGGCCGTCTTCGTCGATCGGGATCTCCTCGGAGATCCGCACCCAATCGGCCCCCTCGTAGGCCTCCATGTTGAAGACCTCCTGGTCGATCGAGGCGGAGTCGTCGACGACGACCACGACCTCGGTCTGCGGGTTGAAGTAGGTGCCGGGCTGCACCAACAGCTGCTCGACTTCGTAGAGGTTGTCGTCCGCGCCTGCCATCACCGCGATCCTATGAGATCGGCAAGCTGACGTTCGGTCTCAGCCTCGACATCGAGCGGCTCCTGTCCCCTGCGCATTCGCCGTTCGTTGCGGGTGATGACCAACTGGCGGACTTCGGTGCGCAGGGCGGTGTCGCGGCGGGCACTGGTCTCCGCCACTTCGTCGGCTGTGGCCAACAGCCGGGTTGCCTCCGCCTCGACGTCGATCGGCTTCTCGCCACGCCTTCGGCGGCGCTCCGATTTGGCCTCCAACATCTGCCGCACCTCGGCCGCCTGCATCGCCGGGTCAACGGCCTGGGCGGGGGGAGTGAGGTAGCGGGGGATCGGCGGCAGCTGCTGATCGATCGCCAATGGGCCCTTGCCGATCGAGTCCCAGCCGCCGGCCACCCGCCGCAGCAGAATTCCCGCCAACGGCGCAGCAATTCCAGTGAAGAGCAGCACGACCGCGCTCTTTCCACTCGGGGACATCGCCAGCACGAAATCCACGCCGTCAAGAGTAAACAGCCCCATGCTCGGGCGGTCATTCGCTAACCTTCGACCCTGGTTGACTGACCAGTCAATCGGCGGAACGCTCGCCGGGTCGGCGGCGCTCCATCCAGAGACTTAATGCACTGACGAAAAGGAGCACCGACCGGTGGTTGACTTCACCCTGACCGACGAACAAAAAGACCTGCGCGAGCTGGCACACAACTTCGCTGAGAAAGAGATGCGGACCGTCGCCTGGGAGTACGACAAGGACGGCACCTGGCCGCAGGAGGTCATCGACAAGGCCTGGGAGGTCGGGTTGATGAATACCCACGTCCCCGAGGCCTATGGCGGCCCTGGGCTGGACTACCTTTCCGGCTGCCTGATCGAGGAGGAGGTCGGCTGGGGCTGCTCCGGTATCGGCACCTCGCTGATGGCCAACGGCCTCGCCTCGGCCCCGATCACCCTCGGCGGCTCCGAGGAGACGAAAAAGAAGTACCTCGGGATGCTGACCGAAAGCCCGAAACTCGCCTCCTTCTGCCTGACCGAGCCGGACGCCGGCTCCGACGTCTCCGGGATGAAGACCCGCGCCGTCAAGAAGGGCGACAAGTACGTCATTAGCGGCTCCAAGTGCTTCATCACCAACGGCACCTACGCGGACTACTTCACGGTCTACGCCAAGACCGATCCTGAGGGCGGCCACCGCGGGATCAGCGCCTTCGTCGTCGACGCCGACCTCCCCGGGGTCACGGTCGACAAGAAGGAGGACAAGATGGGCCAGCGGGCGTCGAACACCGCGACCATCTCCTTCGACGAAGTCGAGATCCCGGCCGAGAACCTCCTGGCCGAGGAAAACAAGGGCTTCAAGCTGGCGATGATGACCCTCGACCGGACCCGTCCCGGTGTCTCGGCGATGGCCGTCGGCATCGGCCGCGCGGCGCTCGAGTACGCCACCGAGTACTCCAAGGAAAGGGTTCAGTTCGGGGTCCCGATCGCGATGCACCAGGCGATCCAGTTCATGATCGCCGACATGGCGACCAAGGTTGAGGCCAGCCGTCTGCTGGTCTGGAACTCGGCGGTGCAGCTCGACCAGGGCCAGCGCAACAGCAAGGTCTCCTCGATGGCCAAGCGCTTCGCCGCCGACTCGGCGATGGAGATCACCGTCGACGCCGTCCAGGTCTACGGCGGCTACGGCTTCATCAAGGAGTACCCGGTCGAGAAACTGATGCGCGACGCCAAGATCATGCAGCTGTACGAGGGCACCAGCCAGATCCAGCGCCTGGTGATCGCCAAAGAAGTGCTGCTCCCGCGCCCGGTCGACGAGCCGACGCCGGAGGCCGAGGCAAAGAAGGCCGACGCCGCCCGCGACAGCCAGTCCGAGCAGGCAGCCGCTACGGTCTAGCCCTATGGACGCCGCCGAACGTGCTGCCGCAGGAAGGGCGGCACGTTCGGAGGCGCGCCGTTCCTCCCACGCCGCCTGGGAGCCGCCCGCGAGCCGGGCCGACCCGGTGGCGATCCTCGAGAACCAGGCCGCCACGCGGGTTCCGGGTCTGGTGCCGATCCGCTACGGGCGGATGTCGGCCTCGCCCTTCGCCTTCTACCGCGGCGCCGCCGCGGTGATGGCCGCCGACCTCGCCGGCACGCCGGTCTCGGGGCTGCGGGTGCAGGCCTGCGGCGATGCCCACCTCTCCAACTTCGGCGCCTTCGCCGCGCCCGACCGCCGCCTCGTCTTCGACCTCAATGACTTCGACGAGTCCCTGCCGGGCCCCTGGGAGTGGGACGTCAAGCGGCTCGCCGCCAGCTTTGCGATCGCCGGCCGCGAAAACGGCTTCAAACGCAAGGAGCGCGCTGCGGCCGTTCTGGAGGCAGCGCGCGCCTACCGCGACTCGATGCGCGCCCTCGCCTCCCAGCACAACCTCGAAGTCTGGTACGCGCGGCTCGACGTTGAGTCGGTGATGGGGGAGATCGAAGCCGAACCGAAGCTGACCAAGCAGGTGCGCAAGGGCGTGGCCAAGGCGCAGGCTAAGGACAGCCTGCGGGCGGTCGAGAAACTGACCCACCTCGTCGACGGGGAGCTGCGCATCCGCAGCGAACCGCCGCTGATCGTTCCGGTCGAGGAGTTGACGAGCACGGAGGAGACCCGTGACGTGGAGAGGACCCTGCGCGAGGTTCTCGACGCCTACCGAGCCAGCCTGCCCGGCGATCGCCAGCACCTGCTCGATGGCTACCGCTTCCGTCACATGGCCCACAAGGTCGTCGGCGTGGGCAGCGTCGGCACCCGTGCCTGGGTGGTGCTGCTGACCGGGGCCGACGACGGCGACCCGCTGTTCCTGCAGGCGAAGGAGGCCGAGGCCTCGGTGCTCGAGCCCTACGCCGGTGCCAGCCGCTTCAAGAACCACGGCCGGCGGGTGGTCGAAGGCCAGAAACTGATGCAGGCGGCGAGCGACATCTTCCTCGGCTGGTGCCCGGCGATCGGCCTCGACGGCCGCCAGCGCGACTTCTATGTGCGCCAGCTCTGGGACTGGAAGCGCTCGGTGGAGGTCGAGCGCCTGAATCCCCACGGGCTCGAGCTCTACGCGCGGATGTGCGGCTGGACCCTGGCCCGCGCCCACGCTCGCTCCGGAGACCGGATCGCGATCGCCGCCTACCTCGGCGCCGGCGACGCCTTCGACCAGGCGATCACCGAGTTCTCGGAGGCCTACGCCGACCAGAGCGAGCGCGACCATGCGGCGCTCGTGGCGGCAATAGATTCCGGCCGCATCGAGGCCGAGGAACTCTGAAGAAACGAAGAAACGCGCCTCAGAGCCCGCCGCGGCGACCTAGAGCAGACGGGGGGAGAAATCGGGGCGTGATCGTCTTTTGTCTTCCTATGGGGACAAAAGGCGATCACACCCGCCGGGAGACCTTGCTGAGTTGGCGGAGCGGCAGCACGGAGTGGTCTCGATCCGGCAGTTGACCGGGCCTCTCGGCTATTCGCGGAACAAGGTGTCTCACGCGGTTTCGGCCGGCTATCTACATCGCCTGCACCGCGGCGTATACGCGGTCGGCCACATTTGCCTCTCTTCGCATGCTTGGTGCCTAGCTGCGGTTCTCGCCTGTGCTCCCGATGCCCTGTTGAGCCACCGATCCGCAGCCTGGCTTTGGGGGCTCTCGAGGCGTGGTCCCTTGCCTCCGGAGGTGACGACCCCGATACCTAGGGCCGCAAGGCGTGGAATGCGCGTTCACTACGCGCGCGCCCTCCTGCCGGCGGATCGTCGCCTCGAGCAGATGATCCCCGTCACGGCTGTGCCTAGAACGCTCCTGGACTCAGCCGCTACCGAACCATCCGGCCGCCTGCAGCGAATGCTGGAGCGTAGTGAAGAGCTGAAGCTGTTCGACCTCGGTGCGGTCGAGGCGCTGCTCGATCGCACCCGGGGACACCATGGCTGGGGACCATTGCGGCGAGCGATCGCGCTTTACCAGCCGGTTCCCTTCACTCGCTCCGGGTTTGAGCGGCTCTTCTTCGAAGCGGTCCTACGCGCCGGGCTGCCGCGGCCCGCGACCAACTTCGTCGAGGCTGGCTTCGAGCTCGACGTCTACTGGCCCGAATACCGGTTCGCGGTCGAACTCGACGTCTACGCGACCCATGGCACGCACGGCGCCTTTGAGCGCGACCGTCTGCGCCAGGAGGATCTGAAGCTCGCCGGGGTCGAGATGACTCGTGTGACCGACGTTCGTTTCCACCGCGAACCCGATGCCGTGCTCGCGCGCATCGGCCGTTTGCTGGACGAGCGTGGCCTCGCTGACTGAGCTAGCGCGGGGCGGCGGCGCCGCGCTTGGCGGTCTTCAGGCGCTGGACTTTCTCGAGGATCAGCTTGCGCAGGCGGACCGACTCGGGGGTCACTTCGACGCACTCGTCGTCGCGCAGGAACTCGAGCGAGGCTTCCAGGGTGAGGCGGGTCGGCGGCGCCAGGCGGATCAAGATGTCGGCGCTGGCGGCGCGCACGTTGGTCTGCTGCTTGGCTTTGGTCGGGTTGACGTCGAGGTCGTCGGAGCGGGCGTTCTCGCCGACGATCATCCCTTCGTAGACCTCCTCGCCGGAGCCGACGAAGAGGGAGCCGCGCTCCTGCAGGCTCATCAGCGAGTAGCTGGCGGTGTTGCCGCGGCGGTCGGCCACCAGCGAGCCGGTCTGGCGCGTGCGCAGTTCGCCCGCCCAGGGCTCCCAGCGGTCGAAGACGTGGTGGAGGATGCCGGTGCCGCGGGTCTCAGTGAGGAACTCCGTGCGGAAGCCGATCAGGCCGCGGGCGGGGACCAGGTAGTCCATCCGCACCCACCCGGTCGAGTGGTTGACCATCTGCTCCATCCGACCCTTGCGACCGGCCAGCATCTGGGTGACGGCGCCGACATGGTCCTCGGGGACGTCGATCGCCAGTCGCTCGACCGGCTCATGGACCTCGCCTTCGATCTCGCGGGTGACGACGCGCGGCTGGCCGGCGGTTAGCTCGAAGCCCTCGCGCCGCATCATCTCCAGCAGCACGACCAGCTGCAGCTCGCCGCGGCCCTGGACCTCCCAGGCATCCGGCCGCTCGGTGTTGTGGACGCGCAGCGAGACGTTGCCGACCAGCTCGGCGTCGAGCCGGTCGCGGATCTGGCGCGCCGTCAGTTTCTTGCCCTCTTTGCCGGCCAGGGGGGAGGTGTTGATCCCGATCACGATCGAGAGCGAGGGCTCGTCGACCTCGATCACCGGCAGCGGCTGGGGGTTCTCGGGGTCGGCCAGGGTCTCGCCGATCGTCACCTCTTCGAGGCCGGCGACGGCGATGATTTCTCCGGGCCCGGCCTCGGTGGCGCTGACTCGCTCCAGCCCCTCGGTCACGTAGAGCTCGGAGACGGCGGCGCGCTGGATACTGCCGTCGGCGCGGCACCAGGCGATCTGCTGGCCGGAGCGGATCGTGCCGTTGCGGACCCGGCAGAGGGCGAGGCGGCCGACGTAGGGGGAGGCGTCGAGGTTGGTGACGTGAGCCTGCAGCGGCTGCTCGGGCTCGTAGCGCGGCGCCGGGATCCGCTCCAGCATCAGGTCCATCAGCGGTGAAAGATCGGTGCCCTCGACGCCCTCCTCCATCGCTGCCCAGCCGGCCTTGGCGTTGGTGTAGACGATCGGGAACTCGATCTGGTCGGAGTCGGCGTCAAGATCGAGGAAGAGCTCATAGACCTCGTCGACTACCTCGGCGATGCGGGCGTCGGGGCGGTCGACCTTGTTGACCACGAGGATCACCGGCAGCTTCGACTCCAGCGCCTTGCGCAGGACGAAGCGCGTCTGCGGCAGCGGCCCCTCGGAGGCGTCGACCAGCAAGAGCACCCCGTCGACCATCGTCAGTGCCCGCTCGACCTCGCCGCCGAAGTCGGCGTGGCCCGGCGTGTCGACGATGTTGAACTTGACCTCGCCGCGGGTCACGGCGGTGTTCTTGGCGAGGATCGTGATCCCCTTCTCGCGCTCGAGGTCCATCGAGTCCATCACCCGCTCGGCGACGTCCTGCCCTTTGCGGAAGGTGCCGGTCTGCCACAGCATCGCGTCGACCAGCGTCGTCTTGCCGTGGTCGACGTGGGCGATGATGGCGATATTTCGGAGGTCGTCTCGAGTCGTGCTCATGGGGTTGGGAGAGTAGGGAACGGGTCCCTTCAAGACGAAGCCCGCCTGGCGGCGGGCTTCGCAGACTGGTTTAAGCGTGGTTCGAACTACGAAGTCTGCTGGACGCTCGCGGCGGCCGGGCCCTTGGGGCCTTCTTCGGACTCGTAACTCACTTTCGACCCCTCGGTCAGGGACTTGAAGCCCTCGCCGAGGATGGCGCTGTGATGAACGAAGACGTCCTTCGAGCCGTCATCGGGCGTAATAAACCCGTAGCCCTTGTCGTCGCTGAACCACTTAACAGTTCCAGTGGGCATGCATTGCCTCCACTTAGTGTGCTGCGAACGCGGAGGATGCGGTGAAGCAACGACGCGAGCGCTACGCACAAACTTTGCCGGTATTAACCGGCCCTAACGCAGGGGACCGTAGCAGGATCTTCGCGGGTGACTGCGCTCGGAATACGGTCTGGTCGTGTTTCAAGGAATACCCAGCCGTGTCGATACCTCGCTTCAGATGACCCTTGGGTTCGGTTCCCGCTGCCGCCAGGCGCGAGGTGCGTCGCTTGCCGCGCTGCTGGTTGCGTGCGCTTTGACGCCGGCTTCGGCCTCGGCGATGCCGGCGGCGTCCGGCAATCCCAACCTCTCGCCGCGACTGGCTGAGCTGACCGAACCGGCACTGCGCTCAGCCCCACGGGCAGAGCAAGCGGCGCGGCTGAGCCTTGCCCCTCGCGGCCCGGGCAGCCTCCTGCGCGACGGCAATCGCCTCCTCGTCGACGTTCGCTTCGAACGCGGTGCGGCGGCTGCCCTCGACGCCCTCGAGGCGGCCGGGGCCGAGATCGTCCACCTCAGCCACCGCTACCAAACGGTCACCGTGGCGGCGAGGCCCGCCAGTCTTGCTGCGATCGGCGACGTCGCCCGGGTCGGCGGTGTCACCGAGGTGCTGGCACCGATCGTCCGGGGGGCCGACTGCGGCGGCAAAGTCCGCTCGGAGGGCGATGTGCAGCTAGCTGCGGCCAGTGCTCGCGCCGGCTTTGGGATCGACGGCACCGGGGTCACCGTCGGCATCCTCTCCGACTCCTACGACCGCAATCCGGCGGCGGCGACGCATGCGAGCAACGACGTTCTCAGCGGCGACCTGCCGGGGCCGGGCAGCCCCTGCGGCTCGACGCTGCCGGTCGGCATCGTCGACGACTCTGAAGGCGAAGGATCCGACGAGGGTCGCGCGATGGCCCAGATCGTCCACGACCTCGCGCCGGGCGCCGCGCTCAGCTTCGCGACCGCCTTCACCGGGGAATTCAGCTTCGCCGCCAACATCCGGGCCCTGGCCGCTCGGGGCGCGCGGGTGATCACCGACGACGTCGCCTACTTCCAGGAGCCGTTCTTCCAGGACGGCCCGGTCGCGGTCGCGGTCAACGACGTGGCAGCCGCCGGCGCCTCGTATTTCTCGGCGGCCGGGAACGACAACCTGATCGACGCCGAAGGCCGCGACATCGCTTCCTGGGAAGCGCCGGAATTCCGTGACTCCGGCGTCTGCCCGCCGGCGATCGTCGAACTCTCCGAAGAAATCGAAGCCGAAGAAGTGAAAGAAGCCGAAGAAGAAGCGCAGATCCCCGCTCCCGTGGGGCTGCATCCCGAACACTGCATGGACTTCGATCCAGACGAGCTGGAAAAAGACGAGACCTTCGGGATCACCGTCGAAGCGGGCGATGAACTGACGGTCGACCTGCAGTGGGCGGAGCCCTGGAACGGAGTCGGCACCGATCTCGACGTCTTTCTGCTCGACGACGAAGACAAATTGGTCGAGGTCGGAGGCTCGCCGGTCGCCAGCACCAGCGACAACGTCGGCGGCACCCAGAGGCCGTTCGAGTTCCTCAGCTGGGAAAACGAAGGCCCTGAGCAGGAGGTCCGGCTGGTCGTAAACCGCTTCGATGGCAGCCTGCCGCGTCTCAAGGTCGCCCTGCTCGAGAACGGACGCGGCGTCAGCGCGACCGAGTACCCCGAATCAACCGCAGGTGACATCGTCGGCCCGACGATCTTCGGCCACGCCGGTGCCGCCGGGGCGATCGCGGTCGGCGCCGTCCCCTATAACGACAGCGCCAAACCCGAGCGTTACTCCTCGCGCGGTCCCGTCAAGCATTTCTTCGGACCGGTGACCGGGCCGGGGCCCGCAGCGCCGCTGGTGCAGACGATCTCGAAGCCCGACCTGGCCGCGACCGACTGCGGCGTTACGACCTTCTTCGCCTTTTTCAGGAAATCGGAAGGGGTCTGGCGCTTCTGCGGAACTTCGGCCGCGGCGCCGCACGCGGCGGCGGTGGCGGCGCTGGTCCGCCAGGCGAACCCCGGGGCCGGCGCCGCCCAGATCCGGGCGCAGCTGGCCGCAACCGCGAGGCCGGTCGGCGCGTTTGGCCCGACCGCGGTCGGCGCTGGGCTGATCGACGCGAACGCAGCCGTCCGCAGTCTGGCCCTGCCCCCGACGATCGCGATCACCAAAGGGCCAGAGCCGCTCAGTCGCAATCGCCAGCCGACCATCGAGTTCACCGCGAACCGGCCCGTTGCCTTTTCCTGCCAGGTGGACGGCGGACAGCCCCAGCCATGCGCCTCGCCGTTCGTCGTGCCAGCGCCGCTGGCCGACGGTACTCACGGGATCGCGGTCAGCGGTGTCGACCTGGCGGGGCGCCAAGCCAGTAGCGGCAGCGTCTTCTTCGAGATCGACACCACTCCGCCGCAGACCTCGATCGTCAAGCATCCACCGAAGCGGATTTCCACCCTCCGCAAGAAGGTTCGCGGGGTCTTTCGCTTCGGCTCCGACGAGCAGGGCGCCACCTTCGTCTGCAAAGTCGACCGCGGTCTGCTCCGTGTTTGCAACAGCCGGATTGTGCGCCGTTTCGGTGCTGGCAAACACGTGGTCCAGGTCCGCGCTCGTGACCGCGTAGGCAACGTCGATCCCACCCCGGCGGTCTTCCGCTTTCGGGTCGAGCGATCCTCCTGAGCCTCAGGGCGCCGCGCGGGCGGCCTGGCGCCGCATCGCCCAGTGGCCGGCGGCAAGCAGGCCCATCAGCGCAGCCGCGCTGCCGAGGACGAGCGGGTCGGTCAGCGAGAGCCCCTCGAGTTGAGTGCCGAAGTAGACGGCGAGGGCGGTGATCGGCAAGTAGCCGACGACGGTCGTCCAAACGAAGCGCCAGAGCGGCACGTGGGCGGCGCCGGCAGCGTAGGAGACGAGGCTGAAGGGCAGAATCGGGATCAGGCGCATCGCCAGCATCAGGGTCGCGCCACCGCGCTCGGTCATCTTCTCGATCCGCTCGAAGCGCTCGACCCCCAGCCAGCGGTCGAGCAGCGGCCGCGCCACCGAGCGACCGATCGCGAAACAGATCAGCCCTGAGAGCAGCCAGCCGGTCATCATCAGCGCCAGCGCCGGGAAGAAGCCGTAGACGAAGCCCGCTGCGGCATCGATGATCTCGGCCGGGTAGAAGACGACGGCGTGGATCAGCGCCAGGCCGAGGATCAGCAGTGGCCCGCCGACGCCGAGGCTCTCGATCTGCTCGCGCACCTCGGCGGAGTCACCCTGGATCGCGGCGCTGAAGGCGTCTTTCAGCGGCGGCACGGCGAGCACCAGGAGGGCCATCAGGGCGATCCCGGCAGCGGTGATCGCGATCTCTCGCCAGGGGATTCGCACGACTGGATGGAGGTTAGGGCGCGATCCCCGAAGCGGTCCGGGAGAGGCCGAGCACTTTCAGCGATCCCCAGCCGCTGGCCCAGTCGTATCCAGGCCTGGCCCCGCAGCAGCCCAGCGGCTGCCCGCCACCGACGTTCTCCGGGAGCAGCGCGCCGAGATCATTGTTGCCCTTGGTCACGTCGCGGAAGACTAAGCGCCGAGTCTCGGCGGCGGCGCCGAGGTCGTAGAGCAGCGGGTTGAGGAAGCCGAGCGGGCGCTCGCCGTGGCGTTCGGCGAACTGGTTGGCGAGCGCCACGCCGGCGGCCATCAGCGGCGTCGCCGCGCTGGTGCCGCCGATCGAAGTCCATCCCGGGCTGCTCTGCGGCAGGCCGCGGCACTCTTCCGAGGAGGTGCAGAAGTAGGCGTAGCCGGGGAAGACGTCGGCGAGGGCGGCGATATCGGGGACGATGCGGCCGAGGCCGTAGCGTTCGAGGCCCGGCAGCTGCTGCCACCAGGGGCGTCGTGGGGAGAGGAGGCTGACCCCGCCGCCGCCTGCCCCGGCGAGTTGGGGCCAGTCGTTCCAGACGATCTCCGAGGCGATCCGGTTCGCGGCGTCGAGGCGCAAGTTGGTGCCGCCGACAGCGGTTACGTAGGGAGAGCTGGAGGGGAGGCTGACGGCTCGTATCGGCAGCGCCGTGCTCTCGGTCTCGGTCACCACCCGGCAGCCACTGGAGCCGCTGTCACCGGCGGCGATCAGGACCGAGATCCCCGCCCCGGCGGCAACGGCGAAGACATTGTCCAGGGCGCGCCGGTAGACGAGGTGGCCAGAGTACTGCGGCTCGCAGATGCCGAGCGAGATCGAGATCACGTCGGGACGGTGGCCGCGGGAGCCGAGGGCGGTGCCGGCGGTGAGCAGGATGCCAGCTTCGTTGCCGATTCCCTCGTAGACGTCGATGTGGTCGAGGCCGGGCGCCGCCGCCGTCAGCAGCTCGAGGTCGAGGGTCGTCTCACTCCCTCCTGGATAGGGCTTGGTCAGCGGTTCGACCGGGATCGTGTGGATCGGCGGCAGTTTCACCCCGAAGCACTCGGCGAAGGTCTCGATGTCGCTTCGGCGGAAGCCGTCGATCTCGACCAGGGCGACCGTCTGGCCTTCGCCCCTGAGGCCGCGGGTATGCATCGCGTCGTGCCCGTAGGCGCTCAGGTACTGGTTCGGGGTGAACGGCTGTGGCGCCGTGCCGCCCGGCCCGGCGCGGCCAGCGGCGCAGCCGCCGGCGCTGCCGGAGTGGGGGAGGATCGAGCTGTAGCCGCGGGGCTTGGCCGCGGCCTGGGCCCCGGTGCGCCCGCCGCGCATCACGTTCGTGAAGGCGTTGCGTCGATCGCTGAGGACGGTCACCGCCGTTACCGGTCCCCGCAGGCCGGCGGGGACCCGGCGCCCGAGGGTGGCTGACGCCGAAGCCCCTGCGCCGCCCCGCCGCAGCAGCAGCTGCTCCGCCCGGGCCGACGGGATCGGCACCGTCACGTAGGTGCCGGTGGGACCGACGCTGCCGTGCAGGCCGCGGCGGGCCAGCCAGGCGAGAGTCGCGTTTTGGTCTGCCTGCGAGGCCCCGAAGCGGGCGATCAGCGCCTCGACGCTGGCGTAGTCACGGTAGCGCCGGGAGGAGGGATCGGAGACGGTGCGGACGAAGTGGTTGAGGCCGCGCGGATGGCGCAGTTCCAGCACCGCTTCGAGTGACTCCTCCGGCAGCCCCGGAGCGGCACTCGCCGGAGCGGCGAAGACGAGCAGGGCGAGCAGTGCCAGGGCGGCGCGCGCCTTCCTCATCGCCGTAGCCGGTCCGCCAGGCCGGAGTGGCGGCCACCGCTGTCGTCGCGGCGCACCGCCGACTCCAGCGCCGCCGGGTCGCCAACCAGGACGCAGCTGCTGCGGGCGCGGGTGATCGCCGTATAGAGCAGCGGCCGGGTCAGCATCCGTGCGTGCGAGCGGTGGCAGACGGCGACGACGACCGGAACCTCGCAGCCCTGTGCCTTGTGGACCGAGATCGCGTAGGCAAGCCGCAGGGTGGCCGTCTCCGAGTAGGGGATGACCAGCGAGCCGCCCTCGTCGGTGTCGACGACGATCGCCTCCTCGTCCGGGTCGTCGGAGCGGAGGAAGACGATCGAGCCGTTCATCAGCCCCAGCTCGTGCGAGTTGCGGGTCTGGATCAGCCGATCGCCGATCCGGAAGCGCTCGCTCAGCGCCGGCTTCCCATCCGGGTTGAGACGGGTCTGCAAGCGCTCGTTGAGGGCGTCGATCCCGACCGCTCCGCGGTACATCGGCGCCAGCACCTGGACCTCGCGGATCGGATCGACCTCGAAGCGCTTCGGGGCCCGCTCGGCGACGACCTCGACGACGGTCTCCAGCGCCCGCTCGGGGCTGGTGCGGTCGATAAAGAAGAAGTCGTGATCCTGGTCCTCCTGCGGCTGCAGGTGCGGCGGCCGGCCCTGGTTGATCTCGTGGGCGGCGGTGGTGATCATCGATCGCGCGGCCTGGCGGAAGATCTGGCTCAGCCGCACGACCGGCGCGGCGGTGGAGGCGATCAGGTCCTCGAAGGGCTTGCCGGCCCCGATCGGCGGCAACTGATCAGCGTCGCCGACGAAGACGATGTGGGTCGTCTCGGCGAGGCCGCCGAGCAGGACCTCGGCCAGGCGCAGGTTCAGCATCGAGGACTCGTCGACGATTGCGAGGTCCACCGGCAGCGGGTGGCCCGGCTTGAAGGTGGGCTCGCGCCCCGGCATCCACTCCAGCAGGCGATGGATCGTCTGCGCCTCGTGCCCCGTCGTTTCCTCCAGGCGGCGGGCGGCGCGGCCGGTGGGGGCGCAGAGCGCGATCGTCGCGTTGGCCGCTTCCGCCTCGGCGACGATCGCCCGCGTGCAGACGGTCTTACCGACGCCAGGGCCGCCGGTGAGGACCGATATCCGCGACGCGAACGCGCCTCGCACCGCCGCCCACTGCTCATCGGTCAGTCCGCCCACGCCCTCCTCCTCCGGCGGCGACTCGCCCGGATCGTGAACGAGGTGGGGCGGGGCGGCGGTCCGTGCCAGCAGGGTCTCGGCGACGGCGAGCTCGCTGGCATGGGTCAGCTCGCGGTAGACGCGTCCCTCGTCGACCAGCAAGCCCGACGCTTCCACCAGCACGTCGGGGTCGGGAGGAAGGCCGATCAGCCGCGCGGTGCGCCTGGTCAGCGCGTCCAGCGGCAGATAGCTGTTTCCCTGCTGCTCGGCCTCGGCGAGAGCGAAGACGGCGGCGGCCTGGGCACGACGGCTGGACTCGGGCGGGACGTCGGTGGCGAGGGCGATCTTGTCGGCACGGGCAAAGCCGACGCCGTCGACCTCGGTCAGCCGGTAGGGGTCCTCGTGCAGGACCGCCATCGAGCGCTCTCCGAAGCGAGTGTGGATCGGTGCCGCCAGATGCGCCAGCCCGTGCGGTGCGAGCTGGACGTGGAGGTCGCGCACGGCCCGGCTCGCGTGCCAGGATTCGGCCGCCGCCGCGGCTTGGTTTTCGCTGACCCCGCGCAGCGAGCGGAAGACGCCCTGCGGGTTGGCGGCGATCGCCTGCAGCACGCCCTCGCCGTGTTCGTCGACCAGGCGCTCAGCCCGGGCCGGGCCGATGTGGCGCAGTGAGGTCAGGTATGCGACCTGTCCCTCGCGGTCGACGGGGTCGAGCGGTAGCGCTCCCTGCGCCCGCAGCTGGCGCCCGTAGCGGTTGTGGGTCTGCCAGTCGCCGCTGACTTCTGCCCGGTCCCCTTGCCCGAGGTGGGCGACGGGACCGACCAGCGCGAACCCTTCCCCGGAACCGGTGTCCTGCACCTCGAGCACCGCGTAGCCGTCGTCCTCGGCTTGGAAGATGACGCCGATCACCTCGATCGTGCCGGTGTAGGCCGCAGCATCGGCGTCGAAGAGGGTCGCGGTGCCGTTCACAGATCAAAGCTAGCCGCCTGCGAGGCGGGAGCCGCGAGCATCAAGCCGCAAATAGCATTGAGAGATGAGCGCAGGGGCTGAGTTGCCGCACGTCGACGAGCACTCGCTGGTCATCGCCGCGGATCGCGGGACCACCTGGGAGGCGCTGTCGCGGGTGGTTGACGCATCGTTCTCCGCCGGTGCAGTTCCTCCGGTCGCCCGGCTGCTCGGCTGTGCCGACACCGCCGTGTCCGGGCCGCGGCCGCTGGAGGCCGGCTCCACCGTCCCTGGATTCCAGGTTGCCACCGCCGATACTCCAGCGGAGCTTGCCCTGGTCGGGCGCCATCGCTTCTCCGGCTATGCGCTGATCTTCCGCCTTGACGAGCTCGACCGAGGACGCACGCGCGTGCAAGCGGAGACGCGGGCCGATTTCCCCGGTCTCAAAGGCGAGGTCTACAAGACTTTGGTGATCCGCACCCGCATGCACGTCCTGGTCACCAGGCGGATCCTCGGTGCCGCCAAGCGCCGGGCTGAGCGCTAGCTGGGCGCCGGCTCGAGCCGCCCCTACCATCGGCGGCGATGAGCTCGTCCCCGATTCGCCAGTCTCGCGGCCTCTGCGATAGCTGCCGGCACCAGCGACTGGTTCCCAACACCCGCGGCTCGGTCTTCTCCCTCTGCGAGCGCTCTCGTGAGGATCCGACCTATCCGCGTTACCCGCGGCTGCCGGTGCTCAGATGCCCGGGCTTTGAGCCGGAGTCGGAGCCTCGTCCGCCGGCTCCCGCGCCGCCCCGATAGCCGCACCGATCAGGCCGAGGCCGAAAATCAGCGCGGCGAGGCCGACCAGCAGACCGAGGAAAGGGACGAGGGCGAGGACGCGGAGGATCGCCAGGCCGGCAAGGAAGGCCAGCATGCGATGGCGCGGCGGCTTGACGAAGCGGCGGCCCAGCACGTAGGCGGAGACGACGTAGGCGACGGCGCCGAGCGGCAGCAGGGAAAGACCGATGCCGAGCGCCAACGGCAGGCCGACGAGCGTGACCGCGGCGATGAACGCGGCCACTGGCAGCACGATCAGGATCGCGATGCCGATCGCGATCAACGGGCCCACCCTTTCCCGTGAGCGGGCCTCGAGCGTCTCCGCGGCGCGCGGGCCGATCAACAGCAGCAGGACGCCGAGCGCCAGGGCCGAGAGGCTGATGGCGAGCCAGACCAGGAAGCCACCGATCCAGGGCACCAGCCCGCCAACGTCGGGGAAGTCCTCCCTGGTGACGTCGCCGTGCACGCGGGCGTCGAGGGCGACCTCGGGGTGTTCGTCGGCGTAGCCGACGTCTCCGGTCACTTCCGCGCTGGGCAGCAGGCGCGCTTTGCCGCTGGCGGTGAAGAGGTCGCCGTCGACGGTGCCGGAAAGGAGGACGTCGCCGCTGAAGACGACGACGTCGCCGTCGACATGACCGGCGATCCTGGCGTCGCCGCTGGCGATGAAGACGCCGTCGACGGTCTCACCGCGGGCGACGGATACGTCGCCGGAGACGACGACGATGGCGTCCTCATCGTTGCCACTGGCTCCCGCGGCGCCCGCCGCCGGAGCGGAGAGCGCCAGCAGGGCCAGCAGTGCCGCTAGGGACGAGAGGCCTCGAAACACCCGGGCAGCCTAAGGGACTGCAACCCGTCCTTAGCTGCTTGCCATCGGGTCGGGTTCGCCCAACTTGGTGATATCCGCCGGCTCGTAGGCAGCGCCGGGGACCCCGCCGAGGACGACGACGCGGATCCCGTCCGGGCCTGGCCAGAGCTTCCGTTTCGTCTCCGGCGCGACTCGGGCGACATGCGAATCGTCGAGCGGGAAACGCTCGCCCTCGATCTCGATCTCGCCGCCACCGCGCATGACCAGGAAGACCTCCTCCTGGTTGTCATGCAGGTGGTCGTGTTCGGGGTAGTTCTCGTAGTCGGGGGGCATGTCGATGATCTGCATGCCGAACGACTCCACCCCGAGCTCGGCGCGGGCGCGCTTGAAGGCACCGCGGTAGATCGCCTCCATCTCGTCGATGTTCTTCACCTGACTGCTCACTGGCTCCTCCTCGATCTGGTCCTGGGCTGACTGCGGCGCCATCCTAAGCGATTGCACGAACGTTCGTGCTTTTTTGTAGCCTGGGGAGCGTGAGCACGGCGACCAAAGGCGCCCAGACGCGCGCCGCGATCCTCGACCGCGCCGTCGACCTGGCTTCCGCCGAGGGGCTGGAGGGGCTGACGATTGGTCGCCTCGCGGCCGAGTTGCAGATGAGCAAGAGCGGCCTCTTCGCGCACTTCGGCTCCAAGCAGGAGCTGCAGTTGGCGACGGTCGAGGCTGCCGTCGAGCGCTTCCGCACAGCAGTGATCGAGCCGGCGATGGCCGCACCCGACGGTGCTCCCCGCCTGCGGGCGATGGGGGAGCACTACCTCGCGCATCTCGATCTCTACTCCGGTGGTTGCTTCTGGGGCGCGACCTCGGCCGAGTACGACGACCGCCCCGGCCCCGTCCGTGACGCGGTCGCCGGCGCGCTCGATGCCTGGCAGAGCGAGCTCGAGCGCCAGGCAAAGCTCGCCGGGGTCGAGCAGCCCGAGCGTTTTGCCTTCGAGCTCTACGCGGTGGTGATGGGAGCAAACGCCCGCTACCGGCTCAGCGGCGACCCGAAGGTATTCGACTACGCCCGCGAAGCCCTCGAGCGCCTGGAAGCGGAGCTGCCGAAGGCCTAGGAGGGTCTAGCGCAGCGGGTTTTCCCAGCGCAGGCCGGGAAATCGGGCGAAATCCCCGTCACTGCTGCACATGACCAGTCCGTGCTCGAGGGCCAGTGCGGCGAGATGCGCGTCGGGCACCAGGCGGTGGGACCGCTCTCCTTCGAGCAGCTCGCCGAGGATCCGGGCGTGGGCCTCCGTCGGGGAGGGGATCCAGGTGTTCGGCAGCGCCAGCCAAGAGCGCACCTGGGCGTGGGCATGGGAGAGCGAGGCGGCGTCGAACAGCCGTGGGTTGGCGACGATCCGCATGAACGCGAGCAGGCTGGGCCACGGCATGCCTACCCGCGGCACGTCGTTCAGGCGCTCGTCGAGCCACTCCTTCGCCGTTGCATGTTGCGGGGTTTCGGGCGCGCTGGCGTAGATCAAGATGTTGGCGTCGAGCAGGATCACCGGTGTTCCTCTCCCTCGGCGAGAGCCAACACCTCGGCGATGTCGTCGAAGCTCTCGACCCGTGGCTTGCCGAGGGGCAGGGGCTTCGTCTCGAACCGTACGGCCTGATCGTTTGATTCTTCGCTCCGGCTGAGGCCCGCCCGCAAGAGCTCGTTGACCTCCTGCTTCAACGTCGTTCCGCGCTCGCGCCGCCGCCGGGCGAGCTCCGTCGCCACGTCCGGGTCAATGGTGAGGGTCGTGCGAGGCATCAACGCATACTCTAACTGATGCATTGATGCTCCATCAGCTAGCTGGAACATCCATGCCTAAGTCCAGCCGGCCGAAGATTCGCCCCCGCTACCGTTCCCGAATCCCCGACCACCGATCCAGGAGGCTTGAATGGACGTCGGCATCGGACTTCCCAACGCGGTTCCCGGCGCGTCCGGAGAGCAACTGCCCGAGTGGGCTCGGCGCGCTGATGGGCGTGGATTCTCGACCTTGGGCACGGTCGATCGCGTCGCCTACCTCAACTACGAGCCGCTGATCGCCCTTGCCGCCGCCGCGGCGGTGACGGAGCGGATCGGGCTCTGCACCGCGGTCCTGCTGGCTCCGCTGCGCGTCAACGCGGTCGAGCTGGCCAAGCAGGCGCTCAGCCTCAACGCACTCTCCGGCGGGCGGTTCACGCTTGGCCTCGGTATCGGCGCGCGTGAGGACGACTACGAGCTCAGCGGCTTGGAGATGCGCGGTCGCGGCAGGCGCGTGGACGAGATGCTGGAGAAGATGCGGGAAGTCTGGGCCGGCGACCAGGTCGGGCCCGGTCTCGAGGGCGCCCCCAGAGTCATCCTCGGCGGCCACGCCGACGCCTCCTTTGCCCGGGCCGCCCGCTTCACCGAGGGCTGGATCGCCGGCGCCTCGGGGCCGGAGAACTTCGCCGCCGGCGCCGAGAAAGCGAAAGCCGCCTGGGCCGATGCCGGTCGGGAGGACGAGCCCTGGCTGCAGGCGCTGGTCTACTTCGCGCTCGGCGACGACCCCGTCGGCGACGCCGAAGCCTCCCTTGGCCATTACTACGCCTGGCTCGGCGAGGAAATCGCCGGCATGATCGTCGGCGCCGCCGCCAAGGACGCCGATGCCGTGCGTCAGTACCTGACCGCCTATGAAGAGGCCGGCTGCGACGAGCTGATCTTCTTCCCGTCCTCCAGCGACCCTGCCCAGGTCGACCTCCTCGCCGATGCCGTCGGTCGCTGACGACCTCCCGACCCTGCTCTTTGCCACCCCGGCCGACCTCGAGGCCTGGCTGGAGGAGAACCACGCCGAGTCCGACGGGCTCTGGCTCAAGATCGCCAAGAAAGGCGCGCCGGAGCCGAGCGTCACCTACGCGGAGGCGCTGGAGTTGGCGCTCTGCTTCGGCTGGATCGACAGCCAGAAGCGCGGTCTCGACGAGACCCACTTCCTGCAGCGGTTTACGCCGCGGCGGCCCCGCGGTCGCTGGTCGCGGATCAACCGCGACAAGGTCGAGGGGCTGATCTCGGCGGGCGCGATGCGTTCAGCCGGACTGGCTGAGGTCGAGGCGGCGAAAGCCGACGGTCGCTGGGAGGCTGCGTACGAGGGACAGCGCCGCGCCAAGGTCCCCGCCGACCTGCAGCGAGAGCTCGCCGCCAACGAGGCCGCCCGCGAGTTCTTCGCCACCCTCGACAGCGCCAACCGCTACGCGATCCTCTACCGACTGGACGACGCGAAGAAGCCGGAGACGCGCGAGCGCCGGCTGCGCAAATTCGTCGCCATGCTGGAGCGCGGGGAAAAGATTCATTCATAGGTTCCCCACGAACCCGATAGCTGGAACAATCCCCGGCCTCTTGGCTTCCCTGCGACTTCGCTCACTGCCCCTCGCCACGATCGCTGCCGCATGCGCGGCGCTCGTGGCAGTGGCACCCGCTCAGGCCGCCCAGTCGCCGGCGGCCGCTGACCGGGCGCTGGACTCGGCGATCAAACGGCTTGTCGAGATGCCCGGTGGGCCGCCCGGCGTGGGCGTGACGGTCCAGCGCGGCGGCCAGCGCACGTTCCACACTGCCGGCGTGGCGAGCCTTGCCAGCGGCGCCCGCTGGCGCCCGAACGACCACATGCGGATCGCCAGCGTCGCCAAGGCCTTCAGCGGCGCCGCGGCGCTCGGACTGGTCGATCGCGGGCAGTTGGCGGTCAGCGACAAGATCCGCACCCACCTGCCCTGGCTCCCGGCCGCCTGGGGCGAGGTCACCGTCGGCCAGGCCCTCAGCCACACCGGCGGCCTCCCGGACTACACCAGCTCGCCCGCCTTCGGGGAAGCCTTCAGCAAAGACCTGCACGCATATGTGAAGCCCCGCGCCCTGGTCGAATTCGTCACCGGCGACCCACTCGATTTCCCGCCGGGCTCGAAATACCACTACTCCAACACCGACAACATCGTCATCGGGCTCGTCGTCGCCGCGGTCAGCGGCCGCACCTACAGCCAGGTGCTGCGCCAGCGGGTCTTCGGCCCGCTGCAGATGCCGCGCACCAGCCTGCCCACCGGCTTCCGCCTGCCGGGCCCCCGCGTCAACGGCTACGAAGTCTCGCCGCCCGAGAAGCCGGAGGACGTCACCACCCTGCTCAGCATGTCGGGCGCTTGGGCGTCGGGCGGGATTCAATCGACGGCGTTCGATCTGAATCGCTTCGTTCGCGGCTACGTCGGCGCCCGGCTGTTCGACCGCGGCACCCAGCGCCAGCAGCTCCAGTTCGTGAAAGGCCATTCTGAGCCGCCCGGGCCGGGGACCAACTCCGCCGGCCTTGGGATCTTCAAGTACGAGACCCAGTGCGGCGTCGTCTACGGCCACACCGGCAACCTGCCCGGCTACACGCAGTTCACCGCGGCGAGCCTGGACGGCCGCCGCTCGGTCACGGTCTCGGCGAACGCGCGGGTCGTTCCCGAATCGAAAAGTGCCGCGGTGCGCACCGCCTTCCAGGCTCTGCGCCGCGTCGATTCGCTCGCGGTCTGCGCCGCACTCGCCGGTCCCTAGGGACTGTCCCTAAGCTCGTAGCGTGGATCGCGCTCTGCTCGACAGCACCCTGGCCGACGCCGGCCAGCCCTCCTACCGTGCCGGCCAGGTCTGGGAGTGGGTCACGCGCGGGGTCGATTCCTATGAGGAGATGACCAATCTGCCGGGGACCCTGCGCGACCGGCTCGCCGCAGCGGTGCCGCTCTCCACGCTCTCTCTTCAGACCGAGGCCAAGTCCGACGACGGCACCGTCAAGTCGCTCTTCCACACCGCTGATGGGCGACCGATCGAGGCGGTCCTGATGCGCTTCCGGGACGGCCGCCGCTCGGTCTGCGTCTCCTCGCAGTCGGGCTGCCCGCTGACCTGCACCTTCTGCGCCACCGGGCAGATGAAGTTCGGCCGCAACCTCAGCGCCGACGAGATCCTCGATCAGGCGCTGCACTTCCGCCGCATCGAGGCGATCGACCACGTCGTCTTCATGGGGATGGGGGAGCCGACGATGAACATCGACGCTGTGCTCGCCGCCTGTGAGCGGCTTCCCGACCTCGGCGTCAGCCATCGCCGCACGGCGATCTCGACCGTCGGCTGGGTGCCGGGGATAGACCGCATCGCCGAGTGCGAGCTGCCGCTCAGCCTGGCGCTCTCGCTGCACGCTCCCAACGACGGCCTGCGCTCGCAGCTGATGCCGGTCAACGATCGCTACCCGCTGGCGGAGGTGCTGGCAGCCTGCGATCGCTACCGGGCCAGGCGCCGGCGCAAGGTCTTCGTCGAGTACGTGATGCTCGACGGGGTCAACGACCTGCCCGAGCACGCCCGCGAACTGGCGGCCCTGCTCGATCCCCGCGTCTACAAGGTCAATCTGATCCCCTACAACCCGACCGGGAGCTACGACGGCTCCTCGCCGGAGCGGATCGAGCGCTTCCGGGCGATCCTCGCCGAGCATCGCCTTACCGCCACCGTCCGCCTCACCCGCGGTCGCGATATCGACGCCGCCTGCGGCCAACTCGCTGCCTCGGCCGCCTGAACTGGCTGCCCAGCCAACTAAGATCCCCGCCGATGGCAACTGTCGATACCGCTGCGCCCGCTGCGAAACCGCCGCAGTTGTCCGCCAATCCGGCGCGGCGACTGCTCTCCGACATAGTCGCCGAGTGGAAGGGGAGGGGGAAATTCCCGCCGGGGCCTGATGACTTCAGCCCCGCTCGCACCCACAAGATCGCCCATGATCCGCTGCCGATCCTGCTCTCCGCCTACGAAGAGTACGGGCCGATCTTCTCGGTCCGGGTGCTGCACTCGCGCGTCGTCTTCATGCTCGGGCCGGAGGCAAACCACTTCGTCACCGTCGGCCAGCCCGAGAACTTCCACTGGCGCGAGTCGAGCTTCGGTGACCTGATCCCGCTGCTCGGCGACGGCTTGCTGACGATTGACGAGGACTACCACGACCGCGCCCGGGCGATCATGATGCCGGCCTTCCATCGCCAGCAGGTCGTTGCCTCACTGACCGCGATGGAGGCGGAGGCCGAGGCGGCGATCGCGACGCTGCGGCCCGGTCAGGTCGTCGACCTCTCCGACTGGATGCGCAACCTGGCGATGCGGATCGCGATGCGGGCGCTGCTCGGGCTCGATCCGGACGAGGCCGGCAAGGGAGCGGCCGCGGCGGAGAACTTCGAGCGCGCCCTCGGCTTCTACGGGATCGACTTCGGGCTGAGGCTGCTGCGCGGCCCCGGCTCTCCGTGGCGCAAGATGGTCACCTCGCGGCGGGTGCTGGACGAGATTGTCTTCGGCGAGATATCCCGGCGCCGGGAGCGCCCCGACCCCAGCCGCCAGGACATCCTCAGCCTCCTGGTCGGGGCAAGGGGAGAGCACGGCGAGGCGTTCAGCGACCGCGAGGTCCGCGACCAGGTGATGACCCTGATGTTCGCCGGCCACGACACCTCGACCTCGACCCTGACTTTCATGATGCATGAGCTCGCCCGCCATCCCGAGGTGCTTACCCGTCTCTGCGAGGAGCAGGACCGGATGCTCGCCGGCGCGACCCCCACCGTCGAGGAGCTCGAACGCGAGATGCCCTACCTCGACATGGTCCTCGACGAGGTGCTGCGGCTCTACCCGCCCGCCTGGATCGGCCCACGCCGGGCCGTCCGCGAATTCGAGTTCGGCGGCTACACCGTGCCCGAGGGGGCCTACGTCAACTACTGCTCCTGGGCCAGCCACCGGATCCCGGAGGTCTTTCCCGACCCCGAGGCCTTCATCCCCGAGCGCTTCACACGCGAGCGCAAGGCAGCGCTGCCGCGCGGCGCCTACGTCCCCTTCGGCGGCGGCTCCCGCATCTGCATCGGCAAGCGCTTCGGCCAGACCGAGGTGAAGCTGGTGGCGACGATGCTGCTGCAGCGCCTCCGCCTCGACGCGATGCCCGGCCGCACGATGACGATCCGGCAGATGCCGACGCTCTCGCCCCGCGGCGGCCTGCGGATGAAGGTCCGCGAGCGCGGCGCTTGACGTTGACTGCCTTGAAGCACCGCATGCGCAGCTTGGCGGGTTGCCTGGCCGGCGCCCTCGTGACGACAGCGCTGTTCCTCGCCGCGCCCGCGGGCGCGGCGATCTACTGGGGTGACAGCCTCATCGGCGCCGCCAACGCCGACGGCAGCGGCGCCAACGCGAAATATCTCCAGTTCCAGAACCCGGGCGGGCCGATCTGCGACCTCGCAGTCAACGACACGCACCTCTACTGGAGCGCCTGGTTCGGGATCTGGCGGGTCAACCTCGACGGTCCGGCGACCCCAGTCCAGGTTCTGCCGGGGATGAACAACCCCTGCGGGATGGCGATCGACGCCAACCACGTCTACTGGGTGCACCGTCCAGAAGTGAACGGGACGGGCAAAGGAATTGGACGGGCAACGCTCGACGGGCTCGGTCGCTCCGACACCTTCATCTCCGGCATCGACGGAGTGTGCGACCTCGCGGTCGACGCCGAGTACGTCTATTGGATTGGTTGGCGCGGCATCGGCCGGGCACGGCTCGACGGCACTGACGTCGAACCGGAGTTCATCCCCTATTTCGGCGGCGGCTGCAGTCTCGCCGTCAACTCCGGCTACATCTACTGGTCGGGAGAAAAGGGCAAGATCGGCCGGGTGCGGGCGGATGGCAGCGATCCCGAACCGAGTTTCATCTCCGGGCTTGGCCGAGTGTCTAGCGTCACCGTGGCCGACGGGCGCGTCTACTGGGGTGACGAGTTCGAAGGTCCGAGCTACGCCACGATCGGCACAGCCACCATCGGCGGGCCGCCAGTCCGCAACCTGATCCAGACCAGCGCCTTTGCGGTCAGGGGCATCGCGGTCGACCGCCGCCTGACCCCACCGCCCCTGCCCCTGCCGTCGCGATCGTTCACGATCGGGAAAGTGATGACTAACGCGCGCGAGGGGTCTGCCACGATCGTTCTCTCGGTGCCGGAGCGGGGAGACCTCGTCGTCACCGCTCCGAAGCTCGGCTGGAAGGTGGACAAGGGACCGGAACCGCCGCCCTGGCGGGGTGGCTCCTTCTGGTGGCGGCTCAAGGTTTGGCCCGGGCAGGGCAAGGGCGCCCCCAATCGGATCCGGACCCAGCTCCGCAACAAGGGGTGGGCCCGGGTGGCCCTGCGGTTGTCCTACAACGAAACCGGCCAGCTGCCCGTCACGCAGGTCAAGCGCATCGTCCTGCGTAAGCACCTGCCGACGCTAGCGCGCTGATGCGCGCGCTGGTCATCTCCGACACCCACTTTGGCGCCTGGACGGGGCGGGACCTGATGCGGGAGGAATTCTTCCTCGAGCGGCTGGCGCCGCAGCTGGAGGGGCTCGATGAGCTGATCTTCCTTGGCGACCTCTTCGACTTCCTCTTCGGCACGGTTGAGGAATGCGTCGACGCCGCCGATGGGCTGCTGCGTTTGATCGCCGAGCGCATGGCCGGGAAACGGTTGGTCTTCCTCGCCGGCAACCACGACCATCACCTCGTCCATCGCGACGACGAGGATCGACTGGAGACCGAGCTGGCGAGCGGACACAGACCCACGGTCCCGCCCGGCCCCGGCTTCTTCCGTGAATTCCTCGAGCGGCGATTGCCCGGGGTGGAGGTCACGATTGCCTACCCGACCTACCGCTTCGGCGACGTCCTCTGCACCCACGGTCACTACCTCGACCCGCACGCCCGGCTGACCGGTTCGCGCGGCGACCGGCTGCTGACCCGGACCCTGTGGGCGATCGCGGCCGGTGGCCCCGAGGAGCCGAAGTGCATCGAGGACTACGAGTCGGTGACGACGCTGTTGACCGAGTGGCTCTACATCGCCGCGCAGATGCCACACGGGACCCACGCCCAGCAGAACGTCTTCCGCGCCGCGCAACGAGCGGGGCGCCTTGGCTCGGCGCTGAGCCTGCCGCTGCGGGGTGCGAAGCGGCTGGCGGCGGAGCTGCGCGATCGCGGCGACGGCGACGAGCGCCTGCCGAGCGAGGAGCATTTCGACGCGGTCGTCCGCAGCGAGGCGGAACGGCAGGCGCGCGAGCAACCCGTCGCCGGGGCGGCCTGGTCGCGGCCGCTCTACCCGGAGCCGACCGTCGTCTCCCGCAGCGACCCCTCCGAGCACGCGCTGGAGGCCTTCGTCCAGGTCGTCCGCAACCTCGAGTGGAACCGTGGCGTGGAGAAGATCGTCTTCGCCCACACCCACCAGCCGCTCGACGACGTGCGCTGCCACAGCGACGGCCAGGTCCGCTACTGGAACACCGGCTCCTGGATCTACGAGCCCGACCTCGGCTCGCGACAGGCCTACGCCCGCTACCTGCGCTACGCCTGGCCGGGGACGGCGGTGCTGATCGACGAGGCGGAGCCGCAGCCACGGCTGCTGGAGCTACTCGCCGATCTCAACCCGCTGCAGGACGGGCCCGGTTTGCCGAACTTGCCTGGTTGAGCGGCCTGATCTATGGTCGGGAGAAGTGTTCGAGTCACTTCGTTCCTCTCTTACCGGTGACCTACACGCCGATGGCGACGTTGGCTACGAGGACGCCCGGGCGATCTTCAACTCGATGATCGAGAAGCGGCCCGGCGCGATCGCCCAGTGCGAGAACGCTGAGGACGTTCGCTCCGCACTCGCCTTCGCCCGCGAGAACGGCCTCGAGGTGGCGGTCCGTGGCGGCGGCCACAGCGTCGCCGGCGCCTGCCTCAGCGACGGCGGCCTGACCATCGACCTGCGCCGCATGAAGGCGGCCAGCGTCGACTCGGAGCGGCGCACGATCACCCTTCAGGGCGGTGCCACCTGGGGAGACTTCGACGCCGCCTGTCAGCCCCATGGCCTGGCCAGCACCGGCGGCCGCGTCTCCACCACCGGCGTCGCCGGCCTCGCCCTCGGCGGTGGCTCCGGCTGGGTCGAGCGCAAGTTCGGGCTCGCCTGCGACAACCTCGAGTCGGCTGAGCTGATCACCGCGGACGGTCGCTCGGTGCGCGCGTCTGCCGAAGAGAACCCAGAGCTCTTCTGGGCGCTTCACGGCGGCGGCGGCAACTTCGGCATCGCCACCGAGCTGACCTTCAATCTGCAGCCGCTGCCCGTCTTCACGATGGCGCTCCTGGTCTGGCCACCCGACGCCGGTCCCGAGATGGCCCGGGCCTACCGGGGTCTGATGGAGACGGCGCCGGACGAGCTCGGCGGCGGCTTGATCTACCTGACCGGGCCGCCGGAGGACTTCGTCCCCGAAAGCCTGCGAAACCAACTCGCGGTGGCGATCCTCGTCACCTACACTGGTCCCGAGACCGAGGCCCGCGAAGCGATCGAACCGCTCCTCGCCCTCGAACCTGCGGGCTCGATGATCGCGGAGATGCCCTACTCCGAGCTGCAGTCGATGCTCGACGACCCGCCTGGCTACCGCAACTACTGGTCGGCCGAGTACCTCGACGAGCTCCCCGACGCCGCGATCGACGTCTACTGCGGGCACGCCGAGGGAATCATCATCCCCTCGCCGACCCAGCACATCATCTTCCCCTGGGGCGGAGCGGTCGCCGACGGCGCCGCCGACTCGCCGATGGCGACTCGCGAGTCGCCCTGGGTAGTCCACCCCCTGACGATGTGGGAGGACCCCGCCGACGACGAGCACGCAATCAGCTGGACCCGCCAACTCTGCGCCGACATGCGCCCCTGGTCAACCGGCGCCACCTACCTCAACTTCGTGGGCGACGAGGGCCAAGACCGAATCGTCTCCGGCTACGGCCGCCAGAACTACGACCGCCTAGCCGCCGTCAAGTCCGAGTTCGACCCCGACAACACCTTCCACCTCCACCACCCAATCCAGCCCTTGGCAGCTACCTAGCAGGACGGCTGGCCGCTCAGGGTCGGCCAGCTACCTCCGAAGCAAGTACGACGCGACGAAGAAGAGGTCCCGGGTAGGGGTGAAACGTCTTGTACTTTTTTGCTTCCCTGAAACTCGGACGGCGGGCGCTCGATCTCAAAAAAGTTAAGTGGAACCCCTACCCGGGACCTCTTCTCTCATCACCGCGCCCTACTTGATGAAGAGCATCTCCTCGTACTTCGGCAACGGCCAGAAGTCATCAGCGACGACCCTCTCCAGCTTGTCCGCCGCCTCGCGCACGTCCGCCATCGCCGCCAGCTGCTTGTCGCGAGCGTAGGTAGCCCACTCGAGCCCCTCCATGTCGGGGTAGTGGTTGGCATCCTTCAGCGTGCCCAGCGCCGCGACCAGCTCGTCGACCAGCTCGCGAACCTCGCCCTCCAGCGTTGAGACTCCCGCCTCGGCGATCAGCGCCAACTGCCGCAGGCCGGCCGGCAGCAGCATCGTCTGTGCGATCGAGTACGTCTCCTCGGCCTCGATATTGGCCCGGATCGCGTACTGCTCGATCCAGACCTCGTAGCGGGACTCGAGCTCGCGCTTGGAGAGCACGCTGTACTTCTCGAAGGCGACGACGGTGTCGTCGGCAAGCACCTCGGGCAGGGCGTCGGGGGTCGTTCGTAGGTTCTTCAGCCCGCGCCGCTCCGCTTCGGCGTGCCACTCCTCGGAGTAGTTGTCGCCGCCGAAGCAGACAGCTTTGTTCTCCACGTAGGACTCCTCGACGACCGACATCACGGCCTCCGGCATGCCCATGCCGGCGGAGAGCTTCGCCTCGAGCTTGCCGGCGAGGTCGTCGATGGCCTCGGCGGCGATCGTGTTCAGAACCGTGTTCGGGAAGGCCAGCGACATGCTCGAACCAAGCGCCCGGAACTCGAATTTGTTGCCGGTGAAGGCGAACGGCGAGGTGCGGTTGCGGTCACCCCCGTCCATCGGCAGCGGCGGGAGCACCGTCGCCCCCAGGTCGAGGAAGGAGGCGGGCGTGTTGGGGTCACCTTCGCCGCTCGCGATCGCCTCGAACACTTTTTCCAGCTCGGCGCCGAGGAAGATCGAGATGATCGCCGGCGGCGCCTCGTTGGCCCCGAGCCGGTGGTCCTGGCCGATGTTCGCGACCGAGGCCCGCAGCAGGCCCTGATGCTTGTTGACCGCCTGGATCACCGCCGCGCAGAAGAACAGGAAGTGGATGTTGTCTGCCGGCGTGTCGCCCGGATCGAGCAGATTGGTGCCCGTATCCGTCCCCATCGACCAGTTGTTGTGCTTGCCGGAGCCGTTGACGCCGGCGAACGGCTTCTCGTGCAGGAGACAGACAAGGCCGTAGCGACGGGCGACGTTCTCCAGCGTCTGCATCAGCAGCTGCTGGTGGTCGGAGCCGACGTTCGAGTTCTCATAGATCGGCGCGATCTCGTACTGCGCCGGCGCCACCTCGTTATGGCGGGTCTTGACCGGGATGCCGAGCTTTCGCATCTCCAGTTCGGCCTCCATCATGCAGGCCAGCACCCGCTCCGGGATCGAGCCGAAGTAGTGGTCGTCGAGCTCGTGGCCCTTCGCCGGCTTGGCGCCGAAGAGGGTGCGGCCGGTGGCGATCAGGTCGGGCCGCTCGAAGAAATACTGCTCGTCGATCAGGAAGTACTCCTGCTCGGGGCCGACGGTCGTGAACACCCGCTGGCTCTCCTCGTCGCCGAGCAGGCGCAGAGCTTTGATCGCCGAGCGCGAGAGCGCGTCCATCGAACGCAGCAGCGGAACCTTGCCGTCCAGCGCCTCGCCGGTCCAGGAGACGAAGGCAGTCGGGATGCAGAGCAGCGCCCCGTTCGGGTTCTCGAGGATGAAGGCAGGGCTGGTCGGGTCCCAGGCGGTGTAGCCGCGGGCCTCGAAGGTGGCGCGGACGCCCCCGGTCGGGAAGGAGGAGGCGTCGGGCTCGCCCTGGATCAGCTCCTTGCCGGAGAAGCCGGCGAGCGAGGTGCCGTCGGCGCCGGGCTCGAAGAAGGAGTCGTGCTTCTCCGCGGTCGAGCCGGTCAGCGGCTGGAACATGTGCGTGTAGTGGGTGGCGCCGTTCTCCAGCGCCCAGTCCTTCATCGCCTCGGCAACGGCGTCGGCCAGGCTCGGGTCGAGTGCCTCGCCATGGGCCAGCGTCGCCTGCAGCTTCTCGAAGACGTCCTGGGGCAGGCGTTCGCGCTGCACCGGGACGGAAAAGACATTGGCGCCGAAGGCTTCGTTCTCGGGAAGGGTCAGATCGAGCGCACCCAGAGCCTCCCCGTTGGAGCTCCACTGCGCTGCGGTCACGTTCTGCTGGCGGATACGAGTCATCGCTTGGCTGATCCTCACTTGGCGCGCGCCCGTCCAAGGCGCGATCGATTACCGGTCAACTCCCTTATTAAGAGCCAAAAGAGCCTAATGGGCAAGCGCTCCGGGCGCCTTTGTACGGCCGTACAGTTTTTCCCTGCTGGCGGTTGTCCCTTATGTCGGCCGGGGCCCGCCAGCCGCGACCGGATAGCCTGCTGCCCGCGGCGCACGCCGCCCTGCCAAGCCAAAACCGGAGGATTCCCCCGCAATGTTCGTTTCCAAGGCCGCCGTCGTCGGTGGCGGCACGATGGGTGGCGAGATCGCCCAGGCGATCGCCGCCGCCGACATCCCCGTTGTCGTCAAGGACATCGACCAGAAGTTCGTCGACGCCGCCGTCGAGAAGGCCCGCTCGGTCACCGAGGGCCAACTCGCGCGCCTAGTCAAGAAGGAGAAGCTGACGCAGGAGCAGGCCGACGCCCGCCTCGCCGAGGTCATGGGCTCGATAACCGGCACGACCACCTACGAGGAGTTCGGCGACGTCGACTTCGTGATCGAGGCGGTGCCGGAGAAGATGGCGATCAAGCAGGCGGTCTTCCGCGAGATCGACGCCGCCACCCCCGGCCACGCGATCCTCTCCTCCAACACCTCCTCGCTCTCGATCACCGAGATCGGCGAGGCGACGCTGCGGGCCGACAAGGTGGTCGGCTTCCATTTCTTCTACCCGGCCTCGGTGATGCCGCTGGTCGAGGTGATCGTCGGCGAGGACACCTCGCAGGAGACCGCCACCGCCGCCTACAACTTCGCCCAGGCGATCAAGAAGCAGCCGATCGTCTGCGGCGAGGTCCCAGGCTTTGTCGTCAACAAGATCCTGATGGCGACGATTGGCGAGATCTGGCGCGCCCAAGAGGAGCACGGCCTCTCGCTGAAGCAGATCGACGAGGCGATCGCGGCGGCCCAGGTCGCCCCGATGGGCCCCTTCTT
>DASSFS010000025.1:0-20758 GCA_035694165.1 Solirubrobacterales bacterium | reverse complement strand
CTCGATCGGCAAGCGCTACCGCCGCCAGGACGAGATCGGCACCCCCTGGGGCATCACCGTCGACCACCAGACGATGGAAGACGACACCGTCACCCTCCGCGACCGCGACTCACTGGAGCAGGTCCGGGTCCCGATCGAGGGCCTGGTCGAGGACCTCGCCGCGCGCCTCGAACAGCCGTGGCGCAGCCCGAAGCTGGGCTAAAAGACAAACGCGCGGTTTTTTACAGCGGGGTTTCTCAATAGGGTGCCCCGTCGATGACCCAGACGAAGATCGCACTCGCTGTCGGGCTCGGGCTGGTCGCGCTTCTCGTCGCGGCCCCCCTGGCAAACGCCAAGACCGCGAAAGGGCCGCTGCCGGATCTCGTCGTCGGCAAGGTCTCAAAGCCCCCCGCCAGCGTCGCCGGGTCGAAGCTCAACCTCGTCGTCAAGCTGCGCAACAAGGGTGCCGCCAAAGCGGGCAAGAGCAAGCTGGCCGTGTACCTCGCGAAGGGCAAGAAGCACAAGGCCAAGGACCTCCGCCTGAAGCGCGCAAAGGTCAAAGCCCTGCGCCCGGGCAAGAGCGCCAAGGCCAAGCTGAAGGTGGTGCTGCCGGCCAGCTCCGCCGCCGGCACCTACCGGCTGATCGCCTGCGCCGACGACGGCAAGCGCGTGCCGGAGTCAAAGGAGGGCGACAACTGCGGCGCCTCCAAGGCGTTCAAGGTGACGTCCCCACCTCCCCCTCCCGTTCCAACGTCTGCAGCCGCCGCGTTCACGATGACCAACGGGCTTGACTGGGCCTTCAACGAAGACGCGAATCGCAACACGCCGCAGCCGGGCGAGCCGATCACGACGACGCTGAGGGCCGCAAACGGAATTGCCGGCCAGGCGGGCTACGTGCGCTCAAACGCGGCCCCGGCGGCGCTGGTGGCCGGCGCCACCGTCGACCTCGACTACGTCTCCAGCGACACCGAGGACGACGGCGGCGTGACCGTCGACCTGCCGTTCGCCTTTCCGTTCGGTGGGATCAGCGAGCGTTCGGTCAGCGTCTCGACCAATGGCTGGGTGTCGTTTGGCGGCAGCCCCGCTCTGGACTACTGGGAAGACGAGCAGGTCAGGGACTACCGCGGCGTAAACGCAGTCCTCGGCGCTTTCGCCCGCGGGATCATGCCCTACTGGAGCGACCTCGACGTCGCCGACCAGGGCGCAGGCACCGGGACGGTCAAAAAGGTCGTGCCCGCGGACGGAAGCCTGGTGGCGTTCCAGTGGGATATCGGTCAGCACCGCGCCGGCGGCTCGCCGCGCCGGCTGTTCCAGCTCGTGCTTTTCCCGGACGGGCGCTTCCGCCTCGACTATCCGGGCGAGAACGCCCCCGGCGGCGAAAAATCGTTCATCGGCTACTCGCTGGGCACCGGGGCCGCGAGTGTCGACGCCGTTGCCGTCGGCGGTGACTCGGTTCCCTCGAGCAGCCTCCTCTTCACGCCCAACCCGGTAAAAGCCGGCACCGCCCTCGCAGCGGGCGAGGCGACGATGACGCTGCCCGCGGGCAGCTCGTTCGTCTCGGGCGAGGCCGGCTGTGCGCTGTCCACGGCACCCAGCCCGTTCGGTGAAGGTCTCGTCAGCTGTGCCATCCCCAGCCTGGCCCCGGGCGAGCAGGCAACGCGAGCGATCACCTTCTCGACTCCCGCCGACGCCCCGGGCGAGACCGACCCGGCCAACTTCCGCTACCTGGGCAGGTACACGTCCAGCGGCCTCACCCTTACGGACGACGACGAGGTCGATCTCCTGAACGCGAGCCTGCGAAGCGTCTCGATCGCGCTCACGTCCTCCTACGTCTCCATTGCACCCAAAGTGGGAATGCAGGCTCAGTTCGCCGCCCATGTCCAAGCAACCGGCAGCGGCCTCGACCAACCGAGCGCGACCTTCACGCTTCCCGCCAACACGACGCTCAACTCGATCCAGATCTCCGGCCAGGACATTCCCTGCGGTGCCCCGTCAGCGGGACAGGTGACGTGCAGGCTCCCCTCCGGAACCAACGACACCGAACCGGTCGTCACGGTGACGCCGTCCTTCGCCGCCCTCGGCAGCACGATGACGCTCGGGGTCTCCGCCCAGGCCCTGAACGCCGCCCCCGCGACCAGCAGCGCCACGTCCCCAGTCGTCTCGCCCTAGCCACAGCACCATCAGGGGTCAGAACTTGCCCGTCCCCCGCGGCGGCGGGTAGTGTCGGCCGTACCCAACCCGGGACGACCGGCGAAACGGAGAGACGATGGCTTACGAGATGAAAATTCGCGGCACCGAACACGAGGTGAAGGTCCGCAACCCTTGGGCCGTCGCCCTCTTGCCGATCATCACCCTCGGCATCTACCACCTTGTCTGGTGGTACAAGATCAACAAGGAGCTGAAAGCGTACGGTGAGGCCAAGGGCTACGACCTCGGCCAGAACCCGACCAACTCGCTGCTGGCGCTGTTCCCCGGTGGCATCATCCTCATCCCTGCCCTGATCACCTACTGGCGCGGGACCAAGCGTGTGCAAGGCGCCGCGAAAATCGGCGGCAAGGAGCCGGTCAACGGTTGGATCGTGCTGATCCTCTACCTGCTGCTCTCACCCGGGATGTGGGCCTACCTGCAGGTCTCCCTGAACCACATCTGGGAGCAGGAGGCGGAAGCGCTGCCCGGCCACGAGGCTCCGCCGGTGTCAGATCAGATGCCGCCCCCCGCACCGCAGGCCTGACTTAGGCCTCGATCTCCAGATCGACGTCGTCGATGCAACGCTGGGGCTCGGAGTGAGCCCGGGTGTGCCACACCCCGTCGTGAACTGAGACGTCACTAAGACCGTCGAGAGGAAGGCAGCGCCAGTCGCCGCCGGGCAGTAGCCCGCGGCTGCTGGCGCCGCCGAACTGAAAGAACAGCGCTCGCGGCTCGCCGTTACGAGTACCGATCACATGCGGGCACAGGCGCCGCCGGTGGCCGTCGAAGGTGGCGTGGACCTGGCGCCGCCCCTCGATCGCCTCCCGGACCAGGGCGTAGGTACCCGCCACGCCCTTACGCGGCTGCCTGGGTCAGGCCGATCACGTGACCCTCGGGATCGGAGAAGAGGCCGATCGTGACTCCCTCGACCGGCGAAACCGGGCCCATCATCCGCGTGCCACCGAGACTCTCGGCCTGGACCAGCGAGGCCTCGACGTCGGGTACTTCGACGTAGAAGGTGACGTGGCCTTCGTGCCCCTCCGGGCCTTGGCCGACCGCGCCGGCGATGCCCGCGCCTTCGGGATTGACCTCGCGCTCGACCAGGCCGTACTTCATCGGGTTGTCGGCGTCGATCGTCCAGCCGAACATCTCCGCGTAGTAGCTCTGCAGCTTGTCGGCGTCCTTGCCGATCACCTCGAAATGCACCACCGGCTGTCCCATGCCTTCTCCTTTCAGCGCCGGCTCGACGGCGCTGCCTCGTCGCTTTCCATGAACTGAATCACGTCTGCCGCATCCGCCTCCAGAACCCCCGACGCCTTCCTCGTCACCTTGCCGAGATGTTCGATCGTGACCTTGCCGCCGGCCAGACCCCAGGTCGCGACAGCGCGACCGTCGACGAGGGCAAAGGGACGGAAGAGGCCGTTGTTCGAGACCAGCAGCTTGTGCGGGCCGACGATTTCCTCGCGCGAGGTCCAGCCGAGCAGCAGCGGCTCGTAGGCGCCGAGCAGGCGCGGTGGTGGCAGCGGCTCGGCCGGCTGCCGTTTGTCCAGATCGAGCAGGCCGTCCTCACGCTCGACCAGCTCAGAGGCGATCGCGGTCAGCCCGGCGCGAGCGTCGCGCAGGGGTAGACCGGCCCAGCGGGCCAGGTCGCGATCGTCGGCCGGACCGTGGCCGACCAGGTAACGGCGGGCCAGCTCGGCCAGGGCGACGTCGCGGTCGACCGGCCGCTGCGGTCCCAGCCAGTCGCGCACTAGTGCGTAGGCGTGCTGCTTGCCGATCATCGGCCCCCGCACGACGATCCCCCGCAGGGCCGCGAGGAACATCAGGTGGATGAAGGCCTGGCCCGCGCTCCGCACCGCGGCCGTCTGAAGCCGCTCCTTCAGCTCTTTGCCGCTCAAGGGCCCCTCCTCGGCGAGTGCACCTTCGACCACCTCCACTCCGCGCTCGGTCTCGGCCTCGCTGACGCCCTCCTGGCGCAGGCGACGGGTGCAGCTGGTCAGCAATGGCGGCGTCGTCAGCGCCTGCAGCCACGGGTAGTCCTCGCTGCGGACCAGATGCAGCGTGCCGCGATTGAGCCAGGTGATCAGCAGCGAGCGGTCCTCGCTCAGCGACCGGTCGACGTCCGCGGCGCTCAGGCCGGTGCTGCGGGCGCGGATCGCCAGCCGCGCCCCTCGCGGGTCCTGCCCCTGAACGGCGAGCAGCCGCTCGGCGACGGCGAGGGGGTCCCGGGCGGGCTCCCCGGCCAGGCCCTGGGCCGTAAGCCGCTCGGCGATCAGCTTCCGGTTGCGCCCCACCGGCCTATCCTGCCCGACATGGAGGGAAGCCTGCTGCGCAACCGCGACTTCCGTCTGGTCAGCGGCTCGGTCGGGCTGTCGGCGGCCGGCGACTGGGTGGCGATGGTGGCGCTCGGCCTCCACGTGAAGGAGATCAGCGACTCTGGCTTCGCCGTCGCCGCCCTCTGGATCTGCCTCTTCGGCCCCTCGGTGCTGACCGCGGGTCATGCCGGCCTGCTGGTCGACCGGATCGAGGCGACCCGCCTGCTCGCCTTCGTCTCGGCGACCGGCGCCGTGCTGGCATTGGCGCTGAGCTTCGCCACCGCCCTGGTCCCGGTCCTGATCCTGACGACGCTGCTCGGCGTCGTCTTCGCGATCGCCCAGCCAGCCGAGTTCGCGCTGGTGCCGCCGCTGGCCGGCGAGGACCGGATCCAGGAGGCGAACGGCCACATGGAGACGATCCGCTACATCGGCTTCGGCCTCGGGCCGCTGCTCGGCGGTCTGCTCTTCGCCGTCGGTGACCTGCAGCTGGCGATGATGGTCGACGCCGCCACTTTCGCGCTCGTCGCGATCGCCGCTCTCTCGCTGCGCATTCGACGCGAGCCGGCGGCGCTGAAGGAGGGGGAACGCGCGCCCCGAGCCCGCGACGGAATCGCCTATCTCTTTGCCGATCGCACTCTGGCGCTGGTGATGATCGTCGCCTTCGCCTCGTTGCTGTTCATGTCGGCGGTCTGGGTCGGCGAGCTCTTCTTCGTCGAGGACGTGCTCGGCAAGGGCGACGTCTCCTACGGAGCGATGCTCTCGTTCTGGACCGCGGGGATGGCCCTGGGCGCACTGCTGCTCTCGCCGCGGGTGGCGGCCTACGCGCTGGCGACTGTCGGCCTGGCCGCGGCGGCGACGCAAGGGCTGGCGCTGGCGCTGCCCGCCCTCTGGCTCAGCTTCGCCTTCTTCCTCGCCTGCTCGTTCGCCGGCGGCGTCGCCCACGGGCTCAAGAACGTGATGTTCCGCAGCCTCATCCACATCCAGGTTCCCGACCAGCTGCATGGCCGCGCCTTCGCCGCCTACAACGGCATCCGCAACTCGGCCGAGCTCGGCGCCTTCGCCGGCGGCGGCCTCCTCGTCGCCGCGATCGGCGCCCGCGGCACCCTCGCTTTCGCCGGCGGCCTCTCCGCCCTGGCCGGCGTGGTCGGACTGCTGATCCTGCTCAGGCGCTACCGCGGCTGGGTCCCGACCGGCCCGGTTGGCCTACCGATTCCGGATCCGCACCCGGCGCCCTCCGAGCCGCCTGTGTAGGAGCTAGCCGACTGCGACGAGATCGACGACGAAGATCAGCGGTTCGTTCTGACCAATCGCCGGCGGGTAGCCAGCGGGACCGTAGGCGAGGTTCGGCGGGATCACCAGTTCCCGGCGGCCGCCGACCTTCATCCCGGCGACACCCTCGTCCCAGCCTTTGATCACCATGCCGGCGCCGAGCGGGAAGCTGAACGGTTCGCCGCCCCAGGAGGTGTCGAACTCTTTGCCGCTGTCGTAGCCGACGCCGACGTACTGGACGGTGACTTCGTCGCCGGATTTGGCTTCGGCGCCGCTGCCTTCGACCAGGTCCACCTCTTCGAGCTGCTTCGGCGCCGGTCCGCTCGGAACCGTGACCTTCGGCTTCTTGTTGAGGTCCTGCGAGCCGCTCGGCTGACTCGCCGAGCCTTCCGACTTCTCGGCGGCGCTCGCCTCGGTCGTCGATCCGGTCGAGGTCGAGTCGTCGCTGTCGCCGCCGCAGCCGGCAATCGCCAGCGCCAGCGCCGCGCACAACGAGATGATCAGCATCGGTCCCCTGCTCACGGCGGCCATCCTACCCGCCGCCGCGACAGCTCGTCTGACCGCTCAGCCCTTGCCGGAGATGCGATCCCAGAAACGGCCGAGTGGGCCCCGTTTGGACCCGGAGAAGTCGGCGGCGCTGGCCGTGATCGCGCCCGGGTTTGCGCCCGGCTTCGGCAGCTTCGCCGCCGCGGCCGCGTCGATCTTCAGCGTCACCCCGTTCTCATAGAGCGCGTCGACCTCGGGAGCGTCGACAAAACGGTGACCGCCCGGGCCGGCGGTGGTGTCGAAGACGATCCCGTCAAACATGTCGATGTTGGGCGCCGAGAGCACGTTCACGACCCGGCCCAGGTTCTCGCCGTCGCTCGAGTACACCGGCACGCCTTTCCTCACCGCGAGGTAGGACGTTTGCTCACCTAGGTTCTCCATCGGGGGCGAGCCTAGCGGAGCGTGGGTCGCGACTTAGGTTCGGGCACTAGGGTCCCCGCATCGATTCCCCGGTCCTCACCTCAGTCCTGCTGCCAGCCGCGATCGCGGTGATCATGTGCAGCCTCGGGATGACGCTGACCCGAGCTGATTTCCGGCGCGTGCTGACGGCGCCGCGCGGGGTCGCGATCGGGATGCTCAACCTGGCGCTGATCTCGCCGCTGCTCGCCTTCGCGATGGCCGAGCTGTTCGACCTGCCGCCGGAGCTTGCGGTCGGCCTGGTTCTGCTCGGCGCCTCGCCCGGCGGAATGATGGCCAACATGCTGACGCACCTGTCGCGCGGCGACACGGCGCTCTCGGTGACGATGACCGCGATCAGCAGCGTCGCCGCGGCAATCACGGTGCCGCTCTTCCTCAGCCTCTCCACCAACCACTTCGGCGCCGACGTCGGCGACGTCAGCATGCTCGGGGTGGTGCTGCGGGTGCTCGCGATCACGATCGTCCCGGTCGCGATCGGGATGGAGCTGCGGCGCCGCTGGCCGCGGCAGGTCGAGGCGGCCTACCCGCGCGTCAAGCGCATCTCCCTCGCCCTCTTCGCGATCGTCGTCGTCGGCGCGATCGCCAGCGAGCACGACACGGTCAGCGAGCACATCACCGAAGTCGCCGGAGCCGCATTCGCCCTCAACGTGGCGGCGATGGCGATCAGCTTCACGATCTCCAAACTGGCCCGCCTCGACGACCGCCAGTCGACCGCGATCGCGCTCGAGCTGGGGATCCACAACTCGGCGCTGGCGATCGCCGTCGGCGCCTCGCTCGCCTCTGACGTGACGATCCCAGCCGCGATCTACAGCTCCTTCATGCTCTTCACCGGTGGCGCCTTCGCCTGGGTGATGAGCCGACGCAACACCGAGGAAGCCGAGGAAGCCGCCCGCGTGCAGCCAGCGGAGGCATAGACTCCGGGTCGGGAGATGGGACTGAACCTGGCATCGATCGTCAGTGAGAGCGCCGCTCAGGTGCCGGACAGCCCTGCGGTCCGCCTCGGCGAGACGGAGCTCACCTACGCCGAGCTCGACCAGCGCAGCGCCCGCCTGGCGACGCTGCTGAGAGAGCGGGGAGTCGAGCCGGGCGACCGAGTCGGCGTGATGCTCCCCAACGTGCTCGAGTTCCCGGTCGCCTACTACGGCGTGCTGCGGGCCGGCGCCATCGTGGTGCCGATGAACGTGCTGCTGAAGCGGCGCGAGATCGCCTTCTACCTCGAGGACTCCGGGGCGAAGCTGCTGCTGTTCTGGCATGGCTTCGCGGCCGAGGCCCGCGACGGCGCCGCCGACGCTGGCGCCGAGCCGATCGAGGTCGAGCCAGCGAGCTTCGCGGCGATGCTGGACGAGCACGAGCCCACCCCTGGCCTCGCCGAGACCGCCGAGGACGACACCGCGGTGATCCTCTACACCTCCGGCACCACGGGCAAGCCGAAGGGGGCCGAGCTGACCCACCTCAACCTCTTCCGCAACGCCGACATCTCCTCCCGCAACACCTGCGAGATCGCCGCCGGCGACATCGTCTTCGGCGGCCTGCCGCTCTTCCACTCCTTCGGCCAGACGGTCAGCATGAACGCCTCGCTGATGGTCGGCGCCTGCCTCACCCTGGTGCCCAAATTCGACCCGGGCGAGGCGCTGGCGACGATGCAGCGCGACGGCGTCACCCACTTCTACGGCGTGCCGACGATGTACGGGGCGCTGCTGCACCATCCCGAGCGCGAGAGCTATGACACCTCCGCCCTGCGCACCTGCATCACCGGGGGCGCCTCGATGCCGGTCGAGGTGCTGCGCGGCTTCGAGGACGCGTTCGGGGCGATCGTGCTGGAGGGCTATGGGCTCTCGGAGACCTCGCCGGTCTCCAGCTCCAACCATCCCGACCGCGAGCGCAAGCCGGGTTCGATCGGAACGCCGCTCGAAGGCGTCGAGATGAAGGTCGTCGACGAGGACGACAACGAGGTCGCCCAGGGCGAGGTCGGCGAGATCGTGATCCGCGGCCACAACATCATGAAGGGCTACTGGCAGCGCCCCGACGCGACCGAGGAGGCGATGCGCGGCGGCTGGTTCCACTCCGGCGACATGGCCCGAGTCGACGAGGAGGGCTACTTCTACATCGTCGACCGCAAGAAGGACCTGATCATCCGCGGCGGCTACAACGTCTACCCGCGCGAGGTCGAGGAAGTGCTCTACGAGCACCCGAAGATCCGCGAAGCCGCGGTGCTCGGTGTCCCCCACGACGAGTGGGGAGAGGAGATCGGCGCCGCGGTCGTCCTCCACGACGGCGAGCAGCTCGACCCCGAGGAGGTCAGCGCCTACGTCAAGGAGCGCATCGCCGCCTACAAGTACCCGCGCCTGGTCTGGTTCCTCGACGAGCTTCCCAAAGGCCCCACCGGCAAGATCCTCAAGCGGGAGATCGAGCGCCCAAGCGCTTAGCGGTCCCCCGCAGCAGGTTGCAGCGGCTGCGCACTTCTTCGGCCGGGGTCCCTTTGGGGACCGCCTCGGCGATCGACTGCTTCTCCGCGAGCCCGAACTCCCCCTGGACGAACCGCAGCGCCCCTCCCCACCACTCTTCCGCCTGCGCTGTCGAAAGCTCGTCCTCGAGCTTGGCCAGCTCCTCGCCTGCGGCGATGATCCCGTCCAGCCCATCCTCGGCTTTTTCCCGCGGGGCCTCGGTGGCCTCAGACTCGGCGGCCTCCAATTGCTCCGAAACCTCGTCGTAGGCGAGGTATGCCGCGATCGCGAAGAGCACCCCGCCGATGACCCAGAAGGCCCAGAACGGCAGTTTCAGGTCGACCCCGAAGACGAGCTCGACCAGGCCAACGACGCCAAGGAGCACGGTGAAGACGAGCCACAAGTAGTGGCGCCCCAGAGCTTTCACGAACTTCCATAAAGACTTCGGCACCGGACCAGCCTAAGTCTTTCCGAGCGCTCGGTGGCGATTCAAGCGGCGGAAGAAGTGTGACCGACGACACAGATCGGTTTGGCCAGCCAGCCAGGAATCGCGCTAGGCTCACGTCACAGGGGTATGGAACACCAAAAGGAGCAGAGATGAGCGTCGCTTCCCAGAATTTGATGGACAACGTCACCTACGAGGATCTCTACCGTCGCTGGGAGGGGGGCAACTGGAGCGCCTACGACATCGACTTCTCCGGCGACAAAGCCGGTTGGGAGTCGCTCAGCGACATCCAGCGGCGCTCGGCGATGTGGATCTACTCGATGTTCTTCTATGGCGAGGACCGGGTCGCCGACACCCTCGCTCCCTACATCACCGCCGCCCCGACCGAGGAGCAGTCCTACTTCCTCGCCACCCAGCAGGTAGACGAGGTCCGCCACTCGGTCTTCTTCCATCGCTTCTTCAAGGAGGTGATCGGCGTCGGCGGTGACTCGATCCAGTCGACCCTGGCCTCCACCCTGCCCCAGCTCAACTGGGGTTACCGCGGGATCTTCGACCGCCTCGACGTGATGGCGGAGGAACTGCGCAAGGACCGCTCGGTCGCCAAGTACGCGCAGGCGATCACCCTCTACCACCTGATCGTCGAGGGCAGCCTGGCCCAGCCGGGCCAGCACTTCATCGAGGACTTCTTCTCCTCCGAAGAGACGATGCCAGGCTTCAGCTCCGGCATGGCCAACGTCTCCCGTGACGAGCAGCGCCACATCGGCTTCGGCGTCAAGGTCCTCTCCGAACTGCTGGCCGAAGGCTATCCCGGCTGGGAGGAGAACCGGGCGTCGGTGGTCGAGCTGCTGCGCGAAGTCCTCCCCTACGGCCCCGCCGTCTTCTACCCGCCCAACCTCGATCGCTCCTACACCGAGTGCTACGGCTTCTCGCTCGAGGACATCTTCGCCTTCGGCCTCAAACTGATCCGCCAGCGCTGGCGCACGATCGGCTACCCGACCGAGGAGATGCCGCCCGGCGTCTTCCCGTTCGACCCCGAGGCCTCCGAGGACGAGATCGCCGCCCGCCAGGTAAAGCTGATGATGGGCGGGATCCTCGGTCCCCCCGAGGCCACGCCAGAGAAATCGCCCGAGCTGCAACGGCTCTACTTCGACGTCGTCAAGCGCGTCGTCAACCCGGCCGCCGCCAACGGCTCGCCGCTCGTCTACCAGTACCGCTTCACCGACGCTGACCCCTGGCACCTGGTGATCGACAACGGCTCGACCCGCGCCGAGCCAGGCGAAGCGCCGAACCCGACCCTGGTCCTGGAGGCCAGCTGGGCCGACTTCGTCGCCACCGGCAAGCCCGAAGCCAACCCGCTGAAGATGATCCTGCAGCGCCGCCTGCGCCCCCGCGGATCGATCCGCGAGATCGCGCGGATGCGCAAGGTTTTCCCAAGCTAGGTCGCTGCGGCTAGGAGATCGGCGGGCGGGCGTCCGCCCAGGGCCGCTCGGCCTCGAGCTGAGCGGCCAGGGAGAGCAGCGTCGCCTCGTCGCCGGGGCGGCCGACGATCTGGACCGAGAGCGGCATCCCGTCGGCGGCGAAGCCGGCCGGCACCGCCATCGAGGGGTTGCCGAGGTGGTTCCAGGGGACGCAGTACGGATAGAAGCGGCTCATCCCGAGCACGGTCCGGATCGCGCCCTGACCCTCCCAGCGGCGCACCGGCAGCGCCGTGCCACCCATCACCGGGGTCATCAGCACGTCGTGCGTCTCGAAGATCGCGTTGACCCGGGCGACGTCGGCATCGCGCCCGCGCAGCGCCGCCTCGTAGAGCTTGTCCGGGAGGATGCTGCCGAGGCGCCCGAAGCCGCGCGTGCGGGATTCCAAGCGCTCCGGGTACGGCACTTCGGCGACGCTGTCGGAGACGCCGCGCAGGAAACGCGGCGTGATGTTGTTGCCGATCGCGCCCCAGTTGGGGTCGCGGTGCTCGACCTCGTGGCCGAGCGAGCCGAGCAGCTCGGCGGTGTCGGAGACGGCCCGCTTGACGACGTCGTCGACGGTCGGCGGCGCGGCCGCGCGTGGAGCAGCAGTCGACCAGGCGACGCGGAGCTTTCCGGGCGGCGTTTTCGCCGACTCGACGAACGGGCGCTCCGGCAGGGGCGGCGCCCCCGGCTCGCTGGAACCACCGCTGACGATATCGAGGTAAAGGGCGGTGTCGAGCACGCTGCGACTGAGGCAGCCGAGCACGGCGAGCCCGTTCCAGCCTTCCAGCTGCGGCGCCAGCGAGACCCGGCCGCGGGAGACCTTGAGCCCGAAGAGGCCGCAGGAAGCGGCCGGGAGGCGGATCGAGCCGCCGCCGTCACCGGCGGAGGCGATCGGGACCAGGCCGGCGGCAACCGCGGCGGCACTGCCACCGCTGGAGCCGGCCGGAGAACGCTGCGGGTTCCAAGGGTTGCGGGTGACGCCCCAGGTCGCCGACTCGGTGAAGCCGCAGATCGCCAGCTCCGGCAGGTGGGTGAGGCCGACAACGATCGCGCCGGCGGCGCGCAGCCGGCGCACCATCTCGGCGTCCTCGGTGGCGGGCTGGTCGAAGGCGTCGGTACCGAGCATCTTGACCTGGCCGGCGACCTCGCTTTCGTCCTTGATCGCGACCGGCACGCCCAGAAGGGGACGGTCGTCGCCGCCCTTCAACCGCGCCTCCGCCTGCTCAGCTTCCAGCAGGGCCTGCTCGCCGAGGACGACCCGGAAGGCATTCAGCTGCGGGTCGAAACGCTCGATCCGCTCGAGGCACATCCGCACCAGCTCGGTCGGCGAAACCTCACCGGCTCGCACCATCTCCGCCTGCCGCGCCGCCCCCGCGAACGCAATCTCCCCGTCGGTCACCCCACAATCCTATTGCCGATGGGCCGATAAGTTGACTCAGAGTCAACTTATCGGCCCATCGGCAGGCAGTTCAGGCTTTGGCGGGGGCCGGCTCTGGCTCTGGCCTGGCGCCGCCCTCGAAGCTGAGGTTGGGGAGGACGCGGTCGAGCCAGGAGGGCATCCACCAGTTCCACTTGCCCATCAGCTTCATCGCCGCCGGCACCAGGATCAGCCGCACCAGGGTCGCGTCGAGGGCGATCGCCACCGCGCAGCCGAGGCCCAGCTCTTTGATCGAGGGAACACCGGTGAGGACGAAGACCGCGAAGACCGAGGTCATGATCAGTGCCGCGGAGGAGATCGTGCGGGCACTCGAGGACAGGCCCTCGGCCACGGCCCGCTCGTTGTCGCCGTGGATCAGATAGCGCTCGCGGATCCGCGACATCAGGAAGACCTCGTAGTCCATCGAGAGGCCGAAGACGATCGCGAAGATCAGCGGCACGTTGATCGTGTCGAGAGCGCCGAGGCTTTCGAAGCCGAGCACGCTGTCGAACCAGCCCCACTGGAAGACGACGACGAGGACGCCGAAGGCCGCGCCGATCGAGAGCAGGTTCATCAGCACCGCCTTCAGCGGCAGCAGCAGCGAACGCAGCATCACCATCAGGACGATAAAGCTGAGGGCGAGAACAAAGCCGACGATCTTCCAGAGGGAGCCGGAGATCTGGGCGCGGACGTCGTCCGTACGGGCAGTTTCGCCGCCGATGTCGACTGTTGCGGCCGCCGCCAGGGCGGTGGTGGGGACAAAGGAATCGCGCAGGCGGTCGACCAGGGCGGTGGCGGCCTCGGAGTCGCTCTCGGCGGTCGAGGTCGCCTCGATCAGGACGCTGTCGCCCGCGTAGACGGGGGCGGCGACGGCGTTGACGCCCGGCTGCCGGCGCAACTCGGTCGCGAACTCGAAGACCGCGGCGCGGTCGGACACGGCACGCTCCGGCGGCGCCGGGAAGGTGGCGACGAACTGGATCGGATCGGCGCCGCCACCGAGCTGCTGGGAGGCGAGTTCGTTGCCGACCCGGACGTCGCTGTCCTTGGGGAACTGTTGAAGCGCAGCGGTACCGGTCTCGATCGAGAGCAAAGGCGAAGCGAGTAATAGGAGGACCGCGGCCGAACCGACGACGGCGAGGACGGGACGGGCCATGACCCGGCGAGCCCACCTGTCCCAGAAGCCGGGGCCGGCGGGAACCGCGGCGCCGGCGAGGGGCCGCGGCCGGCGGAAGACCGTGTACTTGAAGAAGCGCAGGACCCGGGCGACCAGCCCGCCCGGCATCACCCGGTCGCCGAGCATCGCGATCAGCGCCGGCAGCAGGGTCGTCGCGGTCAGGATCGAGACGGCGACGACGGTCATCGCCCCCAGCGCCATCGAGCGCAGCGCCTGGTTGTCGACCATCCAGAGTCCGGCCAGGGAGACGATCACGGCGAGGCCGGAGAAGGCGACGGCGAGGCCGGAGGTGGCCAGCGCCTCGGAGCGGGCCGCGTCGCAGTCGCGGCCGTCGCGGCGCTCCTCTCGATAGCGGGCGAGGATGAAGAGCGAGTAGTCGATCGCGACGCCGATCCCGATCATCGAAGCCATGTTGGTAACGAAGACCGAGGTGGTCATCTGCAGGGAGATGAAGTAGATGAGGGCGCCGGTGACGATCACGCTGACAAAGCCGAGCGTCAGCGGCAGCACCGCCGCCGCCAGGGAGCCGAAGACGACGAGCAGGATCAGCGCCACGATCGGGAAGCCGCTCGCCTCCGCCTTGGCAAGGTCTTCCTTCGAGAGCTCCTGCATCCCGGCCCAGACCGTCGGCTGCCCGGCCAGGTAGGTCGTGACGCCGGCCTCGACGGTGCCAGGGTCGAGCGCTTCGCGCAGGTCGACCGCCGGGTCGATCAGGTCATCGGGCGGGACGCTGCTGGCCAGCGGAATGAGGGTGGTGCCAGCGCGCTGCAGCTGCGCCTCGCTGCGCCGCGCGACCGCCGGCGGCAGCGAGATCCCTTCGACCTTCGCGACCTCACGCCGCACCCGGTCGACGGCGGCGGCCCGCTCGGCGGCGCTCGCGCTCGGCTCCGCTCGCAGCAGTACCGCAACCCCGCCTGACTCCCTGGCGAAGGCGCCCTGCATCGATTCGGTAACCGCCTTCGACTGGCTGCCCGGTACGTCGAAGCCGCCGCCGGTCAGGTGTTCGGTCTGTTTCGACGCGAAGGGCAGTGCGGCGACAACGATCACGACCCAGACGGCCAAAACCCAGCGCCGGCGCCGGCCCAGAACTCCTGCGAGTCGTTTCATTCCGTCGCGCATTGGCTGGTTAGCCAGCTTTTCGCACCGGCGAGTGCCGGTCTGTGAGTCGCGTCACTCGGACGCGGGCGTGTTACTCGGCGACGAGCAGGTACCGGGCCGAGGCGGCGCCGGCGGCAAGGGCGTCAGCGTTGTCCCGCTCGGGATCGGAGAGGGCCTGCAGGGCGAACCCGTCGCCGAGGGCGAACAGGTAAGAGACGATCGCCTCAGCGCTGAAACGCAGCTTCAGCACGCCCTCGCGCTGCTTGGCCTCGAGCACGTCGGCGACGTGGGAGCGCGTGCGCTCGAACAGCTGGCCAACCTCGCGCTGGATGTCGGGGTTGCGACGCCCGGCGCTGAACAGCTCGTAAAGCAGCAGGAAGAAACCCGGTTCGTTCTCGATCATGTCGGTCAGGCTGGCGACGAGGACGTCGAGGACGTCATCGGCCGAGCGCGCCTTGGCCAGTCGCTCGTCGAGCCGGGAGATGCGAATCTCGGCGTCGCGGCGGACGACCTCGACCAGCAGCCGCTCCTTGGTCCCGAAGTAGTAGTGGAGGAGGCCACGGCTGACCCCCGCCTCGCGGGCGACGTGCTCGAAGGTGGACCCGGCGGCGCCACGGCGGGCGACGCTGTCGCGCATCGCGTCGACGATGCGCTGCGCCTTGTCGCCGCTCAGCTCGCGCTCTTTGGTTGCTGCCTCCATCAACCTCAGTCTAGGGAGAGAGGCGGGCGGCAGAGCCCGCCCCCACCCCGGCTAGGAGCCGTTGATGCTCGTGGTGCTGGTGTACTCGAACTCCTCTTCGGCACCGAAGAGGGTGTCGAGCACGGCCTTGCGCGCGCCCTCGCTGACGGCCAGGGCGATTACGGCGCCGACCACGGCGATCAGCAGCAGCTTGCCGATGCCGCCCTTGCGCTTCGGCGGCTTGCGCAGGCGCTCCGAGGCCTCGCGCAGGCTCTCCGCCGCCTCGCGCAGGTCCTTCTGGACCTTCTTGTCGCTGGTCACGGCCTTGACCGCGCCCTTGCCGTTGCCGGTAGCGCGACCGTAGGCCCCACGCGCGGCCTCGAAAGCGTCGCGAAGACTGTCGCGCAGCTCGTCGTCCTCGATCAGACGCTGCACATAGGGATTTTCCCGGGCAGTCTCGTACATGTCGTTGGCGCGGGCCGCCTTCGTCTTGCTCATACCCTCTCCTCAGCTGGTCAGCAGATCTCTTTGCAGGTTATACCCGAACCCCGGGGCACCTACCCCGGCCCGATGCCATCCAATAAAACGCCCGTATTACGGAAGTTCAGCTGGGCCTGCTTCAGCTCCCGCAGCCGCAACGGCGCCAGACCCGGACCGGGCAGCTCAAAGTGCCTGATGTAGAGGCGGCCGGCGCTCTCGCGCGACGTTTCGCGGAATCCGGGGCCAAGCAGGCGAGCCGGCGGTGGTGGCACCTTGCCGTCGGAGACGAAGTCGACTTCATGAACCAGCCATTCGTAGCCGTCCGCCGGCGTCACCTGGATCGCCCCCGTGGAGAGGTAGTAGCGCAGCGACGCCTCCCCCAAGACCCAGGTGACCATCGCCCGCGGTGCCGCCGGTTCGCCGACCTCGGCGGCAACCGCGTCCCAGTCGGGCCGCTGCAGGCTGGGGGCGAAGCTGGCCCAGACGCTGAAGCCGAGCGAGTAGAGGAGCAGGGCGGCCACGATCGCGGTGCCGAGACGGCGGGCCGCGGGAAGAGTGACCCCGATCGCGATCGCGACCAGCAGCGGCACCAGCGCCGGCATCACGTTGCGGGCCAAGACGAAGTCTTTGCCGCCGGGAACCACTGCGAGCAGAACCGGGATCGCGATCGCGGCGGCGGCGAGGCTGAGCGGAATCGCCGCCGCCCGCCGCTCCTCCCTGTTGCCACGAGCGGCGACCAGCCCCAGGGCCGCCAGCGCCAAAGCCAGCGGGACGAAGGCCAGCTCCGGGCGCTCCGGCCTGGCGATGATGTCGGCAGTCTCGCCGGTTACGAAGGTCGCCGCGGTTTCCCAGAGCCGGTGGCCCAGGCCGAAGTTGCCGATCCATTCGGCGTGGGCGAGCGACATCTGGTGAATCGCCAGCGGTGCCAGCGCCAAGGCGAAGGCGGCGAGGATCCAGAGGCCGACCAGACTCGCCCTGCCGCGACGCCAGAGCAGCCAGGCCGCCTCGACCGCGATCGGGAAAACCGCAAAGTAATGGGTGGCGAGGGCGAGGCCCGAGAGGACCCCCCAAAGTGTGAACTCGCGGCGCCCGCCCCGGCGCAGTGCGCGCACGCAGAAGAGCAGCGACAGCGCGCAGAGCAGGGCAAGGAGCGCGTAGGCCCGTCCCTCCTGCGAGTACCAGAGCAGCATCGGGTTGACCGCGACCAGCGCCGCAGCCATCAGTCCGGCCCGGCGTCCGCGCAGCTCCCGGCCGAGTAGGTAGGCGACCGGGACGGTCGCCACGCCGGCGAGGGCCGAGAGCGAGCGCAAGCCAAACTCACCGGTCCCGGTCAGCTGCGTCCAGAACCAGGCCAAGGCGTAGTAGAGCGGCGGCGCCGACTCGCTGAAGCCGACCGCGTCCATCGCGTGAAAGAAGCTGCCGCGGAGGACACGACTGGCGGTGACGATCTCGTCGTGGTGGTAGGCCTGGACGCCGAGTGTGGCGAAGCGCAGGGCGGCGGCGAGAACCGTCAGCCCGGCGACGATCCAGAAGGCGCGCGAACGCGCCCGCGCCGCCTCACGCAGCGATTGCGCATAGACGCCAACAGCCTTACGGTCGAGGGTTGCCGCCTCCATCGTGCCTAGGAGCGGGCTGCGTCGATCGCTTCTGAGACCTCGCTGACGAAGACGAACTCGAGTTTGCCGAGCTCGTGCTTGGGGATCTCATCGACGTCACCGCGGTTGCGATCGGGCACGATCACGCGTTTGATCCCGGCCCGCTGAGCCGCCAACGACTTCTCCTTGAGGCCGCCGATCGGCAGCACCTGTCCCGTCAGGGTCACCTCGCCAGTCATCGCGACATCGTTGCGAACCGGCCGGCTGCTGATCAGCGAGGCGAGGGCAACGGTCATCGCCACCCCTGCCGAGGGGCCATCCTTGGGAACAGCTCCGGCCGGGACGTGGATGTGGATGTCGTGCTCGGCGAACCAGTTCTCGCCCAGGTCCGGGGCAACCTCGGCCCAGTGGCCACGGATCCAGGACAGCGCCGCCTGCGCCGACTCTTTCATCACGTCACCGAGTTGGCCGGTGATCGTCAGTCCGCCCGAACCCGGCATCGCCGTCCCCTCGATGAAGAGGACGTCGCCGCCGGTCGGAGTCCAGGCGAGGCCGGTGGCGACGCCGGGAACTTTGGTGCGGCGACGCTGCTCGGCGAAAACCCGGCGGCGGCCGAGCAGCTCACGGGCTTTTTTGCCGGAGATCCTGACCTTGCCTTTGACTTTGCCCTCGGCGACGTCGCGGGCGACTTTGCGGCAGATCGTGCCGATCTGGCGCTCGAGGTTGCGGACGCCGGCCTCGCGCGTGTACTCCTCGATGATCGCGGTCAGGGCCGCATCGGCGAACTCGATCTGGGAGGCCTTGAGACCGTTCGCTTTGACCTGCCGCGGGACCAGATAGCGGCGGGCGATGTGGCGCTTCTCTTCCACCGTGTAACCGGAGAGTTCGATCGTCTCCATCCGGTCCAGCAGCGGAGTGGGAATCGTGTCGAGGATGTTCGCCGTGGCGATGAAGAGGACGTCAGAGAGGTCGAACTCGAGGTCGAGGTAGTGATCGCGGAAGGAGTCGTTCTGGGCGGGATCGAGGACCTCCAACATCGCTGAGGCGGGGTCACCCCGGAAGTCGGCGCCCATCTTGTCGATCTCGTCGATCATGAAAACGGGGTTCCCCGTGCCGGCGTCGCGCAGAGCGCGGATGATCGTCCCGGGGAGGGCGCCGATGTAGGTGCGACGGTGGCCGCGGATCTCCGCCTCGTCGCGGACGCCGCCGACCGAGATCCGCTCGAATTCGCGCCCCAGCGCCTTCGCGATTGATTTCCCGAGGCTGGTCTTGCCGACTCCGGGCGGACCGACGAAGCAGAGGATCGGCCCCGGGGAGTCAGGGTTGAGTTTGCGCACCGCCAGGTACTCGAGGATCCGGTCCTTGACTTTCTCCAGGTCGTAGTGGTCGGCGTCGAGCACCTCGCGGGCGTGGCCGATGTCGAGGTTGTCCTCGGTCTCCTGCGACCAGGGCAGCTCCACCAGCCACTCCAGGTAGGTCCTGATGACGCCGTGCTCGGCCGCGGCCGGCGGCAGTTTTTCCAGGCGCGAGAGCTCGCGCTCGGCGGCTTTGAGCGCGTGCTCGGGCAGCTCCGCCCCCTCGATCCGCTCGCGCAGTTCGTTCACTTCGGCGAGCTGCTCGTCCTCCTCCCCCAGCTCCTCCTGGATCGCTTTCAGCTGCTGGCGCAGGAAGAACTCGCGCTGGCCTTTGTCGATCTCCGACTGCACCTGGGTCTGGATCTGGGTGCCGAGCTGCACGACCTCGAGCTCGCGGGCGAGGACCTGGGCCAGGTGGCGCAGCCGTTTGACGACGTCGACCTCCTCCAGCAGCCGCTGCTTCTCCTCGGTGTCGATCCGCAGGGCGCCGGCGATCAGGTGAGCAAGCGCGGATGGGTCGTCGATGTTGGCGACGGCCATCTGCAGCTCCTCCGGCAGGTAGGGGATCTGCTCGATGATCTCCGAGAAGGTGCGCTGGACGTTGCGCGTCAGCGCCTCCAACTCGGCGCTTTGGACGATCACGTCCGGCAGCTCGGAGATCCGCGCGACCAGGTAGGGCTGCTCGCTGACGTAGGACCCGAGACGAACCCGCTGCGTGCCCTGGACGAGGATGCGCAGGGTGCCGTCGGGGACTTTGATCATCCGGGCGACGACACCGACGACACCGACCTCATAGAGATCGTCGGGGCCCGGCTCCTCGTTCTCGGGGTCGCGGGAGGCGACCATGACCAGCATCCGGTTGGCGCCGAGAACGTCGTCGACGAGTTTGATCGAGCGCTCCTGGCCGACTGCCAGCGGCGTCAGCGTCTCCGGGAAGGTGACCGTGTCACGCAGGGGCAGGACGGGCAGCGCATCGGGGAGCGGCTGGTTGGCGAGAATCGCGTCCTCGGCTTCGAGGGGCGAATCGACCACCTCGAGGACCGGCTGCCCCTCCATCATTTCCTCCCGATCGGCACCCGGCGCGTGTTCTCACCTGGGTCGCGCAGCGGCAGCTCGATCCGCAGCACGCCGTCTTCATAAGTGGCCTTAGCGCGCTCGGCGTCGACCTCGACCTGAAGCTCGACGACACGGCGAAACGGTCCGGAGGGAATCTCGACCTGCTGGTAGACGCGGCCCTCGGTCTCCTGCAGCGGCCGTTCGCCCACGATCGCCAGGTGGCGGCCGCTGACCTCGATCCCGATCTCACTCAGCTCGACCCCGGCAAGGTCGACCTTGACCACCGCCATCTGGGGATCGCCGCAGTAGTAAACGTCGACGTTGGGCGAGAAGCCGCTGGTGCGGCGGCTGACAAACCGCCCGCCGCGCCCCCAGGGATCACCCATCATCTGGTCCATCTCACGGCGCATGCGGGCGAAGTCAGCGAAAGGGTCGCGTCGGGGCACGTCCAAAACCATAACTACGAAGACAGCTCCGGGGGTTAGCGGGGAGGAGTTGGGGTATCCCCTCCGCTTGCTGGGATTTTCGCCGTTAACTCGCCCAGCTCTCGCCGAGTGCTCCGCTGCGAAAATCGGGACGCCGCGCGCTGCGGGGACACCCCAACTCCTCTCAACGAAACGCCGGAGCAACTTCAGCTTGAGGGACGAGCTTGCGCGCCCTCTGCTTCTAGCTGAACTGCCAGGGACGTTTGTGGGAAGGGGTCCGGTCGTCCTCCGGGCGAATGTGGCCGAAGGCCGCGATATGCAATCTGGCGTTTGCCCGCCATAGGCGGGCAGCATGTTCGGGAGCTGCCCCCGTTAGGGGGCGCGACTCAATTCGCCCGGAGGACGACCGGACGCCTT
>DASSFS010000024.1:0-7849 GCA_035694165.1 Solirubrobacterales bacterium | reverse complement strand
CCCCCCCCCCCCCCCCCCCCACGGCTCCCTCCACCTTCGTCTGCTCGGGCCTGCTCCCCGCCGAGCTCGATGACGTCGCCGCGGCCTTCGCGAGCGCCGGCCTGGACGAGGTGGATCGCCGCCAGAGCGGCGATTGGGCGGCACTGCTGCTCCGTCGCAGGTGACGAGTAGGGTTCCGCTATGCCCTTCGCCTCGATCGTTGATCCCGGCTACAAGATTGCGCTGTTCGTGCACATCTTGGCCGTGGTCCTGGCATTTGGTCCGACGTTTGGTTACGGGCTGTTCTTTTCCATAGCACCGCAGTATCCGCGGGCGGTCCCGGCGATCATGTCGGGCGTGCAGAAATGCGACCGCTATCTCGTCAACCCCGGCATGGTCGTGCTGCTGTTGGCCGGGATCTACCTGCTGTCTGATGGTCCCTGGGAGACCAGCGACGCTTTCATCAGCCTCGGCTTCCTCGCGATCATCGCCCTCTTCGGCCTTCAGCACGGCTTCTTCCAACCGCAAACTCGCAAGGCGAAGGAACTGGCCGAACGGGACCTCAAAGCAGGCGACACGCTGAGCGGCGAGTTCGAAGCGGTTTCGCAGCGGCTCGGCCAGGTCGGTGGTATCGCTGGGGTGATCGTTGTGGTCACGATCTTCTTCATGTCCTACAAGCCGTTCCTGTAACGGTCGGCTGTTCGGTCCGCTGACCGCAGCAGCCTCTCAGCTCGACGCCGCCCTGCCGGTGGCGATGTTCGACTCCGGCGTCGGCGGCCTCACCGTGCTGCATGAGTGCCTCGTCTCGCTGCCGGAGGAGGACTTCCTCTACCTCGGCGACACGGCGATGTTCCCCTACGGCAGTCGTGATCCGGATCGCCTGCGCGAACGGATCGCCCGGATCTCCGAGCTGCTGCTCGGTCGCGGCGCCAAGCTGCTGGTGATCGCCTGCAACACCGCGACCTCAATTGGCGTCGACGTCGCCCGTGAGATCGGCGGCGCCGCCGGGGTCGAGGTGGTGCCGGTGGTCGAGCCCCAGGCCGAGATTGCGGCGGCGATCACCGATAGCGGCAAGGTCGGGGTGCTGGCGACTTCGAACACGGTCGAGAGCGGTGCCTACCGCCGCGCCCTCGAAGCCGAGGGGCGGCCGCTGGAAGTGACCGAAGTCGCCGCTCCCGACCTGGCGCCCTTCATCCAGGACGGACTCACCTTCGACGAGAGCACGATGGAGATGGCGCGGCGCTACTGCGAGCCACTGAAGCGGGCCGAGGTCGACACGCTGATCCTCGGCTGCACCCACTACCCGCTGGTGGCGCCGATGCTGCAACGGATCCTCGGGCGGGACATCCGTCTGGTCAGTGGCGGCCACGCCGTCGCCGCCGCCGTCCAGCGCACGCTCGTGGGCAAGGGCCTCGCCCGCGAGCCAGACGGCGAGGGCGACTACCGCTTCCTCTGCACCGGCAACACCGATTCCTTCCGCGACCTCGGCACCCGCTTCCTGCAGATGCCGCTGGGCGAGGTCGAGCGGATCGAGATTGACGCCGGGTAGCTCTTCGGTACCGAAGTTGGCGCTGAATTGAGACATTCTGCGCACCACGTGCGCGCCGGCACCGGGGAACATCGCGGTCATGCCCATTCTGACCGCCGGCAATACCATATATACTCATTCCGTGGCCAAGGTAATGATCTCCATTCCCGACGATCTGCTGGGGCGTCTAGACGCTCGCGCGCGTGCCAACCGCGAGACTCGCAGCGGTTTCCTCCAGCGTCTGGCTGAGCGGGAGCTGAAGGAACAGGGTGAGAACCGGCGCAAGCAGCTGGAAGACCTCCTCGGGCCACCTGTGCACATGGGCGGAGATGCAGCGAAGCTAATCCGCGAAGACCGCGAATCGCACTGATGCTGTTGCTGGATGCCAGCGTTTGGGTTGCGGCCAAAGACGCCGACGAGCGCTACTTCGATGCCGCACGAGGGCTTGTTCTCGATACGAAGCTCGCCGTTTCCGCGCTCGACCTGACCTTCTACGAGGTTGCGAACGTCGTCGGTTCGCGCTGGCAACGGTTGGACCTGGCGCGCGAGCTATGTCGCACGATTCAGCTGCGTTGCGATGGAAGCATCACCGCGGTTGACGTCGATCTGATCGACAGCGCGCTCGAGATCGCATCTGAGCACGGCCTGTCCATCTATGACGCGGCCTACGTTGCCGCCGCCCGCCGCTACGGCTGGACCCTCGTCAGCGCCGATATCCGCGATCTCGTCTCCAAGGGTCTCGCGGTAGCGCCCGACGCCGCCGACTACCCTTAGCCGATGAGCGTTCTCGAGCAGGTGCAGGATGACGTGCGGACGGCGATGAAAGCGCGCGACCGCGAGCGGGCGGGCGCGCTGCGCCTGATCGTCGACGTGCTCCAACAGGACGCGAAGCTGGGCCAAGGCGACGAGGTCGCGGTGCTGCAGCGCGAGCGCAAGAAGCGGGTCGAGGCGGCCGAGGCCTATGAGGGCGCCGGCCGCGCCGATCAGGCAGCCGCCGAGCGCTTCGAGGCAGGGCTGATCGAGGGTTATTTGCCGCAACAGCTTTCCGACCAGGAGTTGGCCGCGCTGGTCGATGCCGCGGTCAGCGAGACCGGCGCCAGCGAACAGAAGCAGATGGGTCAGGTGATGTCGGCGCTGATGCCCAAGCTGGGCGGACGCGCCGACGGCAAGCGGGTCAGCGCGGCGGTGCGTGAGCGGCTTGGCGCGTAGGCAGCTGACCCTCGACAACACCGTCGCCGCCGAGTTGGCCGGCTCGGAGGACACCGTGCTGCGAGCGCTGCGCGGGCGGCTCGACGCGGACCTGCACTTGCGCGGCAACGTGCTCACCCTCGAGGGCGACCCTGACGATGTCGCCCAGGCGGCGACCGTGGTCGACGAGATGGTCGAGCTGATCGAGCAGGGCCACGAGGTCGCCCCGGGGACGATCGAAGCGGTGACCGGCGCCCTCGACGCCGACGAGAGCCCAGCCGAGATCCTCGACGACGTCGTCTGGCGGCACCGCAATACGAAAGTGGCGCCGAAGACGCTGAACCAGAAACGCTACGTCGACTCGATCCGCCGCCACACGATCACCTTCGGGATCGGCCCCGCCGGCACCGGCAAGACCTTCCTCGCGGTGGCGATGGCCGCCGCGGCGCTGACCGAACGCAAAGTGCAGCGGATCATCCTCACCAGGCCCGCGGTCGAGGCCGGCGAGCGACTCGGCTTCCTGCCCGGCGACATCCAGGCCAAGGTCGATCCCTACCTGCGGCCGCTCTTCGACGCCCTCTACGACATGATCGACCCGGATCGGGTCAACGGCTACTTCGAGCGCGACGTGATCGAGGTCGCCCCGCTCGCTTTCATGCGCGGGCGTACGCTTAATGATTCTTTTGTAATCCTCGACGAGGCGCAGAACACCAGTCCCGAGCAGATGAAGATGTTCCTAACCAGGCTCGGCTTCAACTCGCGCATGGTGGTGACTGGGGACATCACCCAGATCGACCTGCCGAGCGACCAGCGCTCCGGTCTGATCGCGGTCCGCGACGTCCTCGACCAGGTCCAGGACATCTCCTTCGTCGAGTTCGGCGGCGAGGATGTCGTCCGCCATAAATTGGTCCAGCGCATCGTCGCCGCTTACGACGCCGCCGGCAGCCGCGATCAGGCGGCCCGCACCGAACACGGGCCGACGCCGCGCTCTTGAGCTTGGATCTCTCTGACGTTCCGGCGGAGCTGCGCGAGGCAGTTGCGGCGACCCTGAGTGCGGCGGGGGTTAGCGACGGACACCTCGCGGTCGAGCTGGTCGACGCCGACCGCATCCGCGACCTCAACCGCGCGCACCGCGACAAGGACGCCCCAACCGACGTCCTCGCCTTCCCGATCGACGGCGTCGGGCCAACCAGTGGCCCACGCGAGCTCGGCGACGTCGCGATCTGCCCCGAGCATTGTTCCGACGTGACCGAGGCGGCCGTCCACGGCGTCCTCCACCTCTGCGGCCATGATCACGAGACCGACGAGGGGGAGATGCTGGCGTTGCAGGGGCGAGTTTTGGTGGGGCTGCGATGAGCCGCGCCGGTTTCATCGGCTTGGCGGGACGGCCGAACGCCGGCAAGTCGACTCTGGTCAACGCGATCGTCGGCTCGCACGTGGCGATCGCCTCGGTACGGCCGCAGACGACCCGGCGAGCGATTCGCGGCGTCGCCACGGACCTCGAGTCCGAGCGCCAGCTGATCCTCGTCGACCTGCCGGGCGTCCAGCGTCCCCGCGACGTCCTCACCGAGCGGATGCAGCAACGGGTCAAGCGCGAGCTGGCCGACTCCGACATCGCCCTGGTCGTGATCAACGGCGAGGAGGGCGTCGGGCCCGGTGACCGCTTCATCGTCCGTGCCCTGCTCGAGGCCGGCGCCAAGCTGCCGGTGATCTGTGCCGTCAACAAGGCGGACCGGCTCGGCCCGAACGAGATGGTTCCCGTCCTGGCCGCCGCGGCCGAGCTCGAGGGGGTCGACGAGGTCTTCCCGATCAGCGCCCGCACGGGGGAGGGACTGGACGTCTTGGTCGAGCGCCTCGGGGAGCTGGTGCCGGAGGGGCCCTACATGTACCCGCCCGAGGACAGCAGCGACCAGTCGAGTGAGCTGCTGTTGGCGGAGCTGATCCGCGAGCAGGTGTTGAACCGGACCCGGCAGGAGATCCCCCACTCGGTCGAGGTCGCGGTCAAAGAGGTGGCGCCGCGCGACGACGGCCTGGTCACCGTCGCGGCTGAGATCTGGGCGGAGACCGAGTCCCAGAAGGGGATTCTGATCGGCAAGAGCGGTGCCAAGATCGGCGAGATCGGCACCGCCGCCAGGCGCTCGCTCGAGCGCGAGCTGGGCTCCCAGGTTCACCTCGATCTCAGCGTGCGCGTGCGCCGCCACTGGCGCCGCGACGAGGACCTGCTGGACAGGCTCGGGATCGAGTAGCGGGCCGGCCACTACGATTGGACCGATGTTCGGGGAAATTGAATTCGATCAGCGGGGGCTGGCCCCCTGCGTGGTCCAGGATTGGACGACCGGTGAGGTTCTGATGCTGGCCTACGTCAGCGCGGAATCCCTGGAAATGACGCTGGAGACCGGCGACCTGCATTTCCACAGCCGCTCTCGCGACGAACTCTGGAAAAAAGGCGAAAGCTCGGGCAGCTTCATGCATCTGCGCCAGCTTCGCTACGACTGCGACGGCGACTCCCTGGTCGCGATGGTCGATCCGGCCGGGCCGGCCTGCCATACCGGTCAGCGCAGCTGCTTCTACCGCGAGGTGCTGGGTTCGGCTTCGAGTCGCAAGGACGCGCCGCCGGCCCCCGGCGAGCCGTTCCCGGTCACCTACGAAGCTCTCTCGGCGCTGGAGCGGACGCTGCGCGGTCGCGCCGTCGAACGGCCGGACGGCAGCTACACGGTGAAGCTGCTCGACGACCACACCTTGATCGGGGAGAAGGTCGAGGAGGAGGCCGAGGAGGTAATCCGGGCCGCCCGCGAAGAGTCGAACGAGCGCGTCGCCGAAGAGGCGGCGGACCTGCTGTACCACCTCAGCGTGCTGCTGGTCTCACGTGGCGTCTCCCAGGCCGCGGTGATGGACGTGCTGAATGACCGTAGTCAGTGATTCCGAGTTGAAGCTCGAGCCCAGTCTCGAGCAGGCGCGGGAGCTCGCCCGCGAGGGCAACGTCGTCCCCGTGCGGGCGCGCTTCGTCGACGATTGCGAGACGCCGGTCTCGGCCTTCCTGAAGCTGCGTGCGGGCGAGCCCGAGGGGGCGCCCTGCTTTCTGCTCGAGTCGGCTGAGCAGGGGCAGGTCGGCCGCTACTCCTTCGTCGGCCTGCGACCGCGGGCGGTGCTGCGCTGGAGCGACGGCACGCTGGCCGAATGGAGCGGTGAGGAGGCCGCCGCCGGCGAGGCCCCAAGTCACAGCGAACCTGCGCCCGACCCCTACGCCGCGGTCGCCGCTCGCCTGGCCGATCTACGTCCGGCTCCGGTCGAGGGCCTGCCCCCGTTCGTCGGCGGCGCCGTTGGCTTCTTCGGCTACGACCTGGTGCGCACGGTCGAGCCGCTGGGCGAGCCGAACCCCGATCCGCTCGGCCTGCCTGACATGGCGCTGATGGTGACCGACGCAATGGTGGTCTTCGACCATCTCCGGCACGAGCTGACAGTCCTCGCCTGCGCCTTCGCCGACGACGAGGGCGGGATCGACGCCGCCTACGAGCGCGCCGCCGAGACAATCTCGGCGATGCGAGAGCGCCTGCGCGGCGCCGTGCCGGTCCCGGCGAGCCCGTCGGTCGCCGAGCCACCGCGCTTCGTCTCCAACATGGAGCGGGAGGAGTTCGAAGGCGCGGTCGAACGGATCGTCGAGTACGTGCACGCCGGCGACGCCTTCCAGGTCGTCCCCTCACAGCGCTTCTCGGCTCCGGCCCCGGTCGAGGCCTTCTCCGTCTACCGCGGCCTGCGCGCCGTCAACCCCTCGCCCTACATGTACTTCCTCGAGTTCGGTGACTTCCAGATCGCCGGCGCCTCGCCGGAGCCGCTGGTCAAAGTCAGCGGCCGGCGGGTGGAGACGCGCCCGATCGCCGGCACCTCGCCGCGCGGGCGCAGCGAGGACGAGGACCGTCGCTTCGCCGAGCGCCTGATCAACGACCCCAAGGAGCGGGCCGAGCACGTAATGCTGGTCGACCTTGGTCGCAACGACCTCGGCCGCGTCTGCAAGTACGGCTCGATCTCGGTCGACGAGCTGATGGTCGTCGAGACCTACTCCCACGTGCTCCACATCGTCAGCCAGGTCTCCGGCACCCTGCGCGACGGGGTCAGCGCGATGGACGTGCTGCGCTCCGCGCTGCCGGCCGGGACGCTGTCTGGCGCCCCGAAGGTGCGGGCGATGCAGATCATCGACGAGCTGGAGCCGGTCAAGCGCTGCTCCTACGGCGGCGCCGTCGGCTACCTCTCCTGGGACGGTGACCTCGACACCGCCATCCACATCCGCACCGTCGTCGTCAAGGACGGCCAGCTGCACGTCCAGGCCGGCGGCGGCACCGTCGCCGACGCCAAGCCGGGCTACGAGTACAACGAGTCGGTGAACAAGGCGAAGGCGGTCTTCCGCGCGGTCGAGGTCGCCTGCGAACAGCCGGACTGGGGCTGAGCGATGCGGGTGCTCGTGATCGACAACTACGACTCCTTCACCTACAACCTGGTCCAGTACTTGGGCGAGCTGGGGGCGGAAGTCGAGGTCGTGCGCAACGACAAGGCCGAGGTCGCCGAGCTGCTGGAGCGCGGCGCCGACCGGCTCGTCGTCTCACCGGGGCCCTGCACCCCGGCCGAGGCCGGGATCTCCGGCGCGGCGATCCGCGCCTTCGCCGAGGCCGGCACACCGGTGCTCGGCGTCTGCCTCGGCCACCAGGCGATGGTCGAAGTCTTCGGCGGCAAGGTGGTTCAGGGCGATCCGATCCACGGCAAGGACGCCGAGATCGAGCACGACGGCCGTTCGATCTTCGCCGGCCTGCCCACACCGATGGTCGCCGGCCGCTACCACTCGCTGGTCGCCGACCCCGACCTGCCGGACGAGCTCGAGCTGACCGCCCACCTCGGCGACGTCGTGATGGGCGCCCGCCACCGCGAGCTGCCCGCCGAGGGCGTCCAGTTCCACCCCGAGTCCGTCCTCACGCCGCACGGAAAACACCTGCTGGCGAACTTTCTGGGAAAGGGAGAAACCAGTGCCAAATGATGTCGTCTCGCGCGCGATCGACGCGGTCTGCGCCGGGGAGAACCTGACCGCCGACCACACCTCGACCGTGCTTGCCGAGATCATGGAAGGCCGCACCGAGCCGATCCAGACCGGCGCCTTCCTGATCGCCC
>DASSFS010000023.1:0-6754 GCA_035694165.1 Solirubrobacterales bacterium | reverse complement strand
GAAGCTGAGCGCGAAGGCCAAGAAGGTCTTGGCCGAGCGCGGGCGACTACCGGTGACCCTGACCGTCACCCACGTCCAGTCCGACCAGACGATCACCCGGAAGGTGACCCTCCATGGCTGAGTCACGACGAGCGACCCACGGCAAGCGCGGAAACGACCAGAAGCTCGGAGGGATGAAGATGAACAAGGCAAAGACTCGCCTGGCCCGCATGGCGCTGGCCCTGGCGGTGATCGCGGCGGCGCTCGGCGCCACCAGCACGAGCGCGCTGGCGGGCGTCCACGACCCCAGCCAGTTCGAAGTCACGGCGTTCAATACGGGAAGCAGCGACAACCGTGCCGGTGCCCGCACCGATTTCCGCAACAGGATCGAACTGAAGCACGAGTCGATCGAATACAGCCCCACCGAGATCGGCAAAATCCCCTACGGCACGGCCCGGCGCCTCGCCGTCAAGCTCCCACCCGGCCTGGTCGGCGACCCGACCGCCCACCCGAGCTGCAGCGTCGAAGTGTTCCTCCAGGTATTTCCCACCTGCCCGCAAGAGACCGAAGTCGGGACGATGGAAACCGAATTCTATGGTGCCCCCGGCTTAAAGAAAGGCCCGGTCTACAACCTCACCCCCGGCAAGGACGAACCGGCGCTCTTCGGCATCAAACCGGCGCTCGGGCTCTACACCTTCCTTCACGTCGAGGTCAGTCCCGACGGCGAGATCACGGCGATCTCCGACGAAATGCCGATGGGCGGCCCGCTCGCTTGGGCCGAGGTGACGATGTTCGGCGTCCCGGCTGACCACGGTGTTCCGAGCCCTCGGAAACCCTTCATAACCAACCCGACCAACTGCACCGAACTGTTCGGAGCGAAGCTCGAGGCTTTCGCCTACGAGGGTTTCTTCTCCGGTGCCTCGATGGTCGGGCAGACGCGCAAGAGCTGCGCCGACGTCCCCTTCGAGCCCTCGATGTCGGTTGAGCCGACCGGCGAGGTCGCCGGCGCCCCGACCGGCCTCAACGTCGACATCAGCGTCCCCCAGAGCGAAGACCCCGACGGCCTGGCCACCGCCCACGTCAAGGACGTGACGATGACCCTGCCCGAGGGCCTCGGGCTCTCCTCCTCCTCGGCCAACGGGCTCGGCTCCTGCTCGCCGGATGAGTTCGGCTACCACGAGGAGACCCCGATCACGTGTCCGCTCAACTCGGAGATCGGCGAAGTCGAAGTCGAGACGCCGATCCTCGAGGAGCCCCTCAGCGGCCCCGTCTACATCGCCAAGCAAAACGACAACCCCTTCGACTCCCTGCTCGCCCTCTACATGGCGCCGCAGGGCAGCGGGGTGACGATCAAGCTCGCCGGCAAGGTCGACCTCGACCCCAGCACGGGCCGCGTCACGACGACCTTCCTCAACAACCCCCAGCAGCCGTTCTCAGATCTGCACGTGCGGCTGAAGGACGGCCCGCGGGCACCGCTGGCGCTGCCGCGCGCCTGCGGCACCTACACCACCACCGCCGACCTGCACAGCTGGTCGATGCCCGGTGTGCCGGTGGAGCTCTCCAGCTCCTTCTCCGTCGACCAGGGCTGCGGGCGCGAGGGCGCCTTCACCCCGGGCCTTAGCGCCGGGACGGTCGATCCCAAGGCGGGCGCCTTCTCGCCGTTCACGATGCGGATCACCCGCGGCGATGACGCCCAGGCCAACATCTCGCGCCTGACCGCCACCCTGCCCGAGGGCATGCTCGCGAAGCTGGCGGGCGTTCCGCTCTGCTCCGACGTCCAAGCGGCCACCGGCGATTGCCCGGAGGCGAGCAAAGTCGGCCACACCACGGTCGGTGCCGGTGCGGGGTCCGACCCCGTCTTCGTCCCCTACCCGGGCGGCGCCCCGACCGCGCTCTACCTCGCTGGCCCCTACAACGGCGGCCCTTACAGCCTGATCGCCGAGGTGCCGGCGCAGGCGGGGCCGTTCGACCTCGGCACGGTGATCCTCAAGAACGCTCTGCGGGTCAACCCCACCACCGCCCAGGTGACGGCGATCTCCGATCCTCTGCCCCAGTTCCTGCAGGGGGTGCCGATCTCCTACCGCGACATCCGGGTCGACGTCGACCGGCCGAACTTCACGCTCAACCCGACCTCGTGTGAGGCATCGAGCGTGGCCGCGACGATCGACTCGTCGGCCGGTGGGGCGGCGCAGCTCTCAGCGCCCTTCCAGGCCGGAAACTGCAAAGCGCTTGGCTTCAAGCCGAAGCTCTCCCTGCACCTCAAAGGCGGCACTAAGCGGGGCGATTACCCGGCGCTGACGGCGACGCTGAATGCGCGCCCCGGCGACGCCAACATCGGCCGCGCCTCGGTCGCCCTGCCGCACTCGGCGTTCCTCGCCCAAAACCACATCCGCACCGTCTGCACGCGGGTCCAGTTCGCCGCCAAGGCCTGCCCACCCGGCTCGATCTACGGCACCGCGCAGGCGACCACCCCGCTGCTCGACCAGCCGCTGCAGGGCCCGGTCTACCTGCGCAGCTCCAGCAACCCGCTGCCCGACCTGGTGGTGCTGCTGGGCGGCTCGATCGAGGTCGAGCTCGCCGGCCGCATTGACTCGGTCAACAGCGGCATCCGCTCCACCTTCGACATCGTCCCCGACGCCCCCGTGACCCAGTTCACGCTGAAGATGCAGGGCGGCAAGAAGGGCTTGATCGAACTCTCGCGCGACATCTGCCGCGCCGGCGCGGGCAAGGCCACGGTGAAAATGGACGGCCAGAACGGGAAGGCCTACGACACCAGGTCCGTGCTGACGAATAGCTGTGGGAAGAAGGCGCGCGGGCGTTAGCCAGTACATCCGTACCACCCGGATTACCCTTTTTCAAAGGGTAATCCGGGTTTGGGGTAATCCGGGTTTGGCGTCGATGACGCCCTGCCTTTGACCCAGGCCACCGCTCCGCGCAGGCGATCGGCGCCAGCAGCGAGCAGCGAGCAGCGAGCAGCTCTCCTCTTCGATGCACCTGACCAGCAGCCTGCGGCTGTTCGGGCAGTTGCGGGCGTCAGCGTGGATCAAGAAGGCCCTGCGGCCATTTCTAGAATGGATGTATCCCGAACTACTTCGTTTTCCCGTACGTCTCTATCTTCAGAATTTCCTTTATTTAAGCGCTTTTTCTGCATTCTGCTTGACATTCCGATAGGTGATTGTCTAAAGTCTGCCTCTGCTCGGAAACCGGGGTGTTTGCTGTGACCTCGGTATGCCAGGGAGAAGTTGGGACAAGCAAACGAGCCCCGAGGGGCCGCTTAAGGGAAGCGGCCAGGCAGAGGGCTCATGGGACAAGGAGAGATTTACGTGAGAAGCCACACGAGGGCGTCGGTCGTCGTCATTGCACTGTTCGCCTTCTTCGCCTTCGCTGCGCCGGCGTTCGGCGCCTACGTCGAAGTGGGCAGCTTCGCGACGAATCCGTCCAACCCCGGCGGATTCGAAAACCCGATCGGCAGCGGCTCCGCCGACGGCCAGCTCTCCAACCCCGGCCAGGCCGACATCAACGGCGCGACTGGCAATCTCTACGTCGCCGACACCAACAACAACCGCGTCCAGGTCTTCAAACCGAACGCGACCGGCGGCGAATACGACTCCCAGCTGGCGATCACGGCCCCGACCGGTCTGGCGATCGACCAGGACACCGGTGACGTCTACGTCGCCAATGCCTCCGGCGTCTCCAAGTTCACCTCCGCCCTCGCTCCGATCGGCGTCCCCGACTGGACCGCTCCCGCCGCCACCGGCCCGCTCGCCGTCGATCCCTCCACCGGCGACCTGCTCCTGGCCGACACCGCCGCCAACCTCATCCGCCGCTTCGAATCCGACGGCACCGCTGCCGGCACCTTCGCCGCCGAAGGGCCGATCGACCTCGCCGCCGACTCCACCGGCGACGTCCTCGTCGTCACCTCGACCGGAAACGTCGCGCTCGAATGCGGCGCCACCTCGGCGGTCAAGCGCTACTCGGGTGCCGGCGTCGAAGAGGGAACGGTCGGCGCCTCGCTCACCGCCCCCGGCGCGGTCGCCGTCGATTCCGACGACGACTCGATCGTGATCGGCGCCCGCGTCAACCAGTACAACTGCGGCTCCCAGTATCCCCAGGTCGCCTTCTTCGACTCGGCTGGCGTCGAAGCCGAGTCCCACGACCTCACCGCTGACACCCAGTATGCGATGTTTGCCGACCTGGCCGCCGCCGGGGGCGCCTCCTCCCGGGTCTACGCCATCAGCAAGAGCCCGGCGAACGACAACTTCGGCAACACCAAGATCACGACCTTCGAGATCCCGGAGCCCACCGCTCCGGAGGTCGTCGGGCAGTCGGTGCTGCGCGGGGCCGAGGACGCGACCCTGCGGGCGACCGTCGATCCAGGCGGCCTCGCCAGCGACTACCACTTCGAGTACGGGACCACGACCGCATATGGCGAGCAGACCGACGAGGAGTCGCTCGCGGCCAGCTTCGAGCCGACGCAGGTCAGCGCCCAGATCTCCGGGCTCGCTCCCGGCACCACCTACCACTACCGCGTCGTCGCCGAGAACTCGCTTGACGAGACGCCCGGCCCCGACCGCACGTTCAGGACGGTCGCGGCGGACAGCTGCCCCAACGAAGCCTTCCGCACCGGCTTCTCCTACCTCACCGACTGCCGCGCCTTCGAGCTGGTCACCCCGTTCGGCGCCAACGCCGACATCCGCGTCGCCGGCGGCCCGGTGACGCCCGACGGCGACGTCGTCTGCTTCAACACCGAAGACTCCCTGCTCGGCTCCGCCCCGAACGGGATGAAGAACGCCGACGACGGGTTCTGCTCCTGGCTCACTGCCTCCGGCTGGGAGAGCAAATGGGTGACTGGCCCGGCCTCACCGACCCCCAGCGCCTTCGCGCTGGGCTCGAACGTCTACTTCCTCTCGCCGGACGGCAAGCGACTCATCTTCGCCTCCGACGGGAACCTGCTCGGCGACGACTACGTCCCGGGGCCGGGAGTCGGGGTCGCCGGAACTGTGAGCTCCTACATGTGGGAAGCGGGCGAGACGTCCTGGTTGGCGCCCCCTGGACCCGGGCCCTACCTGGGACAGGACGACGGCGCCCTATCGCAGCGCCGCCCGCTCGCGGTCTCCGAAGACCTGACCAGAGGAATCTTCTGGAGCGAAGAACGAATCCTCCCCGAGGATGAAAACAGCGGGCCTGACATCTACGAATGGTCCCCGGGCGGGTTGCGCGTGGTTTCGACGGACTCCTCCGGCAAGGCAGCCGGCGGGGCGCCCGGATATCAGGAAGCAGTTGTGCAGAATCTAGATCTGGGTGTCATCGACTTCGGTGCCCTTGAACAGATGGAAGCCCCTCCGGGCGCGATGTCGGCCGATGGCAGCCGGGTCTTCTTCGGCCACAGTGGGGCACCGTTGGACGGCGACACGACCGAAGCTCCGGAAGGGGACGGCTCGATTGAACTTGCTCCTATCCAGAGCGTCTACATGCGTGAAGGCAACGAGATCACCCTGATCTCGCCGCGACGCGGCAGCGGACCCGACAGCGCCGTCTACTTCGTCGGCGCCACCGCCGATGGCGACGTCGCCTACCTCGAAACGACCCAGCAGCTGACCCCCGAGGTCAAGCAGTCCTACCGGGCGATCTACCGCTACGACGTCGCAACCGACGAGCTGGAGCTGGTCGCCGACGCGCCCGGCGGGGTCAGGTTCCTGACTCTCTCGCCCGACGGCTCCACGGTCCTCTACCGGGAACGTGCGACGAACGACCTGATCGTCGAACACAACGGCGTGACCACGACGCTCGGCAAGTTTACGGTGGCCGACACCGAAGGTGCACAGACCGCTGGCAACACTCGACAGGACCAGCGCATGCTGCGGGTCAGCCCGGACGGCAGCGTCGTCATCTTCGCTGCGGCGGGCGAGTTCGCCGGCTTCGGTCCCGGCCCAAGGCAGGTCTACCGCTGGGAGGCCGGTGAGGGCATCGAGCGGATCTCGGCCGTGGAGGGCGCAGAACCGGCTGCCAACGCGTCGATCGGCGCCTACGCCGCGGCGTTGGGCGACCGGGCCGAATTCTTCTACAACCACAACGCGAAAGGGAACCGCGGCCGGGTGATGTCAGACGATGGCAGCCGGGTCTTCTTCGAGACCACCGAAGCGCTGGTCAACCGCGACGTCAACAACCTCACCGACGTCTACGAATGGCACGACGGGGAGATCAACATCGTCTCCACCGGGACCGGTGGCAAGGCGCTCTACCACGGCAGCTCGGCCGACGGGAAGACGGTGTTCCTCACCACCTTCGACCGGCTGCTGCCGCAGTGGGACCGCAACGGAAAACGCGACCTCTACGCCGTGCGGCCGGACGGCGGGTTTGCGCCGCCCGCACCGCCGCCGAGCTGCGAGGGCAGAGCCTGTCAGTCGGCCCAGGCGGCACCGCCGGCGAGCGACCCCGGCGAGGGCTCGGGCGCGGCCAATCTGCAACGTGGCCTCGCCGACGCGAAGCTCGTCAAGGGCGGCAAGTCGGTCCGGGTCAGCGTTCTGGCCCCCGGCAAGGTGACCGCGACGCTCGCTGCCAAGCTCGGCAAGGGCAAGGCGGTGACCGTCGCCAAGGCGAGCAAGTCGGCGAGCAAGGCCGGGGCTCTGATCCTGCCGGTGAAGCTGAGCGCGAAGGCCAAGAAGGTCTTGGCCGAGCGCGGGCGACTACCGGTGACCCTGACCGTCACCCACGTCCAGTCCGACCAGACGATCACCCGGAAGGTGACCCTCCATGGCTGAGTCACGACGAGCGA
>DASSFS010000022.1:0-39194 GCA_035694165.1 Solirubrobacterales bacterium | reverse complement strand
GCATGTCTGCCCCTCTCCTGGAAGCCGTTCCGCAGGTGGGCGCGCGCTGGGGGTTCGTGATGTTGATCCTTGAGCTTCCCGGAGAGGGGCAGACATGCCCCGACCAGGGATTAGGGGGAGAGAGTCGTCGCGCTGAGGGCTTGTTGCCCTATGCGCTCGGAGCGGGGGCAGTCGACGGTGGAGTGGGTCGGGTTGTTGGCGCTTGTCGGGCTGCTGCTGGTGGCATTGCTCTTAGGTGGGGTCAGGGTTCCAGGCGCGGTATTGGCTCAGGCGGTGGCTTCTCGACTCCTATGTGCGGCGTCTCTTGCGGATGGGTGTGGAGATCAGCCGCGGTTGATTGCGGCGTATGGGACGGAGGTCGGGAAGTTGGTTCGGGAGCAGATGCCGATGCTTGCGTTTGAGGAGGGGTCGCGGGCGGTGCCGGTTGATTTCAGGCGCTGTCGCAGCAGCGAGTGTGGCGATGGTTCGGAGCGTGGGTTGGTGCACCGGACGGACGAGAGGTTGCCGGTGACGGCCTTTGTCCACGTCGTCGACTGCCGGGCTGGGGAGGCGGAAGGGTCTGAGGCGGACGGCGCTAACTGCTCGGGCTCGCGGCGCGGCAATCTCTACATCCAGTACTGGCTCTACTACGCGGACTCGGCCACTCTGCGCGGCGTGCCTGTTGTCGGCGAGGAGGGCTATCACCGGGATGACTGGGAGTCAGTTCAAATCCGCATCGGGCCAGATGGCTCGATCGACCAGCGCGCCTCCTCGCACGGCGGCTACAACTACGGCCGTAGCGTGGCCAACTGGGGTTCGGACGCTGGCTTCGGCCCGCTCCGGGAGGCGGCCGAAGCGATCGGCGGACGCGAGACCAACGGTTGGGGCTCGGAGACTGGCCTGCTCCTCGTCTCCGGTGGCAGTCATGCCGGCAACGTCGCTGGGATCCCACACGTCGACCGCTTCACCCCGGGCCGCCGCGTCCACCTGATCCCACTCGAGTCGATCGCCGCCACCGACCGCACCGCCTTCGCCGTCAGCCCGCCTTGGCGCAAGCGCGTCTGGCGCGACCCCGAGGCGGACGGGACCGACTGAGCTACTTCGGCGGCATCCGCAGGGCGCCATCGAGGCGGATCGTCTCGCCGTTGAGCATCGGGTTGGCGACGATCTCGAGGACGAGGCGGGCGTACTCCTCGGGGCGGCCAAGACGGGAGGGGAAGGGGATGCCCGCGCCGAGCGCGGTCCGCGCCTCCTCGGGCAAGGCCGCCAGCAGGGGCGTGTCGAAGAGCCCCGGTGCGATCGTCATCACCCGCACCCCACGAGACGCCATGTCGCGCGCTGCCGGCAGGGTCATGCCGACGATGCCGCCCTTGGAGGCGGCGTAGGCGATCTGGCCTATCTGTCCGTCATAGGCGGCGATCGAGGCGGTGTTGACGCAGAGCCCGCGCTCGCCCTCGGCGTCGGGCTCGTTCTCGCTCATCGAAGCAGCGGCAAGGCGCAGCGCGTTGAAGCTGCCGATCAGGTTGACCTTGACGACGTTGGAGAAGTATTCGAGGTTGTGAGGGCCGCCCTTGTGGGCGACCCGCTCTGCCCAGCCGATGCCAGCGCAACAGACGGAGACGCGGAGGCCGCCGGCTGAAGCTGCGGCCTGGTCCACTGCCTGACCAACCGCCTCGGCGTCGGTCACGTCGGCGGTAACGAAGCTGGCTCCGATCTCGGCTGCCAGCGCCTCACCTTTCTCCGCGTTGAGGTCGGCGATGACCACCTGCGCGCCGGCCTCGGCAAGCGCCCGCGACGTCGCCGCGCCCAGCCCAGAGGCTCCGCCCGCAACCAACGCTCCCGCTCCCTGGACGTTCATCCTCGGCAGCATATTTCACATTTAGCAGCGTAATTCCCACGCCAGGAGCCGACCGCTATAAGGTTTTCGTATCGCCACCGAGGTGACGGCAAACTCCAAGGAAGCGATCGCGGAACGTCTCTCCGAGGCGCGGGAACGCACCCTTGAGCTGATCGGGCCGCTCGATGACGAGCAGCTGAACACCGTCTACTCGCCGATCCTCAGCCCGCTGGCCTGGGATCTCGGCCACATCGCCAACTTCGAGGAGCTCTGGCTGGTGCAGACGATCGGCAACCGCGAGCCGCTGCACGGCGAGCTCGGTCGTTTCTACGACGCGATCGAGAACCCGCGCAAGACCCGTGGCGAGCTGCCGATCCTTCGCGACGCAGAGCTCCGCGCCTACATGGCCGACGTCCGCGAGCGCACCCTCGAGGTGCTGGACGAGGTCGACATCTCGCCGGAAGCCGGCGACCCGCTGCTCCGCGAAGGCTTCGTCTACGAGCTGCTGCTCGCCCACGAGCTCCAGCACAACGAGACGATGTTGCAGCTGCTGCAGCTGGTCGACGGCTACGAGTCGCCGCCGGTCGACACCGCGCTCGCCCGGACGCCTGCCGCTGGAGGCCCGGGGACGATCGCGGTCGCCGCTGCCGAGCACTCGATCGGCGCTCCCGGGCGCGGCTTTGCCTACGACAACGAGCGCCCGCGCCACGTCGTCGAGCTCGCCGCTTTCGAGATCGACCGGACCCCCGTCGCCAATGCCGCGTACACCGAGTTCATGGAGGACACCGGAGCCGAGCCACCGCTGTATTGGCAGCAAGACGGGGGCGGTTGGATCAGCACTGCGATGGGCAAGAATGCCCCGGTCGATCCCGAGCAGCCGGTCATCCACGTCTCCTGGGACCAGGCGGGCGCCTACGCGACCTGGGCCGGGAAGCGCCTACCCAGCGAGCACGAGTGGGAGGCCGCGCACGACCACCTCGACGGCGTCGGAGGGGTCTGGGAGTGGACTTCGTCCGACTTCCTCGCCCACCCTGGCTTCACGGCCTTCCCGTACAAGGAGTACTCCGAGGTCTTCTTCGGCGACGAGTACAAGGTGCTGCGTGGCGCTTCCTGGGCCACTCACCCCGATGTCGTCCGCCGAAGCTTCCGCAACTGGGATCTGCCCCAGCGCCGGCAGATCTTCTCCGGCCTGCGCTGCGCGAGAGACCTGTGATCGCGATCGACGTCCATCTCGACGCCGACGCCGCGGCGTCGATGGCGCGCGACGTTCGCGCCGGCCTCTGCTCCTACCCGAAGGAGCTGGCGCCGAAATACTTCTACGACGAGCGCGGCTCGCTGCTGTTCGAGCAGATCACCGAGCTGCCCGAGTACTACCCGACCCGAGCCGAGCGGGAGATCCTCAGCCAGCGCTCGGCCGAGATCCTGACCACGGCGGGTCTGCCCGGCACCTTGGTCGAGCTGGGCTCCGGCTCGGCGGCGAAGACCCGCCACCTGCTCAGCGCGATGCGCGACGCCGGCAGCCTCGAGACCTACGTCCCGGTCGACATCTCCGAGGAGATCACGCACCAGACCGCCGCCAGCTTGGTCGACGAGTACCCCGGCCTGATGGTGCGTGGGCTGGTCTGTGACTTCGAGCGGGACCTGGAGCGGATCCCCGACGGTTCCGAGGCGCGGTTGATCGCCTTCCTCGGCGGCACGATCGGCAACCTCTATCCCCGCCAACGGCACGCCTTCCTCGAGCGGATCGCCGCCCTGCTTGGCCCCGATGACCAGCTCCTGCTCGGCACGGATCTGATCAAGGACGCCGCCAGGCTCGAGGCCGCCTATGACGACGCCGCCGGGGTCACCGCCGAGTTCAACAAAAACGTGCTCGAGGTGCTCAACCGCCAGCTCGGTGCCGACTTCGAACTCGACGCCTTCGAGCACGTCGCCCGCTACGACGCCGAGGCGGAGCGGATGGACATCCGCCTGCGCTCGCTCGCCGACCAGGATGTCCGCCTCGATGACCTAGACCTCGACGTCTCCTTCGCCGCCGGCGAGGAGATGCGGACCGAGATCTCGACCAAGTTCACCCGCGAGCGGCTCGAGTCCGTCTACGCCGGCGCCGGCCTGGAGCTCTGCGGCTGGTTCACCGACGCCGCCGGCGACTACGCGCTTAGCTTGGCGCGGCCGGTACCTGCTGGGTGATGCAGTGGATGTTGCCGCCGCCGAGCAGGATCTCGCGGCTGGGGACACCCACCACGTCACGGCTGGGGAAGCAGCCGCGGAGGATTGCCGCCGCCTGCTCGTCGTAGCGCTCGTCCAGCAGCGGCATCACCAGACGCGAGTCGGCGAGGTAGAAGTTCGCGTATGAGGCGGCCAGCCGGTCTCCTGGCCGGCGCGGCAGCGTCCCCTCCCGGCGCTCCACGCCGGCGGCCTCCTCGGCGCTGGCCGTGAGCGGACCGGGAGAGGGAAGGCGGATGACCTCGAACGAGCGACCGCGGGCGTCGGTGGCGGCTTCGAGGCGCTCCAGCGCTTCGCGCGAGATCTCGTGCTGGGGATTCGACGCGTCCTCGCTCCAGGTCAGCAGCACCACCCCGGGTCGCGCGAAGCAGGCGAGGTTGTCGATGTGACCGTCGGTCTCGTCCTCGAAGACGCCCCGCCTCAGCCAGACAACCTTCTCGGCGCCCAGGTAGTCCCGCAGCGCCCGCTCGATCTGCCCGCGCGACAGCCCCGGATTGCGATTCGGGTTGAGCAGGCACTCTTCCGTCGTCAGCACCGTGCCCTCGCCATCGACGTGGACTGAGCCGCCCTCGAGCACGAGCGGCGCGCGGTAGCGGTCAGCGCCTTCTATCTCCAGCATCTGGGCGGCGAGACGTTCGTCGCGGTCCCAGGGTGTGTAGATCCCGCCCCAGGCATTGAAGTGCCAGTCGACGCCGCGCCGCCCGCCCTTGCCGTCGACGACGAAGGTCGGGCCGGTGTCGCGCGCCCAGGCGTCGTCGCTGTCGAGCTCGACGACCCGGATGGCGGGGGAGAGCAGCGAGCGGGCGTGCTCGGACTGAGCCGGCGAGGCCGCCATCGTCACCGGCTCCGAGACGGCGATCGCCTCCGCGACCGCGGCGAAGGCCTCTTGCGCTGGGCCCGCATGCAGCCGCCAGTTGTCCGGTCGCTGCGGCCAGATCATCCAGCAGCCGTCGTGCGGCTCGAACTCGGCCGGCATCCAATAGCCGTCGGCGGCGGGGGTGGACTCGATCGTGGTGCTCACGCGCCCAATCATCATCCCTAACGCACTTGTTCCCGCATACCGGGAAGAACTGCGTTCAGGTGTCCGGTGGGGCTACCCTCGGGTCATGGAGGAGATTCGGCTGATCGTTGCTACGGACCCGCCGCAGTCGCTCGCCCGCACGCGGCCCTCCGCTCGCCCGCCGTTCCGGATCGGCGTCGTGCAGCAGCGCTGGCATCCCGACCCCGACGAGCACGAGGCATCGCTGGCAGCCGGGATCAAACTCGCCGCCGCGGAGGGCGCGCAGCTCGTCTGCCTGCAGGAGCTGACGCTGAGCCGCTATTTCGCCACCGACCCCGCCGGTCCCGAGGCCGCCGGCGCCGAGCCCGAGGAGCTTCCCGGTGGCCGAACCCACCGTTTCGCCGCCCGGATGGCGGCTGAGGCCGGCGTCCACGTTCACGCTTCCCTGTATGAGCGTGCCGATGGCGAGGATGGGCTCGGGTTCAACACCGCGATTGTCGTCGGCCCGGACGGCGAGCTGGTCGCGCGCACGCGCAAGCTGCACATCCCAGTCACCGCCGGCTACCACGAGGACCGCTACTTCCGTCCTGGCCCCTCCGGCTCCGATGCCTTTCCGGTCCTCGCCCTCGGCGACGCTCGGCTTGGCCTGCCCACCTGCTGGGACCAGTGGTTCCCGGAGGTCGCCCGTGCCTACAGCCTTGGCGGTGCCGAGGTGCTGGTCTACCCGACCGCGATCGGCTCCGAGCCGGACCACCCGGACTTCGACACTGAGCCGCTCTGGCAGCAAGTGATCGTCGCCAACGGGATCGCCAACGGCACCTTCATGGTCGCTGTCAATCGCACCGGTGAGGAGCCGCCCTTGAGCTTCTATGGCTCCTCTTTCATCTCCGACCCGTACGGACGCATCCTCGCCCAAGCCCCTCGCGATAAGCCAGCCGTCCTCGTCGCCGACCTCGACCTCGACCAGCGCCAGGACTGGCTGGAGCTCTTTCCCTTTCTCAGTACGCGGCGCCCCGACGCCTACTCGGGTCTGACCGAGGACCGCTAGGGCGGCTAGGCGGGGGCCAGCGCCTCGATCGTCTCGCCCAGTTTGTCCGGGGTGACGATCGGAGTCAGGATCGGCAGCGTGATCCCGCCCTCGACGAAGGCCGCCAGACGCTCCTTCATCTGCTCGGGGGTGCCGAAGATGAACATCTCCTCGATCGTCTCCCAGGGCGCCGCCGCCGCGGCGGCCTGGCGGTCGCCAGCCTCCCAAGCGGCGATCATCGGGTCGATCTGCTCGCCGTAGCCGAGCCAGCGATAGAAGGCGGCGTAGACGGGGACGGTGATGTAGGAGGAGAACATGAAGCGGGCCAGCGGCTCGACCTGCTCGCGCTCGCCGGGAATGCAGAAGAAGCGGCAGAGCAGCTCGAAGTCGTCCGGCGCCCCCTCGAGCTGTGCGGTCACCTTCGGCAGGCCGCCCAGCGGCAGGAAGTTGGTGAAGGCGCCCTCGGCTCGCTCGACAGCCAGCTGCAGCATCTTGCCGCGCAGCGCCGCGAGCACGATCGGCACCCGCTGCGCCGGCGCCGTCTCCAGCTTGAAGCCGGTCGCGGTGCGCTCGCCGTCGAGAGCCGCGCGCAGGAGATCGAGCGTCTCGCGGACTTTGCTCAGCGGCTTCTCGAAGGGGATTCCATTCCAGCCTTCGACGATGCGATCGGAGGAGGAGCCGATTCCGAGTACGAAGCGTCCATTTGAGGCATCGGCGAGCGCCGCTGCCTCCTGCGCAAGCAGCGCCGGTCCGCGCTGGAAGACGCCGACAATCCCGGTTCCCAGCCGCGCCCGCTCGGTCCAAGCGGCGCTGAGGGCCAAAGGCGTGAAGCCGTCGGGGCCGTTCGTCTCACCGCTCCAGAGGTCGGTGTAGCCGGCGGCCTCGGCTCGCTTCACCAGCTCCTCGTGCTGGGCCAGCGGCAATCCGGGCAGCGGCAAGGTCAATCCCCAACGCTCAGACATGGCGCGACCCTATAGCCTGCGGCGCCGATGCCGGAGAGCTCTCAGGCCAAGCCCGACCGCAACCTCGCCCTAGAGCTGGTGAGGGTTACCGAGGCAGCGGCGCTCGCCTCGGCCCGCTGGGTTGGGCGTGGCGACAAGATCGCCGCCGACGGAGCCGCTGTCGACGCGATGCGCTTCGTGCTCGATTCGGTCGCGATGGACGGCATCGTCGTGATCGGTGAGGGCGAGAAGGACGAAGCGCCGATGCTCTACAACGGCGAGCAGATCGGTGACGGCTCACCGCCGGTGGTCGACATCGCTGTCGACCCGCTCGAGGGGACGACGCTCTGCGCCCGCGGCATGCCCAGCGCCCTGGCGGTGATCGCGCTCGCCGAGCGCGGCTCGATGTTCGATCCCGGCCCCTGCGTCTACATGGAAAAGATGGCCGGCGGCGAGGAGATCGCCGACCTGCTCGATCTCGACCGGCCGCTGCCGAAGACCCTGGAGCTGATCGCCGAGCGCAAGAGCAGTAGCGTCGGCGACGTCACGGTCGTGATGCTCGATCGCCCGCGCCACGAGGAGGCCATGCGCGAAGTCCGCGAGGCCGGCGCCCGCATCCGCCTGATCAGCGACGGCGACGTCTCGGCGGCGCTGCTCGCGGTCAGCGAACGCTCCCCGGTCGACCTCCTCTGGGGGATCGGCGGGACCCCCGAGGGCGTCCTCTCTGCCGCCGCGCTGAAGTCGATGGGAGGCGAGCTGCTGGGCCGGCTTTGGCCCCGCGATGACGGCGAGCGCCAGGCGGCGATCGACGCCGGCTACAACCTCGACCGGATCCTCACCGCTAACGATCTTTGCTCCGGCGACGATGTCTTTTTCTCCGCCACCGGAGTCACCGACGGTGACGTCCTCCAGGGCGTTCGCTACCGCGGGCCCGGCGCGACCACTGAATCGTTGGTGATGCGCTCCCGCTCGGGCACCGTTCGGCGCGTGCACGCTCGCCACGATCGCTCCAAGCTGCGAGCCATCATCGGCGAGCGCTACGGCTGACCAGGCGCCTGGCGCTCGCTTGGAAAACCCCAGTGTTCGTGTGTAAAACGTATACGTTCCAATACAGAACTTCCTGATACCCTGAGTATTAAAGGGGGTTCTGAATTGAGTGGCCCTGATGGGGTGTCGATCCGCGATGGTGGTGGTGCAGGTGCGGCGGTCGAGCTAGCCCGGTCGCAGGTTCGCGCTGGCGGTAAAGCGCTCTCGGTACTCGCTACGCCGCTCAATCTACGCGTACTTCAGGCTCTCTCCGAGCGGCCGATGCGGCTGGCCGAACTGCGCAAAGCAACCGGCCTGCCAGCCCAGACGACGTTGCGCGGCCACCTCACGAACCTCTCCGATATCGGGGTGCTGACCAAACGCCCGACCCAGCAGATGCCCTATGCGGTCGAGAACGAGCTGACGCCGATGGGACAGGAGCTGCTCGAGGTATCTCGGCTCCTCGCAAGCTGGCTGAGCCAGGCCCCCGATGGCCCGATCTCACTCGAAAGCGGCGCCGCGAAGGGTGCGGTCAAGGCCCTGGTCGATGGCTGGGGCTCGAAGATGATGCGCTCCCTCGCCGCCCGCCCGCTGTCGCTAACCGAACTCGACAGCCTGATCTCCGATCTCAGCTACCCGGCGCTTGAGCGCCGCCTCTCGAGCATGCGAATCGCCGGCCTGGTTGAGGCCAAGAAGGGGCAGGGGGTGGGGACGCCTTACGCAGTGACCGAGTGGGCCCGCCGCGGGGTTGGTCCGCTGGCCGCGGCGAGCCACTGCGAGAGGGTCCACATGAGGCACGCCAGTGCTCCGGTCACCCAGATTGACATTGAGGCCGCCTTCCTTCTCGCCGCCCCACTGGCCCTCCTCCCGGCGCATACGAGTGGTTCCTGTCAGCTCGAGGTGGACGCCACGCCGGGCGTTGTTTCGCGACCCGCTGGTGTTCAGGTCACGGTCGAGCATGGCAAGGTCGTCTCCTGCGTATCGCGCCTCGAGAGCGGTCCGCCTTCCTATGCCGCCGGACCGGCACTCAGCTGGTTCAACGCGGTGCGCGATGGGAGCATTGCTCAGCTTCGTTTCGGCGGCAGCCGGCAGATCGCCGAAGACATGGTTAGCGGCCTTCATTCCGCCTTCAGCGACGACTAGCGCAGACAGTTGGAAGGCCGCTGCGTGCCGATTCAGTCGATGGCCGGATTCGCGCGCGTGCGAGGTCCGCATCCAGTCATTTGCAGGGAAAACGTCGTAAAGCCCGGCCGCGGGAGAGGCGCCAAAACCCGAGCATCACAGTTTTCTTGACCATATGGGAGCGATCGCGATATGCATCACCAGCTCGTGCGTCTCAAGACGCTCGTGAGTGCGCAAGATCTTGTGCTGGCCAAGCACAAGAGGTAGGGATGCCGCTTCTTCCCTGACGGCATCCCTACGCAGAGCGAGTGACGGCGGCAGGAACCATCCACCTGGCGCCGTCCTCGCACGCGCCTCAGGTGATCATTTCCGCAGCCAGTTTTTCCTGAACGCGCGCGAGCTCTTCGCCGACGAAAGGGACCAGGACCTCATAGGTGAGTTCGGGGAGTAAGCGCGGCAGCGCAGCAGCGCGGCCGCGAACCACCTCCTCGTAGACCCTGGCAATGCCGGCGCCGATCGCCAGCTCTGAGGCCTGTGGCCTTGCTGCTTCCAGATTGGAGCCTTTGTACCCAGCTTCCAACAACGTCGCGAAGCGGCGAAAGCTCTCCTGAAAACGCTCCCGGGCGACGGCGCCCACCGCGGCCAGCTCGACCAACGTGACCCGGGCAGCGGCTGGGTCCGCAGCAAACCAATCGAGCATTGCGGCGACTGATTCACGCACTCTGTCCGCCCACGGCCCGGGCCGGTCGTAGACGGCCATTACGGTCGCTTCCAAGTTGTCCACAAGGGCGGTGTGGGCCGCCAGTAGGCAGTCAAGTTTGTCGTCGAAGAGCTCGTAAAAGGACTCGCGGCCGACACCCGCTTCCTCGAGGATGTCGGCGACGGAGGTCGCGTCATAGCCCTTGCTGGCGATGACGCGCACGACCGCGGCAAGGAGGCGTTCGCGTTGGGAGCGCTCGACGAGCTCCCGCGGAAGGCCATGGCGGCCGCGCGGCAGGCGCCATTTGCGAAGGTCCTCGGGGCCGTCTGTCACCGCGGGGTCGAGCCGTTGGAGCTGCTGTGGTCGGCGATGAGCTGACCCTGTCGGGTGGCCTCTTCGTGGCCGGCAAAAGGCAGCAACGCGATGTAGACGATTTCCGGCAGCAGCTCGAAGAGGTGCTCGGTGCGGCCGATTGCGATCTGGTTGAAGATCAGGACCTGGATCCGGCCGAAAGCGAGGTACGGGTCGGCATGCCTGGAAGCGCCGTCCTCGCTCCAGAGGCCTTCGGTGGCGGGGACGACCAGATCGCGGTAGCGCTGAATGATCGCCGGTTCGACCGTGAGGGCGTCGCCCATGACGAGCTGGGCCATGGCGGGCTTTGTCGCCATCAGTTCCAAGGTCGCCGCGGCCGCTTTGCGCAACGCCTCGGCTGGAGGGTCGGAGGGATCGTGAGAGTCGGCAGCGGCGATCCGAAGCATTTCGAGGCACGACTCGAGCGCCCCATCGAAGCAGGCGCGCTTGTTCGGAAACCGTTTGTAGAACGTCGTGCGGGAGATGCTGGCGCGCCTGACGATGTCCGCGATCGTCGTCGCGGCGTATGTCTTGTCGGCGCAGCTCTCGATCATTGCGTCGATGATCCGTTGCCGCTGAGATTGCTCGCCGATATCCACCGGAATCGTCGGATCGAGTACCCCAGGCACGATGTGAGAACTTCCCTGTTTTTGCATCAAAACGATTGTTTCAATTAGTCGCCGTACCCTGCTTGCCCATCCGCAAACGGCGGGTAATCGGCTCCCAAAGCAACCCCGCCAAATATGACAGTTTTTATTGCTCGGCGAAGACCTAGGAAAGAACCGTCGTCCGGTGGCGCTAGTCAGGACATTCTGAGCAAGGCCGATCGGTGCGGTACGGGAGCTCGCCGGTGTCGTGGACCTCGTAGCGCAGCGAGTTGATCACCGCCCCGACCATCAGCGCCAGGCTGAGCACGTAGAACCAGAGCAGAGCGATGAGGATGAAGCCGAGGGTCGAGCCAAAGCGGGAGAGGCTGGAGACGTTCGAGAGGTAGATCGGGAAGAGCCAGTTGGCGAGACCCGCAGCCATCGTGACGAAGGTGGCACCAGGCCAAACCGCGCGCCATGGCATGTGCCCTTTTGGCACCGCCCAGAAGATCACGCAGCAGATTCCAAAGGTGACGAGGAGGGCCGCGCCAAGCAGCAGGATCGTGTCGATCGCCTTGATGCTGGAGAGCCCGAAGGGGAGCCGGTCGGTGCTGGAGAGCAGCGTGCTCTCGATCGTCGGAACGAAGATGCTGGCGGCGATGAACAGCAGGACGACCCCGAGCATCGCGAAAGAGAAGCGCTTCTGCTCGACCCAGCCGCGGCATTCGACGTGGTAGATGCGGCAGAAGGCGGTGTCCATGGCGCCCCAGAACGAGGCGCCGATCCAGAGCGAGCCGAGGAAGGCGGCGATCCCGATCGTCGTCGAGTTGTCCTGGATTTTGTTGAGGGCGTCGGTGAGGGTCTCCTGCTCGACGCTTGGGAAGAGCCGTTCGAGGTCGCTGACGACGCTGGTCTCCACTCCTTCGATCTTCAGCACCTGGCCGAAGACGAAGAGCACCAGCAGGGCAAAGGGGAAGATCGCCAGCAGCAGGTTGTAGGCGACCATCGCCGATAATCCGGTGACGTTCTCGCGGTACGCGCGCTCCCAAAAGGCACGGAGCCAGGGGCGTGGGTGGCGTAGCGAGTTGGGCATTTGACTTTACAAAATGAAGCGCTAGGATGCGAACAGGCGTTTGACTCCGCGACTTTCGCCGTCGCGGGGTCTTTTCATGCCAGGACTAAACACCAAGCGCTAGGGAAATGAGTAGATCAGGATGCTGGTAGCAGAGCTTCAGGAGTTGGAGGAGGTCAAAAACCTCATTAATCGTGGGCAGCAGCTAGGCGTGCTGACCTTCGGCGATATCGCCTCGGCTGTGTCCGAGGTCGATCTTGACGAGTCGGACGTCGAGGATCTCTATGGGCACCGCGAGAAGTCGGGGATCGAGCTCGTCGAGGACATGGACCCGGCCCAGAAAGCCGCGGCCGAAGCGATGCCCATGGACACCGGCAAAAAAGGCCGGCGCCGCCAGAAACAGGCGCTCGACCTGAAACCGGACATGACCACGGATTCCCTGCAGTTGTTCCTCAAGGACATCGGCAAAGTCCGGCTGCTGACTGCCGCGGAGGAGGTCGAACTCGCCAAGCGCATTGAGCGCGGCGACCTCGACGCGAAGCAGAAAATGGTCGAGTCCAACCTGCGCCTGGTCGTCTCGATCGCGAAAAATTATCGGAATCAGGGCCTTCCCTTCCTCGATTTGATCCAGGAGGGAACGCTGGGCCTGGTCCGGGCGGCGGAGAAGTTCGACTACCGCAAGGGATTCAAGTTCTCCACCTACGCGACCTGGTGGATCCGCCAGGCGATCGCGCGTGCCCTGGCCGACAAGGCGCGGACGATCCGGATTCCGGTCCACGTGGTCGAGAAGCTGAACAAGATTGGCCGCGCCGAGCGCAAGCTGGTGACCGAGCTGGGCCGTGAGCCCACCCCGGAGGAGATCGCCGAGGTAACGGGGATCGATCCCGAGGAGGTCGACTCGATCAAGCGTTCCGCCCAGGCTCCGGTCTCGCTGGAGAAGCCGGTCGGCGACGAGGAGGAGTCCGAGTTCGGCCAGTTCATCGCCGACGAGAAGGCCGAGTCCCCGTTCGACCGGGCCGCGGACCTGCTGACCAAAGAGGCGCTGAAGGAGGCGCTGGAGAACCTCTCCTACCGTGAGCGCCGCGTTCTCGAGCTGCGCTACGGGCTCGGCGGCGAGCACCCGCGCACCCTCGACGAGGTCGGCCGCACCTTCAACGTCACCCGCGAGCGAATCCGCCAGATCGAGAACCAGTCGCTCAAAAAGCTGCAGAGCCTCGGCGAGGCGCAGAAACTCCGAGAGGTCGCGTAGAAGCACTCAAGCGGGGGAGGGGTCCAGTGACCCTCCCCCAGAAGCCGTTCCGCAGCCGGTCGGATGCGGCGATTCGGCTCGCTTGTCCTTGAGCTTCCGGGGGAGGGTCACTGGACCCCTTTCGCCTCCGTTGCACCATTAAGTAACCGCGCTACACGGTCGATACAGGCCGGGATGTTCGATATCGATTCAGCGCTGCGTACCCTTGTTGAGCGGGAGGGGTCGGATCTTCACGTCAAGGTCGGCGTGCCCCCGGTCGCTCGCATGCATGGTGAACTGATCCCGCTCGAGGGGTTCGGTGAGCTCAGTGCGGAGGACACCGAGGAAGGCTTCCGCGCTCTCGCGGAGGCTCGCTCGGTGGCCGAGTTCGAGGAGGACGGCGAGGCCGATTTCTCCTATGCCTTGCCGGGTGTCTCCCGCTTCCGGGTCAACTGCTTCAAGCAGCGCGGCTCGATCTCGATCGTCTGCCGCGCGATCCCCTTCAAGATTCGCTCGATCGATGACCTCGGGCTGCCCGAGGTCGTGCGTGGTCTGGCCGAGGAGCAGCGCGGGATCGTCCTCGTCACCGGCACCACCGGCTCGGGCAAGAGCACGACGCTGGCGGCGATGATCGATCACATCAACCAGACCCGAGCGCGGCACATTGTCACGCTCGAGGACCCGATCGAGTACCTGCACGCCGACAAACGCTCGATCGTCAACCAGCGCGAAGTCGGCTCCGACACCAAGGGCTTCGGCCGGGCGATGCGGCGCATCCTGCGCCAGGACCCCGACGTGATCCTGATCGGCGAGATGCGCGACGAGGAAACGGTCCGCACCGCGCTCTCGGCCGCCGAGACCGGGCACCTCGTCCTCTCCACGGTCCACACGCTCGACGCGACCGAGACGATCAACCGCATCATCGACTTCTTCCCGCCGCACCTGCAGCAGCAGGCGCGGGTGATGCTGGCCTCGACCCTGAAGGGGGCGATCGCCCAGCGCCTGGTCCCCGACGTCACCGGTGAGGGGCGGGTGCCGGCCTCCGAGGTGATGGTGGTCACGGGCCGCGTCCAGGACCTGATCCTCAACCCCGAAGAAACGGGCAAGATCACCGAGGTCATCTCCGAAGGCGAGTACTACGGGATGCGGACCTTCGACCAGTCGCTGCTGACCTACGCGATGGAGGGCCGGATTACCGAGGAGACGGCGATGGACTACGCCTCCAGCCCCCACGACTTCAAACTGATGCTGGCCGCCGGTGGTCAGCGAGCCAGCGGCATCGAGCAGCTCCAGCGCACCGAGGAGCCGGTGGCGCAATGAGGGAGAAGCTGAACGAAAACCCGATGGCCCAGATCGGCCTCGTCGTGCTCCTGGTCCTCGTGGTCGGTTTCATGCTGATGAAACCTGGCGGCGAAGAAGAAGAAGCAGAAGCGCCGACTGAAGCGACCGTCTCGGTCGAAGGCACCAACGCAACCGGGAGCGCTACCGGCGCAACCCCCGGCGAAGCGGTCGAAGGTGCGGTGGAAGGGGCGATCGAAGCGGCCGGCGCGGAAGCGTCAGCCGCCGCAGCCGCCGCGACGATTCCGGTACCGCCGATGCCGGCGCCCGTCGCGCATGCCTACGACGCAGGAAAGACCGTCGTCCTACTCGTGGTCCACGGCGGCGGCATCGACGATCGACTCGTGGCGGGCTCGGTGCGCGGCCTGGCCGCCTATCCCGACGTCGCTCCCTTCGTCGTCCCGGTCAAGCGGATCGCCCGCTACGCGGCGATCACTCTCGGTGCCGACGTGCAGCAGGTTCCGGCGCTGGTTGTGATGCGGCCACGCGCGCTCAGCGAAGGCGTCCCGCAGGCCTCTGTCGACTACGGCTTCCAGACGCCCCAGAGCGTTGTCCAGGCGGTCGTCGACGCTCGCTACAAGGGCCCCGAAGAGACCTACCACCCGGACTGAGCGCGACGATGAGCTCCAACGACAGGTTCCAGTACCCGGGCCACCTGCAGCCGGTTCCCGACTCTGGGACCTCGGCCGCGCCCGCCATGTCGACGCCCCAGGAACAGGGCGTGCCGGGCCTGACGGCGCCGCTGCATCGCGGCCACTCGCGGGGGTTCATCACGGATGTCTTGGTCGAACTCGGCTTCGCCTCCGCGGAGCAGGTTGGCGCGGCGGTCGATGCCGCCCGGACTGCCGGCCGCACCCCCGAGGCGCTGCTGCTCGAGCAGAGCGTGATCAGCGAGGACCAGCTCTCGCGCGCGACCGCTGAGCGCTATGGGCTCGACCACGTCGACCTCGCCGTCTACAACGTCGACGTCGCTGCAGCCGCGCTCTTCCCGGTGACGATGGCCCGCCGCTACATGGCGGTCCCGGTCGGCTATGTCGACCAGCACACCCTGCTCGTCGCGGCGGCCGACCCCGCCAACGTCCTCGCCGTCGACGACATCCAGATCGCGACCGGCCTCGACTGCCACATCGCGGTCGCCGCCAAGGGGGACGTCGAGTCGCTGCTGGGCCGACTGGGGACGCTGCAGAACGCTGCAGCTGGCGCGATCATCGAGGAACAGAAGGAGGAGGAAGGGCCCGAAGCCGACGCCCTCGCCTCGGTCAGCGACATGCAGGCCAGCGCCGAGGACGCGCCGGTGATCAAGCTCGTCTACAGCCTGCTCGCGCAGGCGGTGGGAGAGGGGGCATCGGACGTTCACCTCGAGCCCGAAGAGGGGGAGCTGCGTGTCCGCTTTCGGGTCGACGGCGTGCTGAAGGAAGCGGCGCACGTGCCGAAGCGGATGATCGGCGCCGTGATCTCGCGGCTGAAGATCATGAGCGAGCTCGACATCGCCGAGAAGCGGGTTCCCCAGGACGGTCGCGTCAGCGTTGCCGTCGAGGAGCGTCGCGTCGACCTGCGTGTCACCACCCTGCCGACGCAGCGCGGGGAGGGGGCGACGATCCGCATCCTCGACGAAAGCAACTCGCAGCGCACGCTCGACGACCTCGGCATGGACGGGTCCGCTCGAGCCCGCTTCGAGGACGCCTTCCAGCAGTCATACGGTGCCGTCCTCGTGACCGGGCCGACCGGCTCCGGCAAGTCGACGACCCTCTACGCCGCGCTGACCGAGCTCAACGACATCGAGCGCAAGATCATCACGATCGAGGACCCGGTCGAGTACCGGATCGACGGGGTCAACCAGATGAACGTCAATCGCAAGGCTGGTCTCGACTTCGCCCGGGGCCTGCGTTCGATCCTCCGCGCCGACCCCGACGTCGTGATGGTCGGCGAGATCCGCGACGCCGAGACGGCGCGGATCGCGATCGAGGCCGCGCTGACCGGCCACATGATGCTGACCACGCTTCACACCAACGACGCCCCCGGTGCGATCGCCCGCCTTACCGAGATGGGCATCGAGACCTTTCTCACCGCCTCCGCCGTCGATTGCGTAGTCGCCCAGCGGCTGGCCCGCAAGCTCTGCTCGAACTGCAAGCGGCGCGCGATCATCCCGACCCAGGCCTTGGCCGACGCCGGCGTCCGCGTCGGCGCCGAGGTTGAGGCCTACGAGCCGGTGGGCTGCGGGCGCTGCGGCAACAGCGGCTACCGGGGGCGGGTCGGGATCTACTCGGTGATGAGCCTCAGCGGGAAGCTGAAGGAGATGACGATCGCGCGGGCGCCCGAGCCCGAAATCGCCGCCGTCGCCCGCGAAGAGGGGATGCTCACCCTGCGCGAGGACGGCGTCTCCAAGGTCCGTGCCGGCAACACCAGTCTCGAGGAGGTGCTCCGTGTCACTGCCTGAGTTCGACTTCTCCGAGGTTCTGCGCCAGATGGTGGAGACCAAAGCCTCCGACGTCCACATCACGCCGGGCTTCCCGCCGGCGATTCGCGACAGGGGAAAGATCCGGCCGATGGAGGGCTTCCCGGTCCTCAACTCGCAGCAGACTCGCGAGGTCGTCTACGGGATTCTCAACGACGACCAGCGCAAGCGCTTCGAGAACAACCAGCAACTCGACTTCGCCTACGCGATCCCCGGCGTCGCCCGCTTCCGCGTCAACTGCTTCTTCCAGCGCGGGACGGTCAGCGCCGCCTTCCGTCTGGTGCCACAGGAGATCCCGGCGCTGGAATCGCTTGGGGTGCCGCAGGTGCTGCGCGACCTTTGCGAGAAACCGCGTGGCTTCGTGCTGGTCACGGGACCCACCGGCTCCGGCAAGAGCACGACGCTGGCGGCGATGGTCGACCTGATCAACGCCAGCCACCAGGATCACATCCTCACGATCGAGGACCCGATCGAGTTCCTGCACCAGCACAAAAGCTCGATCGTCAACCAGCGTGAGATCGGCTCTGACGCGCCGGACTTCGCGCTCGGCCTGCGCGCCGCTCTGCGAGAGGATCCCGACGTGATCCTGGTCGGGGAGATGCGCGACCTGGAGACGATCTCCACGGCGCTGACCGCGGCCGAGACCGGCCACCTGGTCTTCGCGACGCTGCACACCCAATCGACCGCGCAGACCGTCGACCGGATCATCGACGTCTTTCCGCCCGAGCAGCAGGGTCAGGTTCGGACCCAGCTTTCGATCGCGCTGCAGGGGATCGTCACCCAGCAGCTATTGCCGACGATCGACGGCAAAGGCCGGGCGGTCGCCTGCGAGGTCCTGATTCCGACGCCCGCCGTCCGCAACCTGATCCGCGAGGGCAAAACGCACCAGATCTACGGTGCCCTGCAGACCTCCGGCGCGGTTGGGATGCAGACGATGGACGCCGACCTTGCGCGCCTGGTTCGTACCGGCAAGATCGGTCGTGCCCTGGCCGAACAACGCGCTTCGGTTCCGGAGGAGCTGAACCGGCTTCTCGGCGGTGCTCCGCTCGACAGCGGCTCGGCCGCAACCGCCACCGACGGCGTGCCGCCTCCCGCCTACGTTCAGCAGGGAGGCTGATCGCGAATGGCATCGGCGACCACCTTTGAATTCCGCGCGATGGACCTCGCGGGGTCGACTTCAGCGGGCGAGATCGAGGCCGAATCGAAGGCCGCCGTCGGCGAGCAGCTGCGCCAGCGGGGCCTGATCGTCCTCGACGTGAGTGAGAAGTCCAACCCGCTCAACATCGAGGACTTCTTCAAGCGCTGGCAGGGCGTCGACATGCGCGAACTGGCCGTCTTTTCACGCCAGTTCGCGACCCTTGTCGCCTCCGGCATGCCGATGCTGCGGACGTTGCAGACGCTCGAAGACCAGACCCAGGACGATCAGGTTCGCGAAGCGATCGGCGGCCTGCGCTCCGACGTCGAGGCCGGCAGCACCCTGGAGAAGGGGATGGAGCGCTACCCGAAGATCTTCGACCGACTGTTCAGGGCGATGGTCCGCTCGGGCGAGCAATCGGGGCGCCTGGACGAAGTGCTCGACCGGATCGCCTTCCAGGTCGAGAAATCCGATTCGCTGCGGCGCCAGGTGAAATCCGCGTTGATGTACCCGGCGCTCGTCTTCGGCTTCGCCGTCGTCGTCCTGGTCGCGATCGTCGCCTTTGTGATCCCTGTCTTCGCCAACATCTTCGAAGAACTCGCGAAGGAAAATCCTGAGGAGAAAGCCGAACTGCCGCTGCCGACCAAGATGTGCGTCGGTGCCTCAGACCTTCTCACCGGCTACTGGTACATCCTGATTCCCGCGATCGTGATCGTCTCTGTTGCTTTCTTCAAATGGAAGAAGACCGACCGCGGCCACGAGCTCTGGGACCGGGTCAAACTGCGGCTGCCGTTCAAAATCGGCGACGTGATCCAGAAAGTGGCGCTGGCGCGCTGGTCGCGTACGTTCGCCGGCTCGGTCTCGGCCGGAGTGCCGATGCTGCAGGCGATCAAGCTGACCGGGGAAACGTCCGGCAACGTTGTCGTCGAGCATGCGATGGAGGACGTCTACGCTTCGGTCAAGCGCGGCGGCACCATCTCCGGCCCGATCGAAGCCAACCCGATCTTCCCGCCCATGGTGGGGCACATGGTCGCCGTGGGGGAGGAGACCGGCCAGCTGCAGGCGATGATGGCCAAGGTCGCGGACTTCTACGAGGCCGAGGTCGATGCCAAGGTCAAGGCGCTGACGGCGCTGATCGAGCCGATCATGATCGTCTTCGTTGGCGGCATCGTCGGTTTCATCGTGATCTCGATGTACCTGCCGATGTTCAGCATCTATGAACACATCCGTTAGCGCTAGACATTCGTTCGGCAGAGGGCCACAAGTATTGCCGAGCGGGGTCTCTTGGGTAGGTATTTCTTCGTAATGCGCCACCTTACTTTTCGGCATCGGAGGGCCAAAATTCGAACTTCGCGAATTTCCTCCTGCAGGAGCTAAAGGTGGCGTGCCAGTGGCCGATGAGGAGCAGGTAAAGACTGCCAGTGCCTCGGTGCCAAACGGCAAGACCCGAGTCCTGGCGCACGATAGGACCAATAGGAGGTACCTATGTTGCTCCAGAATCTCCGGGCTAAGATTGGCGCCCGGCTCAACGGTGACAGCGAGGCCGGCTTCACGCTGATCGAGCTTCTCGTCGTCATGCTCATCCTCGGAATCCTGGCCGCAATCGCGCTGCCCGCTTTCTTCAATCAGAAGGAAAAGGCCGGCGACGCCAAGGCCAAGGAGAACGTCCACACCGCGCAGGTCGCGATGGAGACGTGTGCCACGGAAAAAAATAACGTGTACACCGAATGCACCCAGACGATCCTGCACGGGGTCGAGCCGGTCATCCCGGCTGCCAACGGCGGATACACCATCGATCCGACGACCCCAGTTGGTGGATACACGATCACCTCGACGGCGTCCGGCGGCGCGGCGCACACCTTCACCCTCACGAGGGATGCGGAAGGTGGGCTCGCCTACAGCTGCACGGTCCCCGGCAAAGGCGGCTGCCCGACCGGCGGCAACTGGGGCGCATAGCGTCTAGTTACATCGCTTGAGCATGAACGTGTCGAGCGATAACGCCCCCAAGGGGCGGGCCGATCTGGCCCGCCCCTTGGTGTCTGTTCTGTGCCTCGGGATGCTGCTCCTGTTGGCGACGGCATCGGCCGCACACGCAGCGCTTGCGGTGCCGATCCTCACTGACACCAATCCGGTCTCACCAGGCGCCTCCCTTACCCCCCGAATCATGGGTGAATTCGAGGGGTCGGAGACCAAAGCGGTCCCCTTCGGCATTGGCCTGAGAGCCGCGGGACCGGTCACGAAAAGCCTGGCAGAACCGGACAACACGGTGAGGATCTACACCAGTGCGGGCTGCGCAGGCCCCGTTGCGGCCGAAGGCACGGCCGAAGAACTGGCCGAAGGGAGCGGGATCCAGGTCGACTCGGCAGTCGCCGCCGACTTGGTCACCATCTTCTATGCGACCCAGAGCAAACCGGGCGAAACGTCTGGCTGCTCCGTACAGGGGCTGCCCTACCGACAGGTCACGAACCCGCCCGCGGCGCCGACCTTCTCCTCGGTCGCCCCCGCCTCACCCGCCAACGAGAACTTTCCTCGGCTGATCGGCACCGCCGATCCCGAAGCATCTGTTTCGATTTTTGCCGGCCCGAGTTGCGCCGACACCGCCCTCGCCAGCGGATCCGGGGCTCAGTTCGGCGGCGCCGGCATCGTCGTGGGCGTGCTCGACAACTCGGAGAACACCTTCTCGGCACGGGCGGCGATTGCGGGCTTCACCTCGAGCTGCTCGGTGACCCCCATCGTCTACCACGAGGTAACGCCAGTCTCCCCGCCCGGTGGTGGGGGCGGTGGCGGGGGGGAGAGCCCCGGCGGGGGTGGTGGAGCTCCGCCAGCGACGCCGAGCCTCCCGCCCCCGGCGCCACATCTGCGGACCATCCCCGGCGGTTGGGCCAATAACAACACGCCGTTGCTGACTGGCACCGCGCCCGGGGCGTCAACGGTACGGATCTTTGCCGATCCGGCATGTGCTGGCACGCCGGTGGCCAAGGCTTCGTTCGAGCAGTTCACCGCCGGCGTCCCGGTCCAGGTCATCGACAATGCTGCCACGGTCTTCTCGGCCGTCGCCGTCAACGGCAGCGGCAGGGCGTCGAGCTGCTCTCAGCCCGTCATCTATGTCGAGGACTCGCTTACGCCACGCACGCGGATCACCATGGGCCCGGCGGCGAAGACGGCGAAACGTAAAGCGGTTTTCCGCTTCATCGACACGACCGGCAACGCGCCCGGTACGACCTTCTTCTGCAAGGTCGACAAGCATCGGTGGAAGCCATGCGCTTCGCCGCTGCGCCTGGGCAAGCTGCGACCGAGGGCGTATGTGATCCAGGTAAAGGCGATCGACCCCGCTGGCAACGCTGAGACCAAGGGCGCGAAGCGCCGCTTCAAGGTCGTCTCGCGCCCGTGAGGCGCCGCGGGCGCCGCTTTCGCGGCCGCTCGCTTGGATAGAACTCGCCCGCAATGGCCGGCATCGTCGCTATCGCCTTCGTGTTCGGCCTCGTCGCCGGCAGCTTCGTCTCCGCCGTGGCACACCGGGTTCCGCTCGGGATCTCGATCGTCGGGCCCAGGTCGCGATGCCCCGCGTGCGACGGCACGATCGCGGCCTACGACAACGTCCCAGTTCTCTCCTGGACGTTATTGCGAGGGCGCGCCCGTTGCTGCGGGGCGCCGATCTCTAGCCGCTACCCGCTGACCGAGCTCGCGCTCGGGCTGCTCTTCGCCTTGACGGTGGTCATCTACTACGACGAGCCTGCCGAAGCCGCAATCGGACTCGTCTTCCTGACGATGCTCGCCGCGGTCACCCTGACCGATCTCGAGCACCGGATCATCCCCAACAAGATCCTGCTCGCCGGGGCGATCATCTGCCTCGCGATTGCAATTCCCACCGATCTCAGCAGCCTCCCAGAGCGTGTGATCGCGGCCGCAGCGGCTGGTGGGCTCTTCTTTCTCGTAGCCCTCGCCTACCCGAAGGGCATGGGCCTCGGCGACGTCAAGTTGACCGCGACGATGGGCCTCTTTCTCGGCCGCGCCGTCGCGCCCGCGCTCCTCGTCGCGCTCCTAGTGGGCAGCCTCGTCGGTCTCGCCCTGATCGTCCGCCACGGCTCGAGCGCCCGCAAGATGGCGATCCCCTTCGGGCCCTTCCTCGCACTCGGCGGCGTCGTCGCGCTTCTCGTAGGCGACCAACTGATTGACCTGTACCTCGGGTAGTGATTCTTACCCGTCGCTCTTCGGCTTACTCTTCTCCTTCGGCTCGCCGAGGGGTGCGCGGTTCAGCTTGTCGCTTTCGACCAGGTGGATCTTCAGCAGTTCGATCTTGTAGGCGCGGCCAGCGCCGCCATAGACGAACGTCTCGGGCAGGTTCGGCTCCATCGCCAGCAGCTGACAGGTCTCGGAGCCAAGCACGCACTTGGCGTCGCCGAAGATCGCTTGTACGTCGGAGGAGACGGTCATCACGGCTTTCTTTCCGTCTCGGGTCGATCCCATGTAAACGATCGCTGGGGTCTCGCGGCTCGGCAGCATCGTCAGCTCCGGCAGGTTTCGCCTAACGGTCACCTGCTTCTCGTCACCCGGGTCGGCTCCGGCCGCTGAGATACGCACGTCGATCGCGTAGGAGTAATAGGTCAGCTCGCTCGGGGTGGGGGAAGGCCCACCGCCAGGTTCCGGGCTCGGGGGCGTTTCAGCCAGGATGGGCGGTTCGCCAGTAGGGGTTTCACTCGAGGGGGCCTCCGAGGTGCCTTCGGCTCCGCCCCCAGCGGTCGCGTCTTCACTGTCGTACTGCTGGTGGAAGGGATCCTTCGCCTGCAGGTGCTCGAGCCGGCGACGGTAGTCGCGCAGTTTCGGAGCCGACTTGGCTACCAACCGTCCTCCCTGGGCGCCAGCGTTGCTTTGAACGGCAACCGTCCCCTCGGCATTGGGGGTCGCCTGATCCGAGCCCGAGTCGCTGACCGCGATCGGCACGGCGACAATCGCCACGATCAGGATCGCTGCGACCGGCAGCAGGTGGCGGTCCTTGAGGTCGAAGTAGATGTCCTGGAGGAAGCCCGGCACTCTCATCTCCGACAGCTTCAGATCTGGCCCTTTCTTGAGGAAGTTCATCGGGCCGCCACCGTTTCTGAGGTTTCGCTCGCTTCTTCCGCCGCCGGGGCCGCGCTCACTGGTGGCGGGGCAGTCGGGGAGGCGCCGGCCACGATCCCTTGGTCCGGAGGAGTGACGTAGGTCGTCACCGCGAACGTCGCATCCAGGTGCGGGAAGTCGAGTTCTGGGTCGGCGCTGAGGGAGAAGCCGTCGAGGGTCACTAAGCGGCCGTCGACCACGACCCCGGAGTCGCCGGGGTCGACCATGGTGTCAATTCCATCGATGAAGTCTGCGACCTGGAAGAAGGTGCCGCTGAAGGCGAGGTTGTAGGGCATGACACCGAGGCCGGCGGGACCGATCGTCGCCCCCAATGGCAGCAGCGAGGCAGCGGCCTCGGTCGGCGGGACAGTGGCGGCTGCGGGCACGGCGGCCGGCGATGCCGCCGTCGCGGGCGCTTCCGCCGGAGGGGCGACAGGCGCTTCGGGGGGAGGGGCTTCCGAGGTGCCGGTCAGCTGGATGCTCTCGAACTCCACGTCCGAATCGGTAGCGACCTGATTCAGCTCCACAAGCAGCGAGGAGGTTTCGTCGCTGGCCGGGACGGCCTGTCCGAGCACCACCAACTGGCGATAGTCCGCCGGGAACTCGCGTTTTGCTGCGGCTGCTTGTTCCGCCCGGCTCTGGGCTTCCGCGAGGGAAAGGTTGAGCCCGTCGACCCGAGTGCCCAGCTCATCCACTTTTTCCCGCTTCGGGCTGAGCGCAAGCACCCAGAATCCGATTGCCAATGCGGCGATGACGAGGATGGAGACGACCAGGCGATTGGCAGAGGACATCTCAGCCTTCTTCTTCGGATTCCGCGGGGGCCGGGGCGGGGGCGGGCGCTTCCATCGCCGTGGCCGTGCTGGTTACCGGCGCGGCGTCGAAGGCAACTGCCATCTGGAATTGGGCGATGAAATCGCGCGTCTGGCAATTCGAGGAGCCGCCCGAGACCGAGGCGGCGCTCGATGAACCACCCAATGCCGAGCCTTGGACGCCGACGCGGGTAACGCCGTCGATGTCCTTCAGCGCCTGCACGAAGCCGGCCACCGCATCCTGGCTGCGGGCGCATCCGACGAGCGTCAGCGCTGGTCCCGGGATCGATGAGCGCAGGGACACGGTGGTGCCGCCGTCAGGCGAGACCTGCGGGCTTGCAGTGGCGGTCAGGTTCGTGAGCCAGACGTCGCCCGGAAGCACCAGAGCTAGTTCGCGCATCACTCGCTCCCAGTCGAAGCGGCTATCGGCCAGGCTGCTGATGGTTGCGACCCGCTGTTCCTGCACGCTGTGGAACTGGGTGTAGGCATCGAGCGCGTCGGCCTTCGCGTCGGTGGCCGCGACTTCCGCTTCGATCTGGACGATTTCGTCGTTGAGGCCGGAGATCTGGTTTTCGGTGACAACCAGCGCGGTTACGCCGAGCAGCCCCGCAACCAGTGCGCCGACGACGATGTAGGCGATCGGACCGCTGCGCATCGGCCGCTGCGCGCCAGGGCGTTCCTCGCTGGGAATCAGATTGACGGGGCGCATGGCTACTGGTCCAAGGCGAGGCCGTAGGGGAGGGTCAGCCGCGCGGCGGAGGAGGCATCGAGGTCCGCGAGCGCGGCCGGCGTGCCAGTCGCGATCGGCAGGCCGAGCGCGGGTTCCATGTACTCGGTGAGCCCGGGAACCGCGCTTCCGGGACCGCATACGACGATCCGCTCGACCGGCACCGCAGCCTCCTGGGTGCCGTAGAAGTCGAGCGAGAGCCTTATCTCGTCGAGCAGGGAGGCGGCTCCGGTCTCCAGCGCCGAGCGGGCCTCCGCGACGATGGTCGGATCGCCCTCGATTGCTTCGAGGGGGGACTCCAGACCGACGTGCTGAAGCCACATCAGGGCGTGCTCGGGGCTGAGGTTGGTCTTGGCGCCGAGCGAGGCGGCGATGTCGTCCAGGCCGATCGGAGAGACCCGGGTGAAGAGGCACGAATGCCCCTTGGCGACGGCCAGATTGCTGACCTCACCCAGGTTGCAGTAGAGGATGGCGGCGGTTTGTGCTCCGGAGTCGTCGGCGGGCGCTGCCAGCTGGGTCGGCGCCAGCGCCCGGATCATCGCGAAAGCCGAGAGGTCGACCCCAACCGGTTCCAGGCCGGCGTCCAGTAATGGCTTCAGCGCGGCGGCGATCATGTCGCGGCGGGCGGCAACGACGATCACGTCGATCTGGGGGGGGCCGCCATCCGCTCCGGTTACGCCGCCCACCACCCGGTGGTCTAGCACCGCCTGGTCGAGCGGCATTGCGATCTGCTCCTGGGCGGTGAAGCGAACCGCAGAATCGAGCTCAGTGGGGTCCTCGATCGCCGGTAGTCGGATCGTGCGCACGACGACTCGTTGGTTGGCAATCCCGAGGCGGACCCGCTTGGAAAGATTGTGGCTGGAGAACAGCGACCGCAGCGCTTCCGCAACGGCGTCCGGAGCAACGACCTCGCCGTCGTCGAACGCACCGGCCGGCAGGGGTTGAACGGCGACCGCGCTGACCCGGGTCTCGCCATTGGTGTGGATTTCCGCCGCGGCAACGTTTCCGGCCTCGATCTCGAGGCCGACGAGGGCGGAATCGCCCTTACGCTTGCTGCCAAGCGAGAGCGTCGGTTTCTTGAGCGAAAGCTTCATCGTGAGAGTGGCTACGAATTCAGCGCTATCTCTGAATCGACAGATCGGCCGCGGAACTTTTGCCCTGGCCTACCTAGAAATGGAAGTTGCGACGACTCAACCGATCGTCTGGCGCCCGATTACCCAGTCCGATTCCGCCGGCGCGAGGAAACTTGGCGGCTGCAAGTAGCGGAGGCGGTCGTCGTAGTTGTAGCTCTTTTTGTAGCCGATGCCGCTGGTGGTGCCGGTCGGACCGCGGTACATCTGCGCGATCGCGCCGTTGACGGTGAGGGTCCCGAGCGGGTTGCCACAGTCGTAGTGATCGACGATGAAAGAGTGGTCGATCGCCAGGATCGCCGCGTCGATGCGCAGATTGGTGATCGAGCCCGGCCCATTGAACCCGCTTTTGCATTCATTGCGGGCGGTTTGGGCCGACGTTTCGTTGCTGGAGAAGGGGTGGTAGACCCGGACGAAATTGTTGGCCACGAGGCCCAGGACGCCTTCGCCACTGTGGATCAGGTTGCCATCGACGATGATGTCGTTCTCGGTCCCGACCGTCAGCTGACCCGAGTAGTCGCCGTGGATGTAGGCCGTGCCGCAGCCCGAGGTCGCGGGGTAGGTTGCAGTGAAGGGCGAGTAGACGCCCGAGCAGGCGACGCTTTCGCTGCTTTTCACGTAGACCACGCCGTTTTCGGGGATCGGCCCCGAGTACTGGATCGATTCCGTGCACGATTTACCTGCCCCGACCACCATCGAGGTGCCGCTGAGGCAGATCCGCACCTGACCAGAGAAGACCAGGCCGGCAATCGATTTCAGGGCGCTGTTCGAGGGCGGCGGGGTGATCACCGGCGAGTTCGCGGTGAAGGTGCCTTTGAAGTTCTGGTCGGTGCCGGTGCAGCTCGATCCAGAGTGATCGATTTCACTGGTCGAGAACCAGCCTCTGGGCGGGGCGCTGACCTCGACCGGGTCGGCCGGGGCGCGGCCGAGCGTCGGGTTTTTGCAGATCACGAAGGCGTCGTTGGTGTGCATCGGGCCGTTGATGCTGTCGTTTTCCGCGAAGGAGATCACCACGCAGTACCCGCCCGCGCTCGGAATCTGCGAGACGTTGCGGCCATCGGCGAACGTTTTGCTGCATTGGGTGTTGACCCCGTTGAGTTGGGATGAGGGGTTCGCATAGCCATAGGTCACCGGATCCAGGGTCTCCCTCTGGGTGAAGTAGACGTAGTCGAGAAAGGTGGCCGGCTTGAAGGTGGCGACGATCGAGACCTTTGCCCTGCCAGAGAACCCCGTGGAGCGGATGCGGAACGTCCCCTTCAGCAGCCCCGACGGCTCGAGCATGCTAGGTCCGGGGTTTTCGGTGTTGCACTGCGTGTACTGCACCTGCCCTGCGGCGGGAAGCAGCTCGATTGCGTATTCCCCCCCGGTGTTGCCGGGCACCGGCCGCCGCTTGACGGTCGAGCCCTGCAGGTTGACGGCGTTGTTTTCGGGCCCGACGTTGGCGCAGCGAGTCCAGTAGTCGGTTTCCTCGTGGAGATGGAAGAGGTAATCGTTGACCCCTGCCTTTGCGGCCTCGTAGGCGCGCTTCTGGTCGAGGTCGTTGCGGGTCAGGTGCAGGTCGCCGCTGACCGCGGCGACGCCGACGACCGAGAGGGTGACGACCAACGACATCCCCAGCATCACCGAGATCATCGTGAAGCCGCCCTGGTTGTTCCTGCGCTTCATTGGCATGGCATGCTCGGGGCCGCCTCGTTGTAGGACACCGCGGTGAGGCGGAAGGTGGCACCCCCGCGGATGCGCGTCGGCGTGGCGTCCTCGCTGCCGGGACCGGATCTCGGGTGAGCCATGTAGGCGATGCCGACGTGGATCGTGCGCGAGGCATCGAGTTCGCTGAGTGGGGTCGGCAGCCCGATCTCGGATGCGGCGCCGGCGGCCGAGGCGTAGTAGGAGAAGATCGGTTTAGTTACCGAGATCGGGCTGACATGGTCCATCACCAGAGTGGTTTTGATCGGGGTCGGCTGAAAGACCCAGTACGGGGCCGTGCCTTCTTTCCACGCGTAGTCCGACTGCATCAGCGAAGTGCCGCTCAGGCGCACCACGCTCAGCGTCGGCGTTGGCGATACGCTCGCCCCGGTGGCATGGATGAAGCGCAGTTCGGTGCTCGTGCTTTCTTTCCTGATCGGCGGGACCTTTGGCGCGATGCAGGCTGAATGGAGCTGGTCGACGATGCGGTTGAGGGAAAGCCGGGCGCGCTGAGTCGAGTCGACCCGGGCGCTAACCCGCGTCGTCGTGTGCATGGTGAGCATGACGAGCGTCGTCAGGCCGAGCATGACGACCGTGCCCGTGGCCAGCCCGACCATCAGCTCGGTGAGGGTGGTGCCGCGCTCATCGGCTAGGAAGCCGCGGCGCGTCATCAGCATTCCCCTTTTTCGTTACCGCTGCTGAGTTCGATCGGGAGAGGGGTGCCGCTGGCCAGGTTCTGAACCGTCACGCTCGATTCTTTTTTCCGGCGGACCGTCCCTGAGATGTTCGCCGACACACATACTTCATATTTCCCCCACGGCAAGCCCCCTTCGGTGGGCCCCGTTTCGCTGCTGCTGAGCATGCCGCTTTCGTTGGTCGTGTAGGTCCGCTTGACCAAGTTCCCTTTCGCGTCTTTGCAGACCTTGTCGGTGACCGTCGCTTTGGCACCTTTGAGCAGCGCGGCGCTTTTTTTCACCACCAGTTCCAACGCTGGCAACTGGATCATCGCCGCCGGCGACGCGGTACCGCCGGCCGGGGCGACCATGCTCGCCATCGCCGCGGCCCCGGCCGGATTTTTGCCTTCGGGATCCGGGTGGTTCGAGGCGCAGGAACCGGCGTAGAACGTGTAGACCGAGGAGAAGGGAAAGAGCGGGGTCGCGTTAAGCGTGGCTTCGCGGGCGCCCCCCGCAAGCCCGAAGCCCCGTGCTTCTTTCATCCCGGTGTTGTAGGCGATGACCGAGTCGGCTTTGGCGGGCATGAAGGTGCTGGTGCTGCCGACCCGGTATTTGAAGTTGACCGGGATCGTCCCCGGCCGGTCGAACTCGAAGAAAACGGGTTTGGTCGCGCCGCCGACCACGGCGACCGTCGCCTGTTCGGAGCTTTTTCCCTGCTTGTTGACGAGGCCAGCGTCTGCTCCCGAGATCGTCAGGGAGTAGTTGCCTCGCGGGATGAAGCTGAAGACGGCACAGCCAGCCGCGTCCGTGTAGCCGTCGATCACCCCACTGCCGCCGTAGAGGTCGACGCCGGCCATCGGCGCCATCAGCTGATTGGCGACAGAGACCGTGAGGCTGCCGTTTTCGGGGTCGAGCGATCCGTTCGACGGCGAGAGTTTGCTGACGATCTTGGCCTTTTCCGCGCTTTTCATACCCCGCCAGGTGACCATCGAGCTGATCTGGACGTAGTCCACCGAGGACGTCCCCTCGGTGCAGGACGAGGCCGAGGTGACGTCGTTGATGACCATGCCGCTCGAATGGACTTTGAACTGGGTTTTGTTGAGGGTGATCGTCCGTTCTTCTTGGAGTTCGGCAAGCGCTTCGAGTCGCATCGAGGTGAGGCGGGCCTGGTCTTCCTGAGCCAGGGCGTAGGCCTCGGAGCCGTGCCTCTCCTCGGCCTGGGTCTTGATGGTCGTTTGCAGCAGCGTGATCACGCCGGCGGAGGCGATCACGAGGACCACCGCGCTGACGAGGATCTCGATCAGCACAAAGCCTTGCTCGTTCGAGGCAGTCGCGCGGGCAGGGTCGGACGTCATTGCAAGAGGCATCGGTGTGTCCGATGCCGGCCTTTAATGGCTCCTCCCCAATAATCGTGATATCGGCTGGCTTCCCCCAAAGCTTCAGTTAGTGAAGCCATGTGGCTACACTTGTTGAAGCGAGGTGGTTCCACTTCCCGCCCGCTTTCTTCTGATGAGCGCCTTGAGCAATGCAAGCTGTCCCGTCTGTCGCACCGCGGAGGTTGTCTGCGGAAAGTGGACGCTTTTGCTGATTCGCGATCTTGCGGCTGGGAGCAGCCGTTTTTGCGAGCTCGAGCGCTCTCTGGAGGGGATCAGCCCGCGCACGCTGTCGTTGCGGCTGCGGGCGCTGGAGGAGGAGGGGATCGTTGCGCGGCACACCTATCCCGAGGTCCCGCCCCGGGTCGAGTACGCCCTGACCGAGAAGGGCGAGGCGCTGGTGCCGCTGATCGACGACATGCGCAAGTACGGCACCCGTTGGCTTCTGGCCGGCGACGCCGAACCCGCCGCGGCTTAGATCAGGAGTCCAAACTGGCGTCCCCTATTTTAGGGTGGACGTTCTGCAAGCCGTCGTGCAGGCGCAGGAGGCCCAGGCACGGGGCGGAAGCCTGAGCCGTGCGTGACTTCCTGCTCAACGAAGCTCTGAAACGGCTGGCGACCGAGGCCGCGACGCGCTTCAGCACCCTCGTCGCCAGCGGCGACCAGATCCCCTTCGACGTTTCCGCCGAGGACGGCGAGGATTCCGCCTTCTACAGCTACGTGCCGCTGACCTCGCGCTTCGTCGAGGAGCGCTCCGAGGAGCTGCGCTCGTTGCCGAGCTTCGGGCCAGCCCGCGAGGCGGCGATCGAGGCCGCCGTCGCTGCCTCTTACCTGGAGGCCCGCGGCGAGTCCGTCCCCGCCGACCCCGGCCAGCGCGCCGAGGCGATGCTGACGATCTTCATCTCCGCCCTTTGGGAGGGCAGCACCGAGTTCTCGCTCGACCGGGCCCGCCTCGACAGCGCCCTCTCGATGCTCGACGCCGAAGCCCGCGACGCCGACGATGCCGATGTTCTCATCGTCCCGGTTGTCGGCTTGCGGATGTCGATCGCCCGCCTGCAGCTGCCGCACGGAGTGCGCGTGGTCCGCGCCGACTCGATCGACGCTCCCGTCGACGCGATGCGCAGCGAGGGCATGGGCCGTGCCTCTTGGGAGCCCCAGTACCTGGCGGTCGCCGAGCAGCACTCGGATGAGGGTGCCGAGGCGGCCCTGCACCAGCTGCGCGAGCTGATCAGCGTGATGAGGCTCTTCAAAGGCGGCGGCATCGGCCTCGGCCCTTACGCCTTCGCTCCCACCGGCGAGGACTGCTGGCGGCGAATCGCCACCGGCGCCCCCGCGACCCGCGCCGGCGGCTACCGCCTCAGCGAGGAGGAGGCGAGCGAGCTGGTTGCGCTGGCGAGCACGCTGGAGGCTCGGCCCGATCCCGACGGCGCCCTCACCTGGGCGGTCGGTCGTTTCGAGATGGGCCTCGAGCGCGAGAGCGCCCTCGACGGGCTCAGCGATCATCTTTTGGCTCTGCGGGCCGTGCTCGAGGGCCACGGCCCGGTTGGCGCCTCGCTGCCGATGCGCGCCGCGGCGCTGATCTCCGACGACTCGCTGGATCGGATCGAGGCCCGCGAGAAGGTCGAGGACACGCTCGAGCTGGAGCGGGCGCTGATGAACGGCCGCTCGCTGCCGAACGCGATTCAGCTGGCCGGCTGGGCCGAGGATGGCGTCCGCAGACTGTTGCTGCAGGCGGCCCTCGGTGAGCTCGGCAACGATCTCAGCGCCACCGCCGACGAGACCCTGATCGCCACCGGCCTCGAAGCCGGCGACGCCGAGATCGCCGTCACCGCCGAGCCTGAGATCACGATCGAGCCGGAGCTGGTCATCGAGCCCGAAGTCACCGCGGCGCCGGAGATCACGGTCAAACAACTTCCGCCCCCAGTCGTGCCCCCCGAGCCCATCGAGTCAACCGAGGAGACCCACATGGAGCAGGAGACCCGGATCATGGAGCCGATCCCGGCCGAAGACGAGATCAGGATCACGGCGACGCCGTGGCTCGAGGAGGTATCCGATGAGCGACGGGGGGACTCGCTTGAATGGCCGGCCGCCGACGAGCGCGACCTCCAGCACCGCGAGCGGATCGACACGCCTCGCGTGCGCCACCTCTTCCCGGTCCCCGAGGACGCTGACTGGGAAGTCAGCCACCTCGAGTTCGACTACGGCCACTACGGGCCCCGGCACGCCTCCTAGGCGCGCCCAGCGGCCATCGCCACCCGCTCCTTGCCCGTGGCGAACAGGTAGCGGTTGATCTGCGCCAGGCCGGCGAGGTCGTGCACGTCCTCGTCGAGGTAGGGAACGCGGATCACGCCTTTGGTCCTCAGCTCCCGGGCCAGATGCTCGATGTTGCGCGCGTCGCGCTCGGCCAGCGCCTGGTAGTCGGAGAAGTTGGCTGCCACCCGCCGGCCTAGGTCCTCGTCTTCGAGCTTCTCGGCCAGCGCCGCTGGCAGGTCCTCCGCCTCGCCGCGCAGCTTCTCGGCCGGGTAATGGACCTTGTTGACGATGACGCCACCGAAGGGGAGCTTCGCCTCGACCAGTTTGCGGTGGAAGTAGACCGCCTCGTCGATCGGCTCGCCCTGCGGACCGCAGACGACGAGGAAGCAGGTGCCGGGGTCGGCAAGGAGTTTGTTGACCCGTTTCGCCCGCGCCTGGAAGCCGTCGACCATGCCGCTGAAGGCGTTGAAGAACTCGGCCAGGTCGGCCAGCAGGTCGAAGCCGACGATCCGCTTGAAGACGCTGAGGGCGACCGAGGCTCCGCGCCCGGCGACCTTTGCCGCCAGCCCGGTCGGCTTCATGAACATCCGCAGCGAGCGTCCCTCGATGAACTGGGTCAGCCGCTTCGGCGCCTCGAGGAAGTCGAGGGCGTTGCGGGTCGGCGGCGTATCGAGCACGAGCAGGTCGAAGCGGCCCTCGGTGTGCAGCTCGAACAGCTTCTCCATCGCCATGTACTCCTGCGAGCCGGCGAGGGCGCTGGAGATCTGCTGGTAGATGCGGTTTTCGAGGACGCGGTCGCGCGACTCCTCGTCCGGGGCCTGGCGGGCGATCAGCTCGTCGAAGGTCGCCTTGGCGTCGAGCATCATCGCCCACAGCTCCCCCTTCATCTCGACGCCCTGTTTCTCGAACAGAGCCGGGTCGACCCGTCGCGCCTCGTTGCCGAGCTCCTTCAGTCCGAGCGAGTCGGCCAGGCGTTTCGCCGGGTCGATGGTCAGCACGCAGACCTTTAACCCCTGTGCGGCCATCCCGGTCGCGATCGCCGCCGAGGTCGTCGTCTTGCCGACCCCGCCGGAACCGGCGCAGATGCAGATCTCCTTGTCTCCGAGGACGTCGCTGAGGGTTGGCATCAGGTCAGCCTCCGCGAGAGCCGCCGCGCCGCCTCGGGGCCGAGGTCGGGCTCGAAGAGGAAGGGCAGCGTCTTCACCGGCGCCTCGACCCGGCGCCGCAGGCGGGCGAGCTGGGCCCGCTGCGAGCGAGCGCGACCATGCTCGGAGAGGGCTGCCCGTGCCGCCGCTCTCACCGCTCCGTTCTCGGTCTCCGCCAGCCCTGAGAGCCGCTCCGCCTCGGCTTTGGAGAAGCGCTCCGGGTAGAGGCCGTTGAGGTAGACGCGGTCGACCGCGACCCCGACCTCGTCGCGCAGGTCCTGCTCCAGCGCCGCCGACTCGTTGACCGGCATCTCCTCCGGCAGGGCGACGATCGCGGCGCCGGTGTGCTCATGGTCGGTGATGAAGCGGTCGAGCGTCTGCGCTTGGGAGTGGATCGGCCCGACGCGGGCGATGTTGGCGAAGGTGCGGGGGGTCTGCAGGAAGCCCACGCCGTGGCCGGTGGCTGGCGCGTCGACGATCACCAGGTCGTACTTGCGCCCCTTTTTGACCTTGCGGTCGAGCTGGGCGAGCTCCCAGATCTTGCCGATCGTGACCAGCTCCTTGAGGCCGGGGGTGGCGGCGGCGAGGTAGTTGAAGATGCGGCTGCGGAAGAGCATGTCGCGCATCGCCCGCACCTTGAGCTGGAGCAGGACGTACTCGCGCATCGACTCGTCGGGGTCGATCGAGATCGACCAGAGGTTCTCCTCCATCTCTACCTCGTGGAAGCCGACCTCGGTGTGGTCGAACATCCGCGAGGCGTTCTCCTGCGAGGCAACCTCGCAGACGATCGTCCGCTTTCCTTCTGAGGCAGCACGCAGCCCGAGCGCCACGGCGACCGTCGTCTTGCCGACGCCACCCTTGCCGGTGACGATTACCAGTCGCTTGTCGAGTAACTCGGGGATCGGGCAATTCCTAGCAATTTCGAAGGCCGGCAGGAAAAGCGGGCCCGCATACGAATATCCGCGCAATGGGATTTCTAAGCCGCAAGCCCAAGCCCGCCCCTGTCCAGGTCGAAGAGGACCACCCGATCGTCGAGGAGCTCCAGCGCATGGAGGAAGCCGTGCCTGAGCGCCCGGTTGAGGAGCCTCGCATCGAACTACCGCCTCGCCCCGAGCCCGAGCCCGTGGCTGAGGAGCCGACCCCCGAGCCCGAGCCCGAGCCCGAGCCGCAGCCCGAGCCCGTCGCCGCCAGGCCGGAGCCGACTCCGGAGCCCGAGGAGCCGACCAGGCTTATGCCGCGGGATCTGATCGCGCCGAGTCGCTTCGACTCGCTGCGCGGCGAGCAGGCTGAGCCGGAGATGCCGGTCAAGCAGCCCGAGGTGATCGCTTTCGCCAACCAGAAGGGCGGCGTCGCCAAGACGACGACGACCCTGAACCTGGCCGTCGCCTTCGCCGAGTCCGGCTACCGCGTGCTCTGCGTCGACCTCGACCCGCAGGGGAACCTGACGATGAGTCAGGGCATCGACCCCGACAAGGTCGAGAAAAGCCTCTACGACGTCCTCGTCAACGACATGCCGATCAGCGAGATCATCATCAAGCGCGAGATCGACATCGCGGTCGCCTCGATCGACCTGGCCGGGGCGGAGATCGCGATGAGCACCAAGATTGGCCGCGAGCGCTCGCTGGAAAAAGCCCTGAAAGAGGTCGCCGGCGACTACGACTACGTCTGTATCGACACCCCACCCAGCCTTGGGCTGCTGACGATCAACGCGCTGACGGCGGCAAACAAGGTGATCGTCCCCGTGCAGTGCGAGTATCTGTCGATGCGCGGGCTGGTCCAGCTCCAGAACACGCTGCGGATGATCCAGGAGAACCTGAACCCCGACGTCAAGATCGAGGGCATCCTGCCGACGATGCTCGACTCGCGGACCGTCCACGCCAAGGAGGCGGTGGAAATCCTCGAGGAGAACTTTGGCGACCTCGTCTTCCGTTCCCGGATCAAAAAGGCGATCAAATTCGCCGAGGCGCCGGTCAAAGGCGCCTCCGTGCTTAAGTACGATTCCGGCAGCAGCGCCGCTAACTACTACCGGGAGCTGGCGAAGGAGGTTCTGGCCAATGAGTCGTCGTAAGCGGGCGAGCATGCGTGAGGGTCCCCTCTCGGACCTCTTCCGCTCCACCGCCGACGACACCCCCGCCGATCCGCCCGAGGCTCCCAGGTACGGCCGGGAGGATCCGGCCGAGGCGAAAAAGGCTGAAGACGAAGGTGCTCGGCCCGCGGGTCCTGTCCCCGATGATGGGGGGGCGCTGCGGGCGGGGTCGTCCTCGACCCCCCCATCATCGGCGCCACCCGCGGGAGAGGCGCCTCCGGCTGATGTCGATGCACCGTTCGATCATGCGGCCGAGGAATCTTCTGCCGAGTCCGCTCCCGAAAGGTTGAAGCGGGTCTTTTCCGAGGAACCGATGCCGCGGCGGGAGGAGCCGCAGGTGAGCAATCCGCGCTACGGGCGCGAGGAGCCGGCATATGAGCCGCCTGGCAGTGGCGAGCCGCACCAGCCGGTGATCAAAGTCGTCGGAGTCGGTGGCGCCGGCGTCAACGCCGTCAACCGCATGGTCGACGCCCGCATTCCCGGGGTCGAGTTCATGGCGGTCAACACCGACCTTCAGTCCCTGCAGCTCTGCGTCGCTGACGTCACCGTCCACATCGGCGACGAGCAGACGCGCGGCCTCGGCGCCGGCGCCGACCCCGAAGTCGGCCACCGCTCGGCCTTCGAGGAGCAGGACAAGATCAAGCGCCTGCTCAAGGGCTCCGACATGGTCTTCGTCGCCGCCGGCGCTGGCGGTGGCACCGGCAGCGGTGCCGCCCCTGTGGTTGCCCGCCTCGCCCGCGAGGTCGGGGCACTGACCGTCGGCATCGTCACCAAGCCGTTCAGCTTCGAGGGCAGCCGCCGCGGCACCCAGGCCGACAAGGGCATCGAGGAACTCGCTTCCGAGGTCGACACCCTGATCGTCGTCCCCAATGACCGCCTGCTCGAGGTGCTCGACCAGCAGACTTCGATGGTCGAGGCCTTCCAGGTTGCCGACGACGTCCTGCGTCAGGGCGTGCAGGGGATCTCCGACCTGGTCACGCTGCCCGCGGTAATCAACCTTGATTTCGCCGACGTGCGGACGATCATGTCCGACGCTGGCAGGGCACTGCTCGGGATCGGCATGGCGCACGGAGACGGTCGCGCGATCGAAGCGGCCGAGAAAGCGATTTCCTCACCGCTGCTGGAGACTTCGATGGAGGGCGCGCGCTCGATCCTGCTTTCGATCACCGGTGGCTCCGACCTCTCGCTGGTCGAGGTCTCCGAGGCTGCGAAGGTGGTCGGCGAGGCTGCCCACCCGGACGCCAACATCATCTTCGGTGCCAATGTCGATGACGAGCTCTCGGATCAGATCTGGGTCACCGTGGTCGCCACCCGCTTCGACGGCCGGCCAAGCGCGCCGCGCCGCGCCGCCGAGCCGACAATCCGTCGCACCAAAGACGCCGGCCGCGGCCGCGCCCCCGAACGCGGTGGCGAGCTCGGCATCGACGTCCCCGAGTTTCTCCCCGGCTAGAACAAGCTGCACCCGATGAAAGGGGTCGTCGCAGCCGGCCACCCGCTCACCGCCGAGGCCGGCGCCGGCGTGCTGCGCGAAGGCGGCAACGCGGTCGACGCCGCGGTCTGCGCTGTGCTCGCGTCCTTCGCGGTAGAGAGTCCCCTGACCGGCTTCGGTGCCGGCGGCTACATGATGGTCCACCGTGGCGAGGAGACGGCGCTGATCGATTTCTTCGTCGCGGCGCCGGGCCTGGAGGGGATCGAGCGCCGCGCCGAGCTGGTGCCGGTGCCGGTCCACTTCGATGCCGAGACGGCGCAGACGTTCTACGTCGGACCGGCTTCCTGCGGCGTGCCGGGGACGGCAGCGGGGCTGGTGCGGGCCCTGGAGCGCTTCGGTTCGATGCCGCTCGGCGAGCTCGTCGGACCGGGGGTGCGGCTGGCCCGCGAGGGAGCGCCGGTCAACGCCGAGCAGGCCTACATCCTCGACATCCTGGCGCCGATCCACGATCTGTTGCCGGGGACTCGGGAGCTCTACGCGCCGGACGGGAGGACGCTGCGCGAGGGGGACCCGTTCCGCTTCCCCGAACTGGCCGAGGCGCTGGAAAGGTTCGGCGCCGAGGGGGCGGAGCCGTTTTGCCGCGGCGAGGTCGCCGCCGCTCTCAGCGACTTCGTCGTCGAGGCAGGCGGCACCCTTGGCCACGGCGACTTCGCCGCCTACGAGGCGATCGAGCGCGACCCGATCCGCGCTCCGTTCCGCGGCACCGAGGTGCTGACCAACCCGCCACCTTCCTCGGGCGGCATCCTGATCGCCTTCTGCCTTGGCCTGCTGGAGCGGCTCGGACCGAGCAGCGGGCCGGAGCAGCTGGTCGCCGCGATGGACGCCGCCAACCGCCGGCGCGGGGTCGAGTTCGCCGAGTCCCTCTACGAGGAGGGAATGCACGTCGGCTTCCTCGACCCGGCCGGACTCGACCTTGCCGCCGCCGACCTGCTCGGTTCCACGACCCATATCTCGGCGCTCGACGGCGACGGGATGTGCGCCAATGTCACCTGCTCCAACGGCTCGGGCTCGGGGGTCCTGGTTCCCGGGACGGGGGTGATCCTCAACAACATGCTGGGGGAGGAGGACCTCAACCCGCTCGGGTTCCACCGCATCGCACCTGGCCGGCGGGTGCCGTCGATGATGGCCCCGACCGTGGTCCTGCGCGAGGGCGAGATCGTGCTCGGCGTCGGCAGTGCCGGCTCCAACCGCATCCGTTCGGCGATCCTGCAGACGGTGGTGCGGGTGGTCGAGCAGGGAATGCCGGTGGCGGCGGCGATCGAGGCGCCGCGCCTGCACTTCGAGGGCGGCGTCGTCCAGGCCGAGCCGGGGATCGACGAGGGGGCGCTGGCCCGGCTCGAGGCACGTGGCTTGGCGATCGCCCGCCGGCCGCAGATCAACCTATTCTTCGGCGGCGTGCAGGCCGTCGCCCGCGATCCCCGTTCCGGAGCCCTCAGCGGCGGTGGCGACCCGCGCCGTGGCGGGGCGGTGGCGGTCGCGTGATCGACTTCGAGGCCGAGGGGCTGCTCGACGAGCTCGACGGCGAGGCGCGAAAAGCTCGGCTTGCCCTGCTCGAAGAGCTCGCTGCGGACGGCGTTCCGCTCGAGGAGCTGCGCGAAGCGGTGAGCGCTGGGCGCCTGGCGCTGCTGCCGGTGGAGCGCGCCCTCGCTGGCGACGGTCGCCGCTACACGGCGCGCGAAATCGCCGAGATCGCCGACATCGATCTGGAACAGCTGCGCCGCTTCAGCGCCGCCCTCGGCGTGCCCTACGTCGATCCCGACGAGCCAAGGGGCACTGAGGCCGATCTCGAAGCGGCGCGGCGGATGAGAGCGTTCCGCGACGCCGGCCTGCCGGAGGAGGGGATGCTGCAGGTGGCGCGGACGATCGGGATGGGTACCGCCCGCATCGCCGAGGCCAACCGTGAGCTGGTGATCCGCACCGTCGCCCAGCCAGGCGACAGCGAGCGCGACCTGGCGCTGCGTTTCGCCGCGGCCGCCGACGCGATGATGCCCCTGGTCGGGCCGACCATCGTCCACGCGCTGCAGGCGAACATGCTCGAGCAGATCCGCCGCGACGTGATCGCCACCGCCGACCTCGCCTCCGGCGGCATCGGCGGCACCTCCAACCTCACGGTCTCCTTCGCCGACCTGGTCGAGTTCACCCGGCTCGGCGAGGAGATTCCGGCCGAGGAGCTGGGGTTGGTCGCCGGGCGCCTGGAAGAGATGGCCACCGCCGTCGCCGAGCCACCGGTACGGCTGGTGAAGACGATCGGCGACGCGGCGATGTTCGTCTCCACCGATGCTGGGTCGATGCTGAGGGCGAGCCTGAGCCTGATCGCCGCCGCCGAGGCCGAAGGCGATGAGTTCCCCTGGCTGCGTGCCGGCCTCTCCTGCGGCTCGGTCTTGCCCCAGTCCGGCGACTACTACGGTCGCCCGGTCAACCTGGCGAGCCGGATCACCGGCGTCGCCCGCCCCGGCAGCGTCGTCGTCGACGCGGCGGTCAAAGGCGCGGCGGGCGAGGAGAGCTTCACGTACACCTTCATCGGCGAGCGGCGGCTCAAGGGCATCGACGCCAAGGTAAAGCTGTTCCGCGCCCGCCTATCCGGCAGCTGAAAGCGACCCCGAACCGTTGGGGAGGGTGTGGGTGTCCCTCGTACGAGCGGCGTTAGCTATTCGCGCGAGCGCACCATCTAGGACTGCCGATATTGTCCCCAGGCGAATAGCCCAGC
>DASSFS010000021.1:0-3691 GCA_035694165.1 Solirubrobacterales bacterium | reverse complement strand
ATGCAATCTGTCTTCTGCCCGCCATAGGCGGGCACCATCTCAGGGAGCTGCGGCCTTTAGGGCGCGCGACAAATTCACGCGCAGGGGTATCGACACCTCTCCCACGCAAAACGCCCTCCCGAACCCTCAGGCCGCGAGTTTCTCCAGCACGTCCTCGGGGATGTCGAAGTTCGCAAAGACTTCGTCCACATCGTCCTGCTCGTCGAGCGCGTCGAGCAGTTTCAGCAGGCGCTCGGCGTCGTGGCCTTTGAGCTCGACCGTGCTTTTTGGTTCGGTCGCGAGACCAGCCGACTCGATCTCGACGCCGGAGGACTCGAGTGCTTCGCGTACGGCGCTGAGGTCGCTTGGGTCGGAGAGGACGCGCAGTTGCTCGCCGTCCTCGCGCACGTCCTCGGCGCCGGCGTCGATGGCGCCGATCAGGTCGTCCTCGCCGTAGCGATTGCCGTCGACGACGATCGCGCCCTTTTTCTCGAAGATCCAGGCGACTGAGCCGGGCTCACCAAGGCTGCCGCCGTGTTTCGAGAAGGCATGGCGAATCTCGGCGCTGGCGCGGTTGCGATTGTCGGTCAAGGCCTCGACCAGAACCGCCACCCCGGCCGGGCCGTAGCCCTCGTAGAGAACTCGTTCGATCGCCGCGCTATCGCTGCCGGCCCCGGTGCCGGTGTCGATCGCTTTCTGGATTTTGTCCTTCGGCATCGAGGCTTCGCGCGCCTTCTGCACGGCGGTAGCCAGGGCAGGGTTGCCGTCGGTGTCGCCGCCGCCGTCACGAGCGGCGACGGTGATCGCCCGCGCGAGCTTGCTGAAGAGCTTGCCGCGTTTGGCGTCGGCAGCGCCCTTCTTGTGTTTGATCGAGGACCACTTCGAATGACCGGACATATGCATGTCATTCTATGAAGGAGGGAGATGACCGCCAACACCCATAGCCACAACCCGGGTCGCGCGCTCGGCGCCAGCGTCGTCTTCCTGGCGATGTTGCTGGCGGCCTTTTCGCTCTGGACCGCGATTCCGCTGAGTTGGCTCTACATCGGCTCCAAGGTCTCCGAGACCCAGTTCCCGAGTGGTGGCCCCTACGCGGTCGTGGCAGTCGGGATCATCGTCTCGATCCTCATCATCGCCTGGCTGATCGGCCGCCTGAACGAACTCTACGTCCGCATCACCGGCACCAACCGGCTGGCGCCGATCCGTCCCGCCTGGCTGAAAAGCATGCGCGACACGGGGCCCGTCCAGGGCAGCGTGACCGTGGTCGAGGCGGTGCTGATGACCTCGGTGATGCTGGCAGCGCTGGCCCTCACCGCCTGGTTCTTCCTCCTTGCCGGCTCGCCTCTCCCGAACCAGTAAACACAGGCTCAACCTGCCGGCGTGCGATTAACGCCGGCTTCATGTGACGAAACTTTTGCGTTTTGCAGACAACGCGTTACATCTCATTTCTTAAAATGCGACCATGGAGGCAATGAGAGATCTCTGGACCGACGAGCGCCTGGACGACCTCAACCACCGGGTTGACAGCGGCTTCACCGAAGTCAGTGGTGAATTCAAGGCACTGCGATTGGAGATGCGAACCGAATTCGTGGCGGTTCGATCCGAGATGGCAACAGAATTCGGCGCCGTTCGATCCGAGATGGCGGCGGTGAACAGGACGATGCTGCAGATCGTCCTCGGCGGCTTCGCGACGATGCTCGTTGGCTTCGCCGGGACGATCGCCGCCATCCTCACGCAGGTCTGACCTCAGACCACGAAGCGGCCGTCTTCCTGCATGACGACGCCATCGACTTCGAGCTTGCCGCCGAGACGGAGGTCGCAGACGAGGTCGGTGTGGACGGCGGACTCGTTTTCGCCGCCCGACTCGGGGTAACTGGTGCCGACGGCCATGTGGACGGTGCCGCCGATCTTCTCGTCGAGCAGGACCTCGCGGGTGCCGCGGTCGATCCCGTAGTTGGTACCGATCCCGAGCTCACCGAGGCGGCGGGCGCCGTCGTCGGTGTCGAGCAGTTTCAGCAGGTACTCCTCGCCGCGGGTGGCGCTGGCGTCGACGACCTTCCCGGCCTCGAAGCGCAGCCTCACACCGGAAACCTCGCGACCACCGATCACCGCCGGCAGGTGGAAGCTGACTTCACCCTCGACCGAGTCCTCGACCGGGCCGGTGAAGAACTCACCGTCGGGCATGTTGTGGCGGCCGTCGCAGGGGATGAACTTGCGGCCGGCGATACCAAGCTTGATGTCGGTCCCCGGCGCCGTCACCCGCACCTCCTCGTGGCCCTCGATCCATTCGGCCAGCCGCACCGTCTCCTCTGAGGCCCGCTGCCAGGCCTGCAGCGGATCGCCGTCGCCGGCGAGGCAGGCGCCGTAGTAGAAGTCTTCGTAGTCGGCCAGGCTCATCTCCGCCTCGGAGGCGTAGGCGCTGGTCGGATAGAGCGTGTAGCACCAGCGGAAATCGCCTTCGGCACTGCGCTTCATCGCCCGCGCCATCAGGTCGCCGGTGACCGACTGGCGCAGGGTCTGGCGCTCCGGCGCGACCCCCGACAGCTCGCGGGTGTTGGTGCTGGCGCCGATCGCGATCCGCACGTCGGCGTTGTCGACCATCCACTCCGCGAAGGGCGAGATCCATTCCAGCTGGGCGTCAGAGGCGTGTTTGAAATAGGCGGCGATCTGGCCGTCGAGGGCGACGTTGAGGACGGGGTTTGCGCCCGCCCTCAGCACCTCCTCGTAGACCGCCAGCAGCAGCGGCGCCGCCGCGCTCTCGCCGTCGATCGAGACGACCTCGCCCTCTTTGACTTCGGTCGAGTATCCGACCAGGATTTTCGCCAGTCCCGCCGTCCTCGGGTCCCTCATCTCGCCGTCTCCTCCCTGGCGCGCTCGCGCGCGCTCGTGGTCATCGCCATGAAGATCGCATGAAATCGCGGGTCGTCGGTCAGCTCTGGGTGGAACGCCGACGCCAGCACCGCGCCTTCGCGCACCGCCACCGGGTGTCCCTCGTAGGAGCCCAGCACTTCAACTCCCTGCCCATAGCGCTCGATCCACGGGGCGCGGATGAAGACCGCCCGCAGCGGCTCGTCGCCGATCCCCTCGATCGCCAGGTCGGCCTCGAAGCTCTGCAGCTGGCGGCCGAAGGCGTTGCGCCTGGCATCAGCGTCGAGAAAGCCAAGGTGCGAGGCGTCGCAGACGATCATCCCGGCACAGGTGCCGAGGATCGGACGGCCGGTCTCGTGGTAGGCCCGCAGCGCCGACTCCAGGCCAGCTGACTCGATGCCCTTGCAGATCGTCGTGCTCTCGCCGCCGGGGATGACGAGGCCGTCGAGGCCGTCGAGGTCCTCGGGGGTGCGAACCTCGGTCGTCTCGGCGCCGAGTTGGCGCAGGATGCGGGCGTGCGCCTCGAAGTCGCCCTGGATCGCTAGGACGCCGACGCGCAGCTCAGGCTCCGCGATTCTGCAGGAGGGCGTCCGCGGCGGCGAGATCGGCGATCTCCAACCCCGGCATCGCCTCGCCAAGCCCGATCGAGGCCGCCGCGACCCGCTCCGGGTCTTCGAAATGCGTGGTCGCCTCGACGATCGCGCGGGCGCGGCGCTCGGGATCGGCGCTCTTGAAGATTCCGGAGCCGACGAAATTGCCCTCGGCGCCGAGTTGCATCATCAGCGCTGCGTCGGCCGGGGTCGCGATACCGCCCGCGCAGAACAGCGGCACCGGCAAGCGACCG
>DASSFS010000020.1:0-39110 GCA_035694165.1 Solirubrobacterales bacterium | reverse complement strand
GTGGGCCTCGATCGTCTGGACATCGGCGTTGGCGGCCACGTGGTAGCCGGCGAAGTCGTGGTTGACCACGTGGCCGAAGCGGGGGTCGACCACGCTGTCCTCGAACAGGGCCATCGAGATGCCCTGGGTCATGCCGCCGAGCAGCTGCGAGCGCGCCGTCTTCGGGTTGATCACCCGGCCGACGTCGAAGACGCCGACCAACCGCGGCACCCGCAGCTCGCGGGTGTCGGCGTGGACATGGACCTCGGCGAACTGCGCCCCGAAGCTGTACATCTCATAGTTGGCCATGTCCGGGTTGTCCGGCATCTCCGCCGTCACCTCGAGCCCATCGACCGGCACCGCCCCGCCGTGCTCTGGGTAGAGCTTCGCCCGCAGCTGTTCGGCGGCGGCACAGATCGAGGTGCCCCAGCAGTTGATCCCCGAGGAGAAGCCGGCGCTGGAAGCGGGCGGCAGCGCCGTGTCGCCGATCTCCAGGTCGATCACCTCGACCCCGACCTCGAGCGCGTCGGCGGCGATCTGGGTCAGCGTCGTCCAGGTGCCGGTGCCGATGTCGGCGGCACCGATCCGGACCGCGTAGCGGCCGTCGGCGCCGAGCCGGATCGAGGCGGCGCTGCCGGGCAAGCGCGGCGACGGATAGACCGTGGCGGCGATGCCCTCGCCGACCATCCAGTCGCCTTCGCGGCGCAACCGCGGGGCCGGGTCGCGCTGCTGCCATCCGAACCGCATCGCCCCCTCGCGCAGGCACTCGACCTGGTGGCGGCTGGAGAACGGCAGACCGGACTCGGGGTGAGCTTCGGGCTCGTTGCGGAGCCGGAACTCGACCGGATCCATCCCACAGGCGAGCGCCATCTCGTCGATCGCCGACTCCAGCGCAAAGACGCCGCTGGCCTCTCCCGGCCCGCGCATGATCGTCGGCACCGCCACGTCTAGCGGGTCGAGCCGGTGGGTGGTGCGCCGGTTCGGTGCCGCGTACATGGTCCGCGTGCAGGCCCCGATCTGCTCCGCGTATCCCTTCACCCTGGCGGTCTGCTGGACGATCTCGTGGGAGATCGCGGTCAGCCGGCCGCTCTCGTCGGCACCGAGCCGGATTCGCTGGGAGGTCGGGGGGCGGTAGCCGACCAGGGAGAACATCTGCTGGCGCGTCAGCGCGAACTTCACTGGGCGCCCGGGAACGGCTTTGGCGGCCATCGTGGCCAGGGTCAGGTAGGAGCAGGGGTAGACCTTCGAGCCGAAACCGCCGCCGACGTGCGGGGAGATCACGCGGATCCGTGAGGGGTCGAGCCCGAAGGCGCCAGCGAGCTGCATGCGCACCATGTGCACGCCCTGCGAGGAGCAGTGGAGCGTCAGTCCCTCCTCCTCGTCCCAGACCGCGATCCCCGCGTGCGGCTCCAGCGGGTTGTGGTTGTGCATCGGCGTCGTGTAGGTCTGGTCCAGCTCGATCGCGGCGGCGGCGAGCGCGCCGTCGAGGTCGCCGAGCTCGGTGTCGGCCGGTTCGCCGTTCTGCAGCTCACCGCCGCCGGCGCCGAACTGGGCAGCTTCGTCGGGCTTGGCGAGGTCGTCGGAGTCCGCCTTCATCTCCACCGCGTGCGCCCGCTGCTCGTACTCGAAGCGGACCAGGCCGGCGGCGTCGCGGGCGATCTCCGCCGTCTCCGCGATCAAGGCACCGACCAGCTGCCCGCGGAAGGCGACCTCGGGCGAGTGCAGGGCGGCAATCTCGGCGTCCCCGGCGTCCGCCAGCTGCGGCGCGTTCTCGTGGGTGAGGACGGCGAGCACGCCGTCGACGGCAACCGCGTTGGCGCTGTCCACGCCGGTGATGCGGCCGGCGGCGATCTCCGCCTGCAGCGGGTACATGTAGGCCCGGTCGTCGACCGGCCACTCGAACGCGTAGGTGGCGGCGCCGCGGACCTTGAGCGGGCCCTCGAGGCGGTCCAGCGACTCGCCAATTGCGTGGGGGGTGACGCTGACGCTCATCGTTGCTCCTTTCCCAGGTCCAGCAGGGTGCGGACGATCGCGTTGCGGGCGAGCTGGACCTTGAACTCGTTGCCCGGCAGCGGCCGGGCGTCGGCCAGCTCTGCTTCGGCCGCTATCCGGAAGCTCGCCTCGGTCGGCGGCGTGCCCCGCAGGGCTTCCTCGGCTTTCCAGGCTCGCCAGGGCTTGTGGGCGACGCCGCCGAGCGCCAGGCGCGCGTCGTGGACGGCGCCGTCGCGGACCTCGAGCGCGGCCGCCACGGAGACCAACGCGAAGGCGTAGGAGGCCCGGTCGCGCACCTTGCGGTAGCGCGAGTTCGCCGCGAAGGCCAGCGGCGGCAGCTCGACCGCGACGATCAGCTCGCCGTGGTCGAGCACGGTGTCGCGCTGCGGTTCCGCCCCGGGCAGGCGGTGCAGCTCAGTCAGCGAGATCGTCCGCTCGCCGGCGGGGCCCTGGGTGTGCACCCGCGCGTCGAGCGCGGCCATCGGCACCGCCATGTCGGACGGGAAGGTGGCGACGCACGCCTCGGAGGCACCGAGGATCGCGGCGTCGCGCTGGAGGCCCTCGCGCATCGAGCAGCCCGAGCCTGGCTCGCGCTTGTTGCACGGAGTCGTCAGGTCCTGGAAATAAACGCAGCGGGTCCGCTGCATCAGGTTGCCGCCGGTGGTGGCGACGTTGCGCAGTTGCCCGGAGGCGCCGGAGAGGATCGCCTGGGAGACGAACGGATAGCGCCGCCGAATCCTGCGGTCCGCGGCGAGCTCGCTGTTGGTCACCGCAGCGCCGACCATCACGCCGCCGTCGGGCATGTCCTCGATCCGGTCCGAGGTCAGCCGCCGCACGTCGATCAGCAGGTCGGGATTGGCGATCCCCAGCCGCATGTGGTCGACGAGGTTGGTGCCGCCGGCGAGGAAGGCGGCGTCGGGATCGGCGTCGGCCGTGGCGATGGCGCCGGAGACGTCAGTGGCGCGCTCGTAGCGGAAGGCCCTCATCGCGCCACCTCGGCGATCGCCGGGACGATGTTGGCGTAGGCCGCGCAGCGGCAGAGGTTGCCGCTCATCCGCTCGCGGATCTCTTCGTCATCGAGGATGACGCCGTTGGCGTCGAGATCCTCGGTCACCCAGCTGGGCCAGCCCGCCTCGGCCTCCTCCAGCATCCCCGCCGCCGAGCAGATCTGGCCCGGCGTGCAGTAGCCGCACTGGAAGCCGTCGTGCTCGATGAAGGCACTCTGCAGAGGGTGCAGCTGCTCGCCGTCCACGAGGCCCTCCGCAGTGACGACCTCGGCGCCATCGTGGGCCACAGCGAGGGCCAGGCAGCTGACCGCCCGGCGGCCGTCCAGCAGCACCGTGCAGGCACCGCACTGTCCGTGGTCACAACCCTTCTTGGGACTGGTGACGCCCAGGCTCTCGCGCAGGGCGTCCAGCAACGACATCCGCGTGTCGACGGTGAGCTGCCGCTCGGTCCCGTCCACGCGCAGCGTGATCTCGGCGTCCATAAGGCCTCCTTCGTCGGCTGTTCGCAGGGGCTACCCCTTGACCGTCAGCCCGGCCTCCCTCGGTACCCGGTCCCCGCTGTACCTGCCGTACAGCATTCTGAGCGTCCACGAAGGTGGATCGCACGGGGTCCATCAGTCTGCTCCCTACTGGGGTTTGATCAACCCCGGGGCGGACACACTGAACGGGCGACGTTACTCCGATGGCCCAGAGGCGTCAACGTCCTCGAGCGTCCTCTCGCTGATCACCGACTGCGGCCACTCGACGACGACGTCGGAGCCGGGGAGCGCCTGTTCGTCACGGCGCTTGATCAACAGCCATTGCGGTTTGGCGCCGGGACGGGTGCGCTGGAGGGCGAAGCCGCCACGCAGCTTCTCGCCGTGGAGGACGAAGACCGCGTGGCCGCGCTCGAGCGCCTCGGGCCAGGCGACCCGGCCGCCCTGCTCATAGCGGCCGCGGTCCCAGACGATCACCCCACCCTTCTCGGTCGGGCCCTCGAAGTCGTTGTGGGAAAGCTCGTGGTCGTCGACCTCGACCGCGAGCCGTTTCGCGGCCGGGTCCATCGAGGGACCCTTCGGCACCGCCCACGAGCGCATCACGCCGCCGACCTCCAGGCGCAGGTCGAAGTGATGGGCGCTCGCCTGGTGCTCCTGGACGACGAAGACGCCGGCGCTGACGCCGCGGATCGCGAACTGCTCGTGCCCCTCGACTTTGACGCTCTCGGCCGTGACCTCGCTGACCCGCGCGGCCCGTGGGCCCTCGCCGAGGAAGGCGACCAGCTCCTCGACCGCCGCCTGCGGCCCCTCAGCGTGGACCGCGACGCCGCCGTCCTCGGCGTTCCGCACCCAGCCCATCAGCCCGAGCCGCTGCGCCCGCCGCACCACCGCGTCGCGGAACCCAACGCCCTGCACGTCCCCCTGAACCGCCGCGCGCACCGCCGTCGCATCCTTTGACTTGGCCATGTGGAGAGGCTAGCCGGGCGGGACGAGCCTGCGCCAGCGGAAGCGGCGGGGCCGAACCCAGCGGAGTGCCATCATCGACGTGATGGTTTCGACCAAGGCTGCATCGATCGGAAACGGCTGATGCGCGCGGTGGTTGTCCGCGAGTACGGGCCACCGGAGTCGTTGGTGGTCGAGGAGGTAGCGGAGCCGGAGCCGATCCCGACCGAGGTCAAGGTGCGGGTCCAGGTGGCCGGCATCAACCCGGTCGACGTGAAGACGCGTCAGGGCGGCGGGACCGCGCCGGTGCTCGGCGAGCCGCCGGTGCGGATCGGCTGGGATGTGGCTGGCATCGTCAGCGAGGTCAGCGGCGGTGTCAATCGCTTCCGGGTCGGCGACGAGGTCTTCGGGATGCCGTGGTTCCCTCGCCAGGCGGGCGCCTACGCCGAGTACGTGACGGCGCCGTCGCGGCAATTTGCGCTCAAGCCGTCGACCCTCTCCTTCGAGGAGGCCGGGGGCCTGCCGCTGGCGGGGCTTACCGCCTGGCAGGTCATCGTCGACACGATCGGGTTGAGCGAGGGCGACGAGTTGCTGATCCACGGTGCGGCCGGCGGGGTCGGCCACCTAGCCGTGCAGGTCGCGAAAGCGCGCGGAGCCAACGTGATCGGCACCGCCAGGATGGAGCAGGCCGAGTGGCTGCACGAGCTCGGCGCCACCCGCGTCATCGACTACCGCAACCAGCGCTTCGAGGAGCTGGTCTCCGACCTCGACGCGGTGATCGACTTCACCGGTGCCAACGGCGAGGGCTCACTTTCGGTCCTGCGGCCCGGCGGCATACTCGTCTCCGTCCCCAGCGGCGTCACGCCGGAGCTCGTCGAGCTGGCGAAGCGCGGTGAGCGCCGCGCGGCCGGGTTCATGGTCGAGCCCGACCCGATCGGCCTCGAGGGACTCGCCACGCTGGTCGAAACCGGCCGGCTGGAGGTCCGGGTCGGCCAGGTGTTCGACCTCGACCAGGCCGCCGAGGCCCACCGCTTGGTCGAATCCGGCAAAGCCGAAGGGAAGATCGTCCTGCGGGTCCCCTAGACGTCGCGGGACGTCAGGGCCCGACCAGCCTGATCTCGGGGGCTACGAAGGGGACGTAGACGAGCCCCAGCGGGTTGCGGGCGCGCAGGAGCTCGAACCTGGCACGCCGGATTGCCGCCCCGATCGTCATCGATCCGTCGAGGAAGTTTGCGAGGACGGTTTCGGCGAATGTGCAGGCGAGGGACTCGAACACGGTCACCTCGGTCCCGACCACCCCGACCGCCTGCGCTTGGTTGACGAAGCCCCCGACCAGATTCATCAGGATCCGCGGCTCGAGCGCCGTGGTGTGACAACCGTTGATGAAGACCAGCGGTCGCGGCGGCGGCTTCCCCCACCTGATCTTCTGGTTCTTCAGGTAGGAGGAGCTGAGACCGTCGCTCCCAGGCGGACCGAGTTCGAGGAAGGGCACCTCTCCCACCTTGGTCGAGCCGCCGTGACAGTAGAGATAGACCAGATGCGGGTAATTCGCCTTGGCCAGGTCGCGAAATACCTCCCGCGTTTCGGCGACTTCGCCGCGGCCCATTTTCAGCACCTCTTTGACGTGATCGTCGCGCATTGTCAGGCTGGGGTCGGTGGAGATGCCGATCACCATCTCCGCCCTGCCGGAGAAATCCACGCTGGCCGCCAACTCTTCGTCTTCACTTCCCAGCGGCCAGCCGATCTGGTGGCGGTAGCCCCAAAAGCCGCTCGGACAAACGGTACGTTCGTCGAAGTAGCTGGGGCAGTCGCCGCCGATGCAACGAGAGCTCTCCAGCGGCTGCGCGGATTTCAGTGCGTCCAGAAACTCCTCGCAGACTTTGAACTGGCCCTGACTCGCCCGCCCGGGCACGAGCTCCAGCGGGTGGTCGTAGAAGATCGCGGCCGGCACGTAGAGGCCCTCTTCCACACTCGCTATCTGGACCCGTCCCGGCCTTCGCATCGCCTCTTCGAGCTGGCTGAGACGGTCCGCCGCCAGCTCGCTGCAGATGTCGTTGAACAGCTTGCCGCCGGCGCGCGCCTGCCTGATCAGATCTTCCTCGAAGTACCCGTCTTTCGGGTCCTCGTAGCGGTAAGTGTCGACCTTTTCGACCCACTCCTTCTCGGTGTCCCAGGACGCCTTTCGCAGGGCGCCGCGACTCGTCTCGATCAGGTTCTCCACTTTCAGCACGCCGAGCGAGGCGCTCGCTTCCACCGGCCTCTGCTCGGCGCCGAAGAAGCGGAACTCGTGGGTCTCGGCGCCCGCGAGCCCGCCGCCGTTGACCAGCAGGCTGAGGTCGTGACCGGGGACCTTCGTCAGCGCCGAGCGATCGAGGGCCGAGGTGAGCGAATAGTCGAGGTCGGAGCGGATCGCCCGACCGTCGGGATCGGCCTTGCCGCCGACCCGGCAGCTGAGCAGACGGGACTGCAGCAAGGTCGCCCCGTAGTAGAGGTTGCAGCGAAGCCGCTGGACCCCTTTGCGCTGCGGCGTCCGGACCGCAAAGAAGAGCAGCTTCTTCTCGAGCCCATCCCCATTGGGGATCTCGAGGGCGGCCCGGGAGACGCGTGCCGTGCCGTCGGAGAGCAGCTCCAGCTCGCCACGAGTCGGTCCCGTCAGCTTCATCTCCTCCTCGAAGGGGAACAGCAGTACCGTCAGCCGAGCGCCGTGCGGGAGTCCCTCAGGCGGCGCAACCGGCGTCGTCTCGATCGAGCCACCGGTCTCGGCGCCGATCCCGAACCAGTAGAGGTACTCGGTGGCGGCGGCGAGCGGCTGCTCTGAGGGAAGCCAGCTGCCTGGAGAGTCCGGCCTCGCGAGACCGGTTTCGATCTCCTTTCTGACCTCTTTCTCCTCGCGATCGAGACCGAGCTCCTCCTTCCGATGCTCCCTGACGACGTACTCGCCGCCGGCGCCGGCCTCGCTCACCCTTTTGGCCCGTCGCCGAAACTCGGCCATCCGCTGGGAGGACGCGACAAACCGTCGTTTCTTCGACACCATGACCCTCTGCTGCACCTCGTGGTGGAGGCGCAGATAGTCATGGATTTTCTCCGGCCGAAAGGCGACCGCCGAGCTGTTCCCCCTCCCCTTCGCGAGACCTGCCTCCGCGGCTTCCGCAAGCGCCGACCGAGGGACCCACAACTGCCTTCCCGGCCGCGAGCGATGGAAGCGGTAGGCCGGCCAGCCCGCGAAGACGTTGAACTTCGGCGAGTAGCCGAGGATCAGCGTCGGCGCCTGGGCCTTGACGCGGAAGGCAGCCCTCGGCACCGAAATCCGCATGCTGGGCTCCCGTGGCCCCTGGCCACCGCTGACCAGCGCCTGCACCCAGACACTGAGGCGCTCGCCCTCGCCCTTCTCCCGTCGATCCGCCAGCACCAGCAGGCAGGGAAAGTCACCGTGGCGCTCGACCACCCGGTAGCCGGCCTTCGCGAAGCCGGCGAGGAGACGCGCGAGGCCCCGCTGCGACACTGGCATTCCCGCGGCTATTCGTGCTCCTCGGCGATCATCCCAACGGGCCCATCCACCACACCGTCTGCTGGCTTCTTACGACGCCCGTCGAGAAACCAGTCGACGTCGAAGTTGTTCGAAGCGGCGACGCAGATCACCAGCACCACGAAGTAGCCGAAGAAACCGGCGAAGAGACCGATTCCGTAGGCGCCGAAAAGTTCAGACTTGGCTGGAAAGATGGCCAGGATCGCGGCGCCTCCGAGCGCACCGATCAAAGTGACGACGTCACCGAGCTGCACTTTGTCGGTGCGGTGCCGGTTCACGTAGTACACGTACCAACCGATCAACGCGCCGAAGCCGATCGCGCCCCATATCTGCAGCGCCGAAGCCGACTCCTCCATCACAGCCTCCTTTGCATAGTGGTATTCCAAGCCAAGAAGAGATCGACGGCGAGCCTCAGTGCGCAGCCGGCGAGAACCGCCGCGCTTGCCACGAGTGCCACCTGGAGTGAAATCAGCGCGAGCGTCACAGCCGCCACGACGACCACCGAAACCGCCAGCTCAAGCGCAACGGACTGGGGGCGCCGGGTGCCGGCTGCCACCCAGCCGACCGTCACACCGACGCCAATGGCTCCCACGAACGTGAGCGTGCTCAAGAGGAACCATGTTTATTCGACCGGCTCTCGATTGTTGGAATATATCCCAGTGAACGCGACCGAATCGGCACCGGGGGAGTGCGCTCGATTCAGTAGCGCAGGATCGCGGCGACGCCCTCGGCCGGCCCCAGCAGGTCGGCGACGCCGTCGCGGGCGATCGTGATCTTGGCGTCGGCGGGAAGGGCGGCGCGGACCATCGCCTCGGCCGGGTCACCGATCGCCGGGTCGAGGGCGAGGTGCTCCACCCGCCGTTCCGCCAGAGCCTCCGCCGTCTCCTGCACGCCGGTGGCGCCGTGGCTGCCGCCAAGCGCCTGCTCGAGTGCGAGTTCGACGAAATCGCGGTCGCGCTCCGCCCGCAGTCTTTCCGTGGCCGCCGCGACCTCGTCGATCAGCTCCCCTCTCGGCATCGAGATCAGGTCCGCCCGACCGCCCAGCTCAGCCCGAATCGGGCTCGATCCGAGGCCTTTCCAGAAGGCTTCCGCATCCGGCTGCGGACCGAAGGTCACCGCCTGGTCCAGCTGCAGCTCCCGCAGGCGCCCGCCGGCGAGACGACCGCACTCGACCAGGAAGCGCTGGCGATTGTGCTCGAGGCGATCGCCGTAGCGATCGTGGCCGGAGGAGCTGACGCCCTGGGCGCGCGCGGGATCGGGGGTCCTCTGCGCCTTGCGCTCGCGCCAGTCGCCGCTGATGATGCTCAGCTCCCACTCGTCGATGTCTCCCAGCTCGCCAGCCGCGAACTGGAGCAACCGCACCCGCTCCGCAGAGAGCAGAGCGACACCGGATCCCTCGCAGCGCTGGCAGAGGTCGACCAGCTCCGTCACCACCGGCTGCTCGGCGAGCACGACGGCGGGAAGCACCGGCGCCACCCCGGTCCCCCACCAGCGCTCCTGCCCCTCCTGCGCGCTGACCTCGACGAAGCCGGCTTCCCCGCGCGGCGGCGGCCGCAGCTCCTCGTCGTCGAAGCGGTCGAGCAGCCGCTTCGCCGTCTCCCGCGCCGCGATCTTGCGCTCGTGTTCGGCGTCCTCGGCGAGCTCCAGCGCCCGCTCGACCCCGTTGCGCAGCTCCGTCCGCCAGGCGCCTCCGCGGTCGGCGGGATCGAAGCGCTGATAGACCGAGATCACCCCCAGCGGCGGCTGCCAATCGATCAGCTCTCGAACATCCTCCAGAGTGGGCTGCGCCATCCGCCTCTCCTCCTCGAGTCGTTTACCGGGGCGGATACCCAGCGGCGCCGGCCGGAAACTCAGCGAGCAGATCCCCGAAGGTCCGCTCGAGGAAGTCGTTGCGGAGCAGACCGCGGGGATCGAGCTCCTGCTTCAGCCGCACGAACTCGACCGCATGGTCGCCGTACATCTTCGCCAGCGTCTCTCTCCTGGCGAAGACGTTCTTCACCAGGTAGACGCGTCCGTGGAATTTCTCCCACAGCACGTCCGCAAGTTCACTGAAGGCGGTCTCCACGCGCGCGAGCCGGCGTTGGCTGGAGGTCTCGAAGGCATAGCTGACGACGAAGCCTGGCAGCTCGGCACTCGCCGAGAGCAGGAACGGGAGGTCTTCGGGCAGGAAGAGGACGTCGTTGAGCGTCGGGGTCAGGTCGCGCTCGGTGAGGAAGCCATGGGCGAACTCGAGCCACTCGACCAGATCGTCCTGGGCGCGATCCCAGCCCCCGTCCGCACCTGGGTTACTGGGGACGACGAAGGTCTGCTGTGCGTTCCGCATCTTGAAGCCGAGGCGTTTGCCGATCCGCTTCGCCCGCGCGTTGCCATCCATGAAGAAGGCGTAGCCCTCGAGGTCGTCGACGTACTCCTCGCCGTCTTTGAACATCAGGCTGTAGTAGATGCGCCAGAGCAGCTTGGAGAAAAAGGGGACACGCATCAACCACTCGATCAAGAGCCGGAACAGGATCCGCGGGCGATGCAGTGGCATGCGCCGGCGCTCTTTGGTCGTCGTATAGGTGGAGGTGAAGAAGAGCGCGGTTTCGGTTCCCTTGCCGCGGGTGTCGACGGCGGACCAGATCGCGTCGAGCTTCTCGGGGTCGGTCGGGTCAGAGCTCTGCGTCTGCATCTGCCGGGCGGTGGGCACCAGGTCGGCGGCGAGGTCAGCGAAAGTGGTGAACTTGCGGACGATCGTCCTCACTCCGATCTGCCCGCCCTCGCCGGCGCCGACCGGGAGCACGCGGTAGGTGATCGAGACCACCGCGCCCAGGTAACCGAGGCCGCCGATCACACCACAATAGGCGCGCTGCTCGAGCGACCATCCCTCTGGGTCAGAGCCCCGTAAGGGTGGCGTGCACTGGAGCAGCTCGCCCTCCGTGGTCAGCAGGTCGAAGCTCTCTATCCACTCGCCTTCCTTGCCGTAGGAGGGGGAGAACCGCGACAGGCAGTCGCCTGACAGGGTTCCTCCCGCCGTCGCGTGTTCGGTGGTCACCGTCACCCCCGGCACCAGGCCCCGCGGCTCGAGCTCGGCGAGGATCGCGCCCCAGGTCGCGCCGGGCCCGACCTTGAGCCTCCCCTCCGGCAGCAGCTCGATCGAGTCCAACTCCAGCATCGAGACGACGAGGTCGTCCCCGACCGCCTGCCCGTCGAAGCAGTGCCCGCCGGCGCGGATGGTCACCCTGCGTCCGGCCTCACGAGCGGCGGCGAAGACCTGGCGCAGCTCCTCCAGATTGGTGGGTGCGAGGACTTCGGCCCTGTCGGAATACAACCCGGAGTAACACCCGAGTTCCTCTTTCTTACCCTGCGTAGCTGGGGGTGGAGTGTTCACAGTGTGGGTCATGGTAGCTTGCTTAAAGAAATTTTATGGGTGTAAAGAAGGTGTGAGCCACCATGAGCCCCGTCGAGACGGTGACGGTGCTGTTCACCGACCTGGTCGGAAGCACCGGGATGGCATCGCGGATTGGGCCGGCAGCCGCCGAGGAGGTTCGGCGGGAGCACTTCCGGATCCTCCGGGAAGCGATCGGCGACGTCGGCGGCAGCGAGGTGAAGAACCTCGGCGACGGGCTGATGGTGAAGTTCAGCAGTGCCTCGGCCGCACTCGGGTGCGCGGCGGCGATGCAGCGCCGGATCGCGCGGCGAAACAGACGCGCCGAGGAGCAGCTGTCGATCCGGGTCGGGGTCAGCCTCGGTGAGGCGACCCGCGAGGACGACGACTACTTCGGCCCTCCGGTGATCGAGGCCTCGCGTCTCTGCGCCGCGGCCGAGGGCGACGAGGTCCTGGTCTCAGAGCTGGCGGGAACGACCGCCAGCCGCCGCGATCACGACCTGCACCCGGTCGGCGAGCTGAGCCTGAAAGGCCTGCCCGATCCGCTGACCGCCTTCCGGCTCGCCTGGCAAACGGGCGAGGAGGAGCCCGGTCCGCCGCTTCCCCCCCGCCTCCGTGAGGCACCCCGGGTCGAGTTCGTCGGCCGCGCCGAGGAGCGGGCTCGACTGGGGGAAATCGCGACCGCGGCCCGCGCCGGCCGGCGCCAACTGGTGCTGATCTCCGGCGAGCCGGGGATCGGCAAGACGCGGCTCGCCACCGACACCGCACTGGAAATGCGCGGCCGCGGCGCCGCGGTCCTGTTCGGGCGCAGCACCGAGGGCCTGGAAGCGCCCTTCCGCGCCTGGGCCGAGGCCCTGTCCCACTACGTCGAGCACGGGCCGCAGCGGGTGCTGGAGCGCCACGCCGAGCGCCATGGCGGCGAGCTGACACGCTTGGTGCCGCGCCTCGGGCTGCGGATCCCAGGGCTACCGCCCCCGAAGCAGACCGACTCTGAGACCGAGCGCTACCTGCTGCTGGCGGCGGCGGTCGGCCTGCTGCAGGAGGCGAGCCGCGAGCAGACGCTCGTCGTCGTCCTCGATGACCTGCAGTGGGCGGACAGCCAGACCCTGGCCCTGCTGAAGCACCTCGTCACGTCCGTCACCGACGCCGAGCTAGCACTGCTCGCGACCCACCGCGACGCCGAACTGAGCCGCGGCAATCCCCTCAACCAACTGCTCGGCGACCTCCGTCACGAGGGCGGAATCGAGCGGATCGACCTGACCGGCATCGGCCGCGAGGACGTCGGGGCGCTGATGCGGGCCGCGGTCGGCTATGAGCCCGGTGCCGGCGCCGGGGAGCTAGCCGAGGAGATTGCCCGCGAGACCGACGGCAACCCCTTCTTCGCGACCGAGCTGCTGCGCCACCTCGACGAGTCCGGCGCGATCGCCGCCAACGGTGCGGACCGCGACGGGCCGCGCCGCCCGCTCGCGGACCTCGGGCTGCCGCAAAGCGTGCGTGAGGTGGTCACCAGCCGCGCCGAGCGACTGGGGAAAGAGTCCGCGGCCCTGCTCTCCAGCGCCGCAGTGATCGGGCGAGACTTCGACCTCGACCTGCTCTCCCGGATCGTCGAGCCCGACGAGGAGAGGCTGCTCGACCTGCTCGAGGGCGCGGTCAAGGCGTCCCTGCTGCAGGAGGGGCGCACGGCGGGGCAGTTCAGCTTCGCCCACAGTCTGGTCAACCACACGCTGTACGAACTCAGCGGCCCGACGCGCAGAGGGCAGACCCACCGCCGGATCGCCGAGGCGCTGGTCGAGATCTGCGGCGAAGATCCGGGTGAGCGGGCGGGAGAGGTGGCGATGCACTGGTTGCGCGCAAGTTCCCCCGCGAAGCCGCGCAAGGCGGCCCACTACTGCAGCCTCGCGGGGGAGCGTGCTCTGGCGGATCTGGCGCCGGAGGAGGCGCTGAACTGGTACCAGCGCGCCCTCGATCTGCTCGACGCGATGCCCGAGGCGGAACCGAGGCAACGCTGCGACGTGCTGATCGGGCTCGGCGACGCCCAGCGCCAGGCCGGCCGCGACTCCTTCAACGAGACCCTGCTGGAGGCGAGCGAGATCGCCTACCGGCTCACAGACGGTGTCCGCATGGTCAGGGCGGCGGAGGCGAACACGCGCGGATTCGCCAGCGTCGTCGGCCGCATCGACCAGCGCCGCGTCAGGGCCCTGGAAGACGCTCTGCGCCTCTGCGAGAAACCGCAGCAGCGGGCCCACCTGCTCTCGCTGCTGGCGGTCGAGCTCAGCTACACCGGCGACCTCGAACGGCGCCTGGAGCTGAGCGGGAAGGCCGTGCAGCTGGCGCGCGAGAGCGGCGACCGGCACGCTCTGGCCTGGGCCCTGGCCAGGCGGCAGACCGCGATCGCCGTCCCGGCAACGCTGGGCGAGCGGATCGCCGAGGCAGAGGAGCTGATCGGGCTGGCGGAGGAGATGGACGACCCGATGCTGCGCTACTGGGCGCACGTCTGGCAGGCGATGGACGCCATCGACCGCGGCGACTTCGAGACGGCGCGGCGCGGCGGCGAAGTCCAGGAGGAGATCGCCGCCGCCACCGGCCAGCCGATGTTCCACTGGGTCAACACCTTCGCGCCGGTGGTGCTGGCCTGCATGGCCGGCGAATTCGAGCGAGCGGAGAAGATCACCAACCACTCGGCCAAGGTCGGGACGGAAGGCGGACAGCCGGACGTGCTGGCGATCTACGCCGGGCAGATCCACGCGATCCGCTACGAGCAGGGGCGCCTCGACGAGGTCCTGGAGGTGCAGGAGAGAGTGGTCGAGGAAGCGCCCCTGATCGAGGCCTACTCGACCGCCCTGGCGTTGAGCTACTGCGAGCTGGGCGAGCCGGAGAAGGCGCGGGCGATCCTCCACCGCTTCGCCGCCGACGGCTTCGAGGTCACCGCCAACCAGTCGTCGAAGAACGCGCTCTGCTTCCTGGCCGAGGTCGCCGCCCGGGTGGACGAGCCCAACGCCGCGGCGATCCTCTATGAGCGCCTGCTGCCGTGGCGCGACCAGCTCAACTACACGGGAATCACGATGTTCGGCCCGGTCGAGCGCTACCTCGGCCTCGCCGCGACCTGCCTGGGACGCTACGGCGAGGCCGAGCTCCACTTCCGGCGCTCGGCCGAGACCTGCGAGCGGATCGGCGCCCCGACCTGGCTCGCCCGCAGCCGCCACGAGTGGGCGCTGGCACTGCGCAAGCGCCGTGAGCCCGGCGATCGCGAGCAGGCCGAGCGCCTGCTCGAGCAGGCGCTGGAGGCCGCCAGCGCCTACGGCTGTCGAAGCCTGGAGTGGCGGGTGCGGGCCGAGATGCCGGGCGGTCGATGAGCTGGACGCTGGAAATCCACCAGATCGACGTCGGGCAGGGTGAGAGCTCCCTCCTGGTCGCGCGGGAACCGGTTGGGAACCTGACCAAGTCGATGCTGATCGACGGCGGCGAGACCGGCTACGCGGAAACGGTCCACAAATACATCAAACGGACCGGGGTCCGCCAGCTCGACCACATGCTCGTCAGCCACTACGACGACGACCACTCCGGCGGGATCCTGGCGCTGCTGCTGGCCGACAATGCCTATGCCGTCTCCGCTGCGATCGCCGACACGGTGACGGTCCAGCCGGCCAACGGCACGGAGCGGCAGGTGATCGCCGGCTTCGCCGCCGCGGCCTGCTCCGCGATCCTCGGGGCATATGGGCCGGACCGGGGGTCCGCGGCCGAAGCCGTCGACGAAGCTCGCGCCCGCGTGCCGCCAAACGCGACCCCCGAAGTAGCGGCGGCATTTGGCGCCCGCGAAGCGGAGCGCCATGCGCCGAACCCGGCGCAACCGACGCTGCTCTACCCGACCGTGACCCGCCGCAAGATCGCCAGGACGGTTGGGGTCGAAGCGGCCAAAGTCGCGCCCACCAACGACCCCCAGGACGTCTGGGACATCGCGCAGGAGGCGGCGTTTGGCTCCATCGTCAGCGGCCTGCCGCCCGGCAGCCAGTTCTCGACCGGCGGCTGCTACGCCAACGCGAACGTGATCGACATCGGCCCTAACCCAAAGATTCCGGGGGGCTATCTGAACGCGATCGCCGGCGCCTACACCCACCAGGCGAACCCCGCGATCTGGGCGCCGGGGACCAACCGGGTGCACACCGTCGCGCCGGCGCTCGGCTCCGAGTTGCTGTTCAACTCGGGACAGGCGCCGGCACCCCCTCAGCCCACCGCTCCGGCCGCCGTGGTCGCCGCGATCAACCGCCGGACCTGGCCCAACAACGCGCTGTTCCCGCCCAGCGGTCAGCCCGACAACGACGTCAGCATCGGGCTCGTCGTCCAGTTCAACAACTTCGTCTACTGGACCGCCGGCGACCTCCCTTCCAACGGGGAGGAGCCGGTCGGCGCGGCGCTGATGGCGCAGCGGCTGCCGAGGCCGGGCGGCGGCACCTTTCCCCAGGCGACCCGCATCGCCTGCATCAAGTGCGGCCACCACGGCGCGGACTCGGCGAGCTCGCAGGCCTTCCTGCAGACCGTTCGGCCGGTCGGCGCGATCCTCTCCTCCGGCAATAACGAGGGGCTCCAGCATCCGACCCAAGAGGTCGTCGACCGGCTGCACAGCTGCCCGACGATCCGCTTCTTCTACCTCACCAACTGCAACTTCGGGACCACCAACGTTCCCGCCACCGAGGCCCGGAACCAGCTCCGGGCGCGCAGCAACAAGTCGCGGGTCGCCGGCGACAACACACTGCCGAACCTGAAAGTCGGCCGGCGGCGCGGAGACATCCAGCTGACCGTCCAGGAAGGCGAATCCCTGCGGCAAGCAGGCGACCAGCTGCGCACGTACACCGTCACCTATCTGGACGAGGACGCGCCGCCGCTCTACACCCGCCCGGAGCAGTCGGTCTTCTGATGGAACTGGAAGCGCTGCAGCGCTACCTGGAAGGCAAGGGCTCGCCGCTGACGATCGCCGCCGGCGACCCGCAGTTGCCGCCCCAACTGGCGGCCTTCCTCGCCGGCGCCCCGAAGGAAGAGCTGACGCTGACCCCGGGCAGTGGCGGCATCTCCCTGAACGGCTCGACGCTGACCATCTCCGGGACCAGCGCCGACGCCTGGCCGCTCGCCGGGATGGCCTCGACCGAGCTGGGGCTGAGCGAAGCAACCCTGACCGTCGTCGACTCCGCCACGCCGGCGATCTCACTGACCGCGATGGCGACGATGCCGGTCGGCGGGGCGAGCGCGCAGGTCGCGGTCAGCTCGCCGCCGAACCCGGAAGCCGACTGGACGCTGGCGCTCGCGGCCGACGTCGCCGGCGTCACCCCGCAGGCGGTGCTCGACCTCGTCTTCGGCTGGGAACTCCCCTTCGACCCACCGCCGCAGCTGGACGTGCTGACGCACTCGCTGGTACTGCCCAAAACGGGCTTCTCGGTCGCCTTCGTGCCGGGCAGCCCCGAAGACGCGCTGGTCGAATTCGCGATCGAGGCGCCGGAGGCGAAGCTGACCGTGCTCAGCGGCGTCGTCGAACTCGACGGCCTGACCCTGAACGGCGTGGTCAAGACGCACTCGATCTCGCTCTCGGTCCTCAGCCATCTCGAGATCGACGGCACCCCGGTCGACCTCGGCGTCGGCTTCGCCTCCGGCAGCATCTGGAGCGCCTTCGTCGCGCCGCCGCCGGGCGGTTCCTTCCCCGGCATCAAGGCGCTGGCCGACTGGCTCGCCGGCAGCGACTCCTCGCAGGCCGGCGCGATCTCCTCCGGCTTCGCCAACGTCAAATTCGAAGAAGACAAATTCGACGCTGCGATCGAGGGCATCTCGCTGACCTTCGACGTGGCGGCGGCAAAGCTCGTCTCCTTCGAGGTAGACAGCAAGCTGACAGTGGCGGCGGTGCCGCTCGACGTGACGCTGACGCTGCCGGATTTGACCGTGGCCGGCAGCCTGCACGAAGGCGCCGCGGTGAAGATCTCCGACGTCCTCGGCGCGATGAACCTGCCGGTCGCCGAGCTGCCGCTGGACACCGAGATCGACTACGTCGCCTTCTCCGCCCAGCCGAGCACGAGCTCCTACATGGCCGAGCTCCACGTCAAGGAAGTGGCCAAGGCCGGGCCCTTTGACCTGGAAGAGATCTCCGTGCTTGCCTCCTACTCGGGCGCCGAGGGGTTCGACGGCCGCTTCGCCGCCCAGATGTCGTTCTGGGAACTCGGCGCCTTCGACGCCAGCGCCGAGTACTCCTCTGTCGGGGGCTGGACCTGGTCGGTGATGACCCCGCCCGGCGGGGGCGTCGAGCTGGGGGCGATCGTGGCCAAGCTCGGCACCGAGTTCCAACTGCCTGAAGACCGGATCCCGAAGCCGATCAGGACGCTCGAACTGCATTCGCTGGCGCTCACCCTGGCGACCGGGACCTCGACCTTCGCCTTCACCTTCAGCGGCGAATTCGAAGTCGCCGACACGGCGATTGAGATCGCCCCAAAGATCGAAATCGCGCCGCTCGTCCCGGGCGACCCGAGCAAAGGCTGGAGCTATGAGTTCGGCGGCACGCTGACCGTCGCCTTCGTCGAGCTGACCCTGGCCTTCGACACGGCGGCGGGCTCGACCACCTTCGTCGCCTCGCTCGAGCCGGGCGCGGAAGGCAACCCGGCGGCGGTCGACGTCGCCGCCTTCGTCAAGGAGATCTCACCGACACTCGGATCGGAGATCCCGGCCTCGCTCACGGTCGGCCTGAAGAGCGCGAAGTTGGCCTCGATCGCGCCGCCGACCGGCCCGCGGGTGCTGGCGCTGGCGCTCGACCTCAGCGCCTCGATCTCGCTCTCCGACCTGCCCCTGGTCGGGGACGAGCTGCCGCCGGGCGAGTCGGTCTCGATCGAGGATCTGCAGATCTCCTACGCCTCCGCCGCCGTTACCGCGGACCAGCTGAAGCCGGTCAACGCTCTGCTGCCGACCGCCGTACAGTTCCCCGCCGCCGGGCTGGCCGAAGGCGCGGGTGTGGTCGCCACGATCGCGATCGCCGGCAACTCCGAAACCCTGACGCTCGGGCTGGCGCCGCCCGCGCCGCCAAAGACCGCGCTGCCGGCGCCCGGGGCCAGCCCCGCACCCACTGCTGGGGTGCCTTCGACCCGCACCCCCGCCGCGCCCCGGGCCGGCGCCGGCGAAACGCCCGCCGCCGCACCGACGGCGAAATGGTTCGACGTCCAGCGCCAGCTCGGCCCGGTCCAGTTCTCGCGGGTCGGCGTCATCTACGAGGAAGGCGCGCTGTTCTTCGCGATCGACGCGGCGTTGGCGGCCGGCCCGCTGACGATCTCCGTCGACGGGCTCGGCCTGGGATCGAAGCTGACCGAATTCGCGCCCGCCTTCACCCTGAGCGGGGCCGGGGTCGAATTCGAGCAGCCGCCGCTGCGGATCGGCGGCGCCCTGCTGCGGATCGTGCCGCCACCGGCGGGGACGACCTTCGAGCTCGACGGCAGCCTGACGATCGAAGCCGAGCAGTTCGCAATCGGCGCCGTCGGCTCCTACGCGGTGCTCGAGTCCGGCGCCCCCTCGCTATTCGTCTTCGGGCAGTTGACGATGCCGCTCGGCGGCCCGCCGGCCTTCTTCGTGACCGGGCTGATGGCCGGCTTCGGGGTCAACCGGTCGCTGGCGATCCCGGCGCCGGACGAAGTCGCCGGCTTCCCGTTGCTGACCCTGAACGAACCCGAAACGCCCGGCCAGCAGGCGAAGCCGCAGACCCTCCAGCACGTCCTGGACGTGATTGAGGGGCGCCAGCCGGCGACCCCGAACGGCACCGCGAGGGAATGGATCGCACCCTCTCCCGGCACCTACTGGCTCGCCGCCGGGCTCATGGCGACCCACTTCGAGCTGGTCCAGACCCGCGCCCTGCTGGTGCTCGAGCTCGGCAAGCAGCCGGTGCTGGCGCTGCTCGGGCTGGCCCGCCTGCAGCTGCCGCAGGCGGCCGACTCCGGGGCGACCTACGCCTACGCGGAGCTGCAGATCGAGGCCGTGCTGGAGCCCGACGAAGGCTATTTCGGCCTCACCGCGATCCTCACCCCCGCCTCTTACGTGCTGGTGCCGGCCTGCAAGGTCACCGGTGGCTTCGCCTTTGCCGTCTGGTTCGGCGACAGTCCCCACGCCGGTCAGTTCGTCCTCACCGTCGGTGGCTACCACCCGGCCTTCAAGCCGCCCGACTACTTCCCGACGGTCCCCCGACTTGGCTTCAGCTGGGCGGTCAGCAGCAACGTCTCGATCAGCGGCGGCGCCTACCTGGCGGTGACGCCGAGCGCGGCGATGGCCGGCGGCAACCTCGCGGCGCTGTTCCAGGATGGCGACCTGAGGGCCTGGTTCACCGCTAACGCCGACCTGCTGATCGCCTGGCGGCCGTTCTCCTTCACGGCCGAAGTCGCGGTCGAAGTCGGCGTCTCCTACCGCCTCAACCTGCTCTTCTGCCACAAGACGATCGAAATCTCGCTGGGCGCGTCGGTTCAACTCTGGGGACCGCCGACCGGCGGCATCGTCCACGTCCACCTCTGGTGCGTCTCCTTCTCGGTCAGCTTCGGCTCAGCCGGGGCGGGCGCGGCGAGCCACGCGCTCGTCTGGAGCGAATTCGCCTCGCTGCTGCCGGCCAGCGGCGCGGTCGTCTCGCTGCAGCCGGCCGGCGGTCTCAGCAAGACCGAAGACAGCAGCGCCAGCAGCAGCGGCAAGACCTGGTTCGTGCGCCCCGGCGCCTTCGCCTTCACGACCGAGGCGGCGATCCCGGCCAGCCATCTCTGCAGCGGCGAAGAAGAACAGGGCAAACCCACCTCCGGCTCGGTCTCGAGCGCCGCCCCGATCGACGTCAGGCCGATGAACATGGCCGGCCTCACCGCCGCGCACCGGTTGATCGTCCGCCAGGGCTCGCCCAGCGCCGAACCGCACGACCTGAAGGGGTGGTCGCTGGAACCACGCTCGCGCAACCTGCCCGAGGCGCTCTGGGGGACGCCACCGGTGCCGTTCACCCAGACCCCGGCCCCGAAGGCCGAAGCACTCCCGGCCCAGCCGGTCGGCTTCGCGGTCTCCCCGCCGGAACCGAAAGCCGGTGCGACCCGCGGCGCCTTTCCCGCGGAAGAGCTCGCCGAGGACACGATCGAGACGGCGTCGCTGCCGCTCGACCCGGAAGCGGGGGCGAGCGGGGCCTACGCGCCCACCGCGGCGCCCGGCAGCGTCGGCGACATCAGCGCGATCGCCGCCGCGGCGCCGCTGCGCAGCGGGCTGGTGAACGCCCTCGGCAGTCTCTATATAGGCGACGACGAGCCGATGACGGAGCTGGGGGAAGAGGCGGCGACGCTCTTCTCCGAAGCGCCGATGGAGGAGGTGACGCCGGCGTGAGCACGCCCGAGACCCCATCCCAGATCCCCCTCGGCGACCTGCGGCTCTACGACTCCTACCGGCCCACACTCACCGCGGGAAGCTGGTACCTGGAAGCGCGCCACGCGGTCCTGCAGGGCTCGACGCCGGTCAACCCGGAAAAACTCGCCGCCGTTCAGGAGGTGGTGGTCAGCGCCCCGCAGTTGACGATCGACTCGACCGCGATCGTCGCCGTCCACCCGCCTGACTCCAGCACCGGCAGCTACGGGAACGAGCTGCCCCATGTCGTCATCACCGAGCCGATGCTGCCCTGGGAACGGGCGCTGGGCGGCGCCTCGACTGAGGTGCCGTGGCTGGCGCTGCTCCTCCTCGATCCCGACCAGGTCGTCGACCCGGCCGACTCGGCCACCGGTGCGGTCAACACGACCGTGGGCGAGTTCCTCGCCCCCAGCGACGGCAAGACGATCAAGCCGACCGTGACCCCCGCCGAGGACGTCGCGACCACCGACCCGATGACTACCGTGACGGTGCCGGTCGCCGCCTTCGCCGAAGTCGCGCCGCGCCTCGACGAGGTCGAATTCCTCACCCACTGCCGCCAGGCCAACGCGACGGACAAGGCGACGCTCGGGGTCAGCGAGCAGGGCCTGTTCTCGGTCGTGGTCGGCAACCGCTTCCCGGCGGCGCCGGCGAAGGGTGTGACCACGCCTCTGAAGAGCGTCGTCCACCTCGTCTCGCTCGAGGGCCTCGAGCCCTACCTCGCCGCCGGTGCCGATTTCGGCGCCGCCGAAAACGTCCTGCTGGCCTCGCTGGCGAGCTGGTCGTTCTGGACGATCGCCGAACCGCAGGAGGACTTCCGCGGCCTGGCCGAAGGGATCGTCAGCGAGCACGGCGAAGGGACGCCCCCCGACCGCTACCGCCTGCGCCTCTCCTCGAGCACGGTGAGCCCGGCCGCGCCGGGCGGCTCGGAGGCGATCAAGCGGCTCGACCAGGGCTTCGTGCCGCTGCCCTACCTGGCCCGCTCGGCCGAGTCGACGATCGCCTGGTATCGCGGCCCCTTCACGCCTTACCCGGTCGCCCCGATCGAGCGCCCGGGCCCCTTCCTCACCGCCGACGCCGCCCTCGCCTACCAGGCCGAGTACGGCCTCTTCGACGGCTCGCTTGCCGCCGCCTTCCAGGTCGGCCGCGCTGCCGCCCTCGCCGACCCGGCCTTCGGCCAGCGCCTGCTTGACCTGCGCAGCCGCGGGCACTGCTTCGCCGACGCGCTGCAGTACCGGCTCGACAACGATGCCTTCAGCGCCAGCGAAATTGCCGAACTGTCGGGGGCGACGGTCCAGGACGAGCTGGGCGCGGTGCTGAGCGCCGACCTGCTCTCCGACCTCGGCCAGAAGACCGCGCCGCCCGCCCCACCGGCTCCGCCGCCGCCCGGTCCCGACAGCTCCCCCAAAGAGGCGCTCGCCGCGTTCCTGGCGAGCGAAGAAGTCCAGGCGGCGCTGCTCGACGCGGTCCGCACCGACCTCGACCCGCTCGCGACCTGGCTCAGCCGGCTGCTGCTGCTGGCGCCGGTGCCGTTCCACGCCCTGGTCTCCGCTGAGCCGATGCTGCCGGTCGAGTCGGTCCGCTTCTTCAGCGTCGACCCGAACTGGCTGGAGGCGCTGCTCGACGGCGCCCTCTCGATCGGGGTCGAGTCGAGCCGCGATACCTTCCTCCAGCAGATCTTCGGCGAAACGCTCCGCAGCGCCGCCTACGAGGCGGTCGAGACCTACCGCTCGACCCTGCCGGGAGAAGGCCCACCGCGGCCGGCCACCGGCACCGCGCCGATCAGCGGGATGCTCCTGCGCTCGGCCCTCCTCGCCGGCTGGCCCAACCTCGCGGTGCGGGCGAGGGCCGGGGGCAAGCCGCTGAAGACGCTGCGGATGGACGCGCTCTCGCCAAACGTGCTGCTCTGCCTGTTCTCGGGCACGCCGGCGGAAGTATCGATCTCCGAGCCCCAGGAGGGCCTGCGCTTCGGCACCGACGACGACGGCAACGCGACTCTGCGCAGCCTCATCGCCGACAACGGGATCGAAGTGGGCCAGCAGTTCTCCGGCGACCCGGTGGTGCCGGTGCGCGACCCCTCCGGCAAAGAGGCACTGGCGATGCGCGCCGCCGGCAGCCGCGTCCTCAACATCTCCCCCAAGGAAGGCACCGGCCTCGTGCAGCGGCTGCAGGCCGGCCTCATCGCGCCCTCGCCGGAACCGGTGGGCGAACTGGGGGCGGCCGACCTGGCGCTGCAGATGATCCGCGCCCCGGAGACCGTCACCTTCACGACGCCGCCGGCCTCGCCGAAGCCACCGCCGGGAGGCCGGCGGTGACCCCCTCCCCCGCCCTGGTCGTCCCGGTCCAGCTCGACGCGCTCTCGGTCAACGCGAGCCTGCTCGGGCGCGACGGTTTCCGCTGGTGGCGCTACGACTACTCGGCCCTCGACGAGTTCGCCAGCCCCGAGCCGCTGGCCAGGCAGAGCGAGCTGGGCGGCGGGGGTACTGGCGTCTACCTGCACTGGGTCGTGCCCGAGGCGCTGCGCCGCGGCGCCCAGGACCCCGAGAGCGGCGCGATGACCTTCCCGCGCGTGCCCAACCGCTGGCTGCTGACCCGCTTCACCTCGGCTCCAGAGCTCGCCGCCACCGCCTGGGTGATCGAGAGCGATTGCCCCTACAGCCCCGCCTCCAAAGCGGCCGGCGCCGACATCGCCCAGACCAGCATGTATCTGGTGGATCCGGCGCTGGCGGAGCTGTGGGCGCGGAGCCCCGACCCCTGCCGCAACACGGTCGAGCTGCCGCCCGCCGGGAAGACGCCCTACGCCAATATCGGCGTCGCCTTCCCGCTCGCCTCCTGGAGCGAGCGCGACCCGCACAGCACCTTCCTCACCGCGCTCGCCCCCGGCAACGCCGCCTTCCCGATCTTCACCCCGCACAACCGCGGCGTCTTCTCCTTCTACGACGACATGGCCGGGGTCGCGGCCGACGCCGAGACGGTCAGCTACGCCCTGGTCGGCTGGTACTCCGACGCCGACGAGGACCCGCTCGCCGGCTGGGCCGCGAACACGTCCTCGAAAACGCCCTACGCCGACGCGCTCACCGCGCTCGGGTGGCAGGTCGCCGGCAAACCGAGCGGCTCGGCGACGCGCTCGCTCTACCAGGGCTTCGCGCTCGAGGTCGCCTGGCAGCCATCGGGGTCGCCGCCCTCGGGGGAGTCCGACCCGCTCGCCGCGCTCAAGCACAGCACCGAGCTCAACGTCGCCGTCGGCAACACGACGATCGACGCCTTCACGGCGCTGCTCGGCGCCCGCACGCCTGGGCTCGGACCCGCCGGCGAGCAGCTCCTACGGGCGTTCCAGTACGACCTGTTGCCGCAGCTCGACGAAGTCAACGGCGAGGCGCTGCTCGAACGCAGCGTGCGCGAAGCCTGGTTCAGCGCCAGCGCCGGCGGCTACCGCTGGGAGATCGTCGCCGCCGAGGGGGCCGATCCCGAAACCGCCGAGCTGACCCTCGGCGAGCAGGCCTGGCTGGGACAGCTGAACGGCGACCAGGAACAGCTCGACCTGGCGCTCGGCCAGCTCTACGGCCTGCAGTGGCGCTTCCACGAGCTTTGGTGGAAGCGCGGCCGCTGGCCCACCGACTCTTTCCCCGAACCGCCGGCGGGCGTGTCGAGCGAAGCTGAATTGACAGACCAGCTCGACCCCGCCTTCGTCGACTCCGGGGGCACTCCGAGCGTGGCCAAACAGCTACTGGACGCGCTCGCCGCGGTCCGCACATGGGCGGCGAAGGTGCCGCAGCCGGCGACGGGGATCGCCGACCCGCAGCAGGCCCTCGAAGCCGGCATCGCCGCCTTCGCCACGGCCCGCGGCCTCGCATTGCAAAAGAAGGCGCTGAAAGCGGTCGAGGCGCCGCGCTACCGGCTGCCGAACGACCCCGTCGTCGTCCTCTCCGGAGTCGAACCGCCGGCCGAGTCGGCCTCCGGCGAACTGGTCACCCGGCTCGAAACCGACCTGGTCGCCAGCCTCACCGTCGACGGCGCCCCCGCCACCCCGGCGACGCTCCCGGACGCCGCGGCCTTGCCCAGCTCCAGCGCCCTGCCCTCTGGGGTCGCCGCGGCGCTGGCCGAGTGGCTGCTGCTCGACCCCGCCAACGCGGACGCGATCGCGGCGGCGATCGGGAAGCCGGTCGCCGACGTCGAACTGGCGATCTCCAGCCGCGCCGCGCCTGCCTACGCGAAGCCGCTGCCCGCGCTCGGGCTGGGCGCCTGGGTGCAGCCGTGGCAGCCGATGTACCTCGAGTGGGAAGTCGCCTACCTCGAGCTGCCAGCGAGCGAGGACGGGGTGCCGCAGTGGTCCTTCGACGGCGACGACTACGCCTGCAAGCCGAGCGGGACGCCGGCCGGCGATCCCCAGTCGCTCTCCGGCACCTCGCTGCTCAGCCCCCACGCCCAGTTCGTGCTCGGCTCGCAGCTGCAGAAGTACATTGGCGAAGGGGATGGGGACAGCGCGCTGCGCCAGGCCTACGCCGAGGTCTTCGCCGATGGCGACCAGCTGCCGGTGCTGGCCCAGGCCCTGACCGGCTTCAACGCCCAGCTGGCGACCCGCGACCAGCGCGCCATGCGCCGCCCCGACCTCGCCGAACGGACGCCGGTCAGCGGCACCGAGCCCTCCTACTCGGTCGCCGAGCTCGCCGGGTTCCCCGACGCCGGCGAAGACGACCTGCTGGCGCCCCGCTACCGCGGCGCCGTGACCACGGCCCCCTTCATGGATGCCGGCGTCAGCCCGCCGTTCAACCCGGTCCGCCAGGGGCAGATGTGGTTCACCTACCTCGCCGTCTACGACAAGTTCGGCCGCGTCCTCACCGTGGTCGAGGGCGATACCGGGGAGAGCGGGCTGCACGACGCCGCCAACTTCCCGGCGATCGTCGACGAGCCGATGCAGCCGGCGACGAAGCTGCGGACGAACATCGAGTCGGTCGCGGAACTGCCGCCGCGGATCCTGCAGCCGGCGCGGCTCGACTTCGACCTGCCCGAACCGGTCTGCGGCTGGCTGCTGCCGAACCACATCGACCGCAGCCTGCTGCTGTTCGGCCCCGCGGGCGCCGCGCTGGGCGAGCTGCGGCTGGTCATCGCCGCCGACGAAACCCGCCACGCACACTGGGACCCGCCGCCGCACAGCGCCGTGCAGACGCAGGCCGACCTCGCCGCCGCGGCGCCACAGCTGGCGGCGGCGATCGCCGCCCCGGCGCTGGCGGAACCGGCGGCCTTCGAGGCGCTGCTCAGCGTCATCGACACGACCCTGTGGACGACGGACCCGCTCGGCGGCCGCGCCGACCAGGCGCTCTCAGTGCTGATCGGGCGGCCGCTGGCGCTGGTCCGGGCGGACCTCGCGATCAGCCTCCAGACCCCGCCCTGGCGCGACAGCAGCTGGGCGGCGACCTTCGCAGCTTCCCCTGATGCGGTGCTGAAACAGCCGTTTCCGGTCCGGCTCGGCGACCTCGCCACCCGCGACGACGGGCTCGTCGGCTACTTCGCCGGCGGGGGCTACGACAGCTTCAACAGCGTCGCGGCGCCGCCTGAGGAGCCCGCCCAGTCCTACGTGCGGGAAATCGGCGCCACCCTGCCGGACGGCACCCCCAACTACCTGCCGCTGCTGCCCGGCACGCCGGCGCCGGTGACGATGCTGCTCGACCCGCGCGCCGGCGTCCACGCCACCAGCGGCGTCCTCCCGGTCGCCCGCGCCGAACTTCCGCCGCCGCTCGTCGCCGCGGCGCTGCGGGCGCTGGAGGTGACCTTCCGGCTCGAGCCGGCGCTGACCTATGCGCAGCCGACCCCGGCCGTCACCGGAACGACCCCCGCGCAGCCCAACTCGGTCGTGCTCCCGGTCCCCTCCGAGCGCGCCGGCACCTGGACCTTCTGGGACCGCGAGCCGGGCTGGACCCCGTATGGCCTGCTCGACGCGACGGCCGACGCCGAACTCAAGCCCTACCCGGCGTCGCTGCGCGACGGGCTGCTGCAACTGCAGATCGACCTCGACGAAAAACCACCACCTCGCTAGGAGACACGAATGGCACTGCTGCTCGACTACGGTTTCTCGACCGCCCCCGGACCGCTGCAGGCCAGCACGGCCACGGCAAACTCCCCCGGCCGTGTCAACGTCTCGGTCTCCGACCCGACCGACACCGTCTACTGCAACCAGCTGCTGATCGCGGTGCCGCTGGGCGAAGAAGCGGCGGCCCTGGCCTTAACTACGAACGTGCCGGTCGGGTCGATCAACACCTCGACCTGGAGCCTGGTCTCGACCGAGGTCGGCGACCTGCCCTGGGACGACGCCGGCCTGACCTGGGCGAAGTACACCTTCAGCGCGGTCAGCGCCGACCCGAACGACTGGAAAATCGGCACCGCGAACCTGGTGCCCAGCCTGCTGGCGATCGTCAACCGCGTGCCGGGCGAATTCACCTACGCGATCCAGGAGACCTCGGGCACCGAACCCTCGAAGCTGGCGCCGAACACCGGCAAGTTCGCGCTGCAGAAGGTGATGCCCTACTTCTACGCGCACAACCTGGTCGCGGTGGGACCGAAGGCGCCGGGGGTCCCGAAAACCGAATTCGCCAGCGGCGAACCGGTCCTGCTCGAGTGGGAGGGCAACGGCACCTGGTACGAACTGTTCGAACGGGGGCAGCCGCAGCCGCTCTACGCCGGGACCGCGCCCCACTTCGAAATCCCCGCCGGGAAACTGCAGACCGATACGACCATCGTGCTCGTCGCCTCGACCACCGGCAACCCCTCGCAGGACAAGCCGACGACCGGGTACGAAACGGTAGTCCTCTACGACTCGATCACCCTGACGGTGTCGAACCCGGCGCTGACCGGCAAGTCCCTCAACGTGTCGGAAGGCGTGACCGCCAAAGGCACCATTCAGGGCGAAGAACTGAGCGGTTCCTACGTGTACGTGGACGCCGGCGAAGCCAACGCGCTCGAAGTGAGCAACTCGTCGAACACCTATTACGTCGCCGCCTTCAACAACCCCACCCCCCACACCGCCAACTACATCACCGGCGTCTGCTCGATGGTCGGTGGCTCCGGCGACTCGGGCTTCGGCACCAACGGCAAGTACGTAACCGCCGCGGGCAGCGCCGTGCTCACGCACCTGGAGACGCGGTCCGGCCACCGGGTGGTCACCTCACCCCTGGTGCTCCAGGAGGAGGTCCAGATCTCCGGCTCGGGCCAGCTAGCGGGAGGCCGGGCCACGGTCCAGCTCGACCCTGAGGCCGCCGACCTGATCGTGCACGGGAACGGCGACACCTACCGCGTGCTCCTCACCCCGACCGGCCGCTGCGGCGGCCTCGCGGTGGTCGAGAAGACGGCGGAGGGTTTCGCCGTCGAGGAGCTAGCCGACGGCGCCGGCGACGCAGAGTTCGACTGGCTGCTGATCTCGCGCAAGCGGGCCGCCGTGGAGAGCGTCGAACCGTCGAGCCTGCCGGACCAGCTCCCGCAGCCGGCGGAGCCACAGCCGGCAGCCTGATCCGGTCATAGGGACTCGCAAGCGATAATACCTATTTAGTTCATGTGCTAAATTTATGTCTTCATCTGAATTTAGGAGGGAGGCTAAATAGCTATGGAAGAAGGGTTCAAGAACCCATACCGACCTGGCGCGGGGCACATGCCCCCGTATCTCGCAGGGCGCGAGCGAGAGTTTCAGGAATTCGATCGACTCCTACGACAAGACGACATACTTGAGAATCTGGTCCTGACCGGGCTTAGAGGAGTCGGGAAGACGGTTCTGCTGGAGCGACTCAAGCCGAAGGCTTTGGACGCGGGATGGCAATGGGCCGCCGCAGATCTCTCCGAGTCGGCAAGTATCAGCGAGACCGCCTTGGCCCAACTGCTCCTTGCTGATCTGGCGATCATTACCGCAACCACGACGATCCCGGCACCCCCGATTAACACGAAAGTCGGCTTCGCCCCCACCGACGAAGCGGAGCCAGTTCAGATTCCCCTAACGCATGATGTCCTCGTCGGGATCTACTCGAACACGCCGGGCTTGGTCGCAGACAAGCTCAAGGCGACGATCGAATTTGCTGCTGATCAACTGACCAGCCAAGGGAAGAGGAAGGTCATCTTCGCCTACGACGAGGCGCAGAATTTGACCGACCATGCAAAGAAGGACGAGTTCCCGCTATCCGTCTTGCTGGACGTTTTCCAATCGATTCAGAAGAAGGGCATTCCGTTCATGCTCGTTCTCGCAGGCCTGCCTACCTTGTTCCCGAAACTGGTGGAAGCCCGAACCTACGCCGAGCGGATGTTTCGCGTCATGACGCTTTCCAGGCTCTCTGATGACGAGAGCCGGGAGGCCGTCATGATGCCCATAGAAAGAGGGGACTGCCCGGTCAAGCTGACTCCGCAATCAGTCAACACGATTATTTTCGAGTCGGCTGGCTATCCCTATTTCATCCAGTTCATCTGTCGAGAGGTCTACGACATCTTCGTCCAGCAGCACGTAGACGAAGAGGAAAAAGTCGTTCCAATCGAGGCCATCCAGCGGAAGCTCGATGCCGATTTCTTTGCCGGGCGCTGGGCGAAGATCACCGATCGCCAGCGTGAACTCCTCTGGGTTGTTGCCAAACTCGATCAACCGGACGAGGAATTCACGATTCAGGAACTCACCGAGAAGGGAAAAGACCTTCTCGAGAAATCCTTCTCCCCGAGCAACGCGAACCAAATGCTTGTCAGCCTCGCGGAGAAGGGAATGATCTACAAGAACCGCTTTGGCAAGTATTCGTTTGCGGTTCCGCTACTGGGTCGATTCATCCTGCGAACCTATGGGCCGCTGGCAGAGCCAAATGCGGTTCCAACGGCCGAAAGGCTGTTCTAACCTTTTCGGCGCGGCTGCGCACGCCAGTGACGGATACGCTGGCGCCGCATGACTGACCGGAGCCCGACATGGTGAACGCCGAGGAAATCGGCGCGGTTGCCGTCTTCGCGGGTCTCTCCACCGAGGAGCGGGAGCGACTCTCGCGGGTCGCCGCTGACATCAGCCTGGTGCCCGGCGAATACGCGGCCAACGAGGGGGACGAGCGCGCGATCTTCGCCGTGCTCGAGGGCCGGATCGAGGCGGTCAAGACGGTCGACGGGGTCGAGCGCGTGGTCGGCGAGCGTCACCCGGGCGATGTCTTCGGCGAGGTGCCGATCGTGCTCGGAACGGTGTTCCCGGTCGGTTTCCGCGCCGCCGAGCGCTCGCGGGTGATGCGAATCGAGCCTCACGACTACCACGCGGTCGCCGCCGTCGTGCCGGACGTCGGCCTGGAGATCGGCAGGCTCGCGGGCCACAGGATGGGCGGCTCGCGGGGCCTGGAGGGCATCGCGGCCGAACCGCCGCCGCCCCGGGCGATCGTGGTCGGAAATCGCTGGGACCCGTCCTGCTCGGAACTGCGGCGCTTCCTCGACCGCAACCAGATCACCTTCAGGTGGCTGACGCCCGAGACCCCCGACGCCGCCGACCAGTGGGGCGGCGCCCTGCCGGCCGAAGGGGACTGGCCGGCGATCCGCGTCGTCGGCGGCAAGACCGCCGTCAGGCCCGACCTGCGCCGGGTCGCCGAGCTGCTCGGCGTCGAGACCGAGCCGAGCGCAGCCGAGTACGACACGCTGATCGTCGGTGCCGGTCCGGCAGGGCTGGCCGCAGGCGTGTACGGCGCCTCGGAGGGCCTGCGCACGATCGTCGTCGAGCGCGAGGCGCCGGGCGGCCAGGCCGGGACCTCCTCCCGGATCGAGAACTACCTCGGCTTCCCGTCGGGCGTCTCGGGAGACGAGCTGGCGAGCCGCGCGCTCGGGCAGGCGCGGCGACTCGGGGCCGAGATCCTGGTCACCCGCTCGATCACCCGGATCGACGCCGCGAACCGGGAAGTCCACCTCGACGCCGGCGACGTCCTGCGGGCGCGGACGATCATCCTCGCCTGCGGGGTGACCTGGCGGCACCTCCCGATCGAGGGCTTCGACCGCCTCGCCGGCAAGGGCATCTCCTACGGGGCGGCGCGCAGCGAGGCCCCGAACACGCACGGCCTCGACGTCCACGTCGTCGGCGCCGGCAACTCAGCCGGGCAGGCCGCCCTCTTCTTCTCCACCCACGCCAAGAAGGTGACGATCCTCTGTCGCGGCGACACGCTCGAGAAGAGCATGTCGCGCTACCTGATCGACCAGCTCGCGACCCGCCCGAACATCGAGGTGATGTTCGGGACCGAAGTCGCCGCCGTGGACGGCGAGAGCTCGCTGGAGACGATCGACGTCCGCGACCGCGCGACCGGCGAGACGTCACGGCTCGAGTCGAGCGGCCTCTTCATCTTCATCGGCGCCGACGCGGAGACGGGATGGCTGCCGCCCGAGATCGCGCTCGACCGCCGCGGCTTTGTCCTCACCGGCTCAGACATGCGCTCCGCGGCGGAGTGGGCCCTCGACCGTGACCCCTACCTGCTGGAGACGAGCGTGCCCGGCATCTTCGCCTGCGGCGACGTCCGCTTCGGCCCGGTCAAGCGCGTCGCCGCCGCCGTCGGCGAGGGCAGCATGGCGATCGCCTTCGTCCACCAGTACCTCAAGGAGCTGGATCTGGCCGACGGCTCGCGTCATCCCGCCGCGGCGTAAACCCGCGCAGGCGCAGCGAGTTGGTGACGACGAAGACGCTGGAGAAGGCCATCGCGGCGGCGGCGATCAGTGGGTTCAGCAGGCCGGCCGCGGCCAGCGGCAGGGCCGCGACGTTGTAGGCGAAGGCCCAGAAGAGGTTGCCCTTGATCGTCCCGAGGGTGCGGCGGGAGAGCCGGATCGCGTCGCCGACCGCGCGCGGGTCGCCGGAGACGAGGGTGATGTCGGAGGCCTCGATCGCGACGTCGGTCCCGGTCCCGATCGCGAGGCCGAGATCGGCCTGGGCCAGCGCCGGGGCGTCGTTGACCCCGTCCCCGACCATGGCGACGGTCCGCCCCTCGCCCTGAAGCCGTTCGATCGTCGCCGCCTTCTCGGCCGGCAGCACCTCGGCGATCACCTCGTCGATCCCGACCGCCGCGGCAACGGCCTCGGCCGCCGCGCGCGAATCGCCGGTCAGCAGCACCGGCCGCAGGCCCAGCTCCTTGATCTGGGCGACAGCCGCGGCGCTGGAGGGCTTGACCGTGTCGGCGACGGTGAAAAGCGCCCGGGCGGCGCCATCCCAGCCGACAGCGACCGCGGTCTGGCCGTGGGATTCGGCCTCGGCGCGGGCGCTCTCCAGCTCCGGCGACAAGTGCATCGCCCACTCAGCGAGGAAGGCAGGGCGCCCGGCGATCACCGCGTGGCCCTCGACCACGCCCTGGACCCCGAGGCCGGAGTGGCTGGCGAACCCTTCGACCGCCGGCAGCCGGGGCAGCTCGCTCCTGGCCCGGGTCGCGATCGCCTGCGCGATCGGGTGCTCTGAGGCATCCTCGACCGCGCCGGCCAGCCGCAGCGCCTCGCCCTCCGCGACGCCGGCGGCGAGCCGGATGCCGGCCACCGACATCTCGCCGCTGGTCACGGTGCCGGTCTTGTCGAGGACGACGGTGTCGATCCGGCGCGTCGACTCGAGCACTTCCGGGCCCTTGATCAGCAGCCCGAGCTGGGCGCCGCGGCCGGTGCCGACCAGCAGCGCCGTCGGGGTGGCGAGGCCGAGCGCGCAGGGGCAGGCGACGATCAGCACCGCGACCGCAGCGGTGAAGGCGAAGGTGGCGCCGGCGCCACTGGCGAGCCAGTAGCCGAGGGTGCCGAGCGCGAGAGCGATCACGAGCGGGACGAAGACGGCGCTGACCCGGTCGGCGAGCCGCTGGACGGGCGCCTTGCCCGACTGCGCCGCGGTGACCAGGCGCCTGATCTGGGCCAGGGCAGTGTCGGCGCCGACCCGGGTCGCACGGACGACCAGCTGGCCGCCGGCGTTGACGGTGGCGCCAATCACCTCGCTCCCCGGCCCGACCTCGACCGGCACCGACTCGCCGGTGAGCAGCGACTGGTCGACCGCGGAGGAGCCGTGCTCGACGACGCCGTCGGTCGCGACCTTCTCCCCGGGCCGCACGACGAAGCGATCGCCGACGCCCAGCTCCCCGACGGGAACGCGGCGCTCCTCGCCGTCGGCGGCGAGCACGGCGACGTCCTTCGCCCCGAGGTCGAGCAACGCTTCCAGCGCCGCGCCGGCCCGGCGCTTGGCCCGTTCCTCGAAGTAGCGGCCGGCGAGGATGAAGGTGGTGACGACCGCCGCGACCTCGAGGTAGATCTGGTCGGAGGCGGCGTTGCGCTCGGTCAAGAGCTCGAACGGCATCGTCATCCCCGGCGTCCCGGCGTCGAGGAAGAAGAGGGCGAAGAGCGACCACCCCAGCGCCGAAAGCGTGCCGAGGGAGATCAGCGTGTCCATCGTCGCCGCCCCGTGGCGCAGGTTCTGCCAGGCGGCCTGGTGGAACGGCCAGCCGCCCCAGAGGACGACCGGCGTCGCCAGCAGCAGCGACAGCCACTGCCAGTTGCGGAACTGCAGCGGCTCGATCATCGCGAGCAGCAGCACCGGCAGCGAGAGCCCGGCCGAGACGATCAGCCGCCGGCGCAGCGAGGCGGTCGGGTCGGTGGCGTCCGCCGGCTCGGCGGCCTCATCGGCGGCCGGCAGCGAGGCCATGTAGCCGGTCTCCCCCACGGCCGCGACCAAATCCTTGGCCTCGATCTGCCGCGGGTCGAACTCGACCGTCGCCCGCTCGGTGGCGAAATTGACGGTCGCCTCGACGCCCTCGATCCCGTTCAGCCGCTTCTCGACCCGGTTGGCGCAGGAGGAACAGGTCATGCCCTCGATCGGCAGGTCAATCCGCTCTGGTCTCGTCGCCGTCGTCATCTGAGAACACCGTAGCAAATACCCCCCAGGGGTACTGATAGACTTCCCAGAACGACCCCCCCCCGAAAGGAACCAGATGGCGCAGCGCCCCGAGCACCCCGGCTACATCGGCGACAAGGACAAGGTCAAGAACCGGCTGCGGCGGATTGCCGGCCAGGTCGATGGCCTCGAGCGCATGGTCGAGGACGAGCGCTACTGCATCGACATCCTCACCCAGGTCTCGGCCGTCCAGGCCGCCCTCGACAAGGTCTCCCTGGCGCTGCTCGACGACCACACCCGCCACTGCGTGATCGGCGCCGCGACGCCCGAGGACCGCGAGGAGCTGACCGAGGAGATGATGGGAGCGGTCGGCCGCCTGCTACGCAGCCGCTGAGCGCCCGGCGACCCCGCCTCCCGCAATCAGAGAGGATGCACCGATGCCCCAACCCCGTCGCCAGAAAAAACAGGCCGAGCGCGAGGACTACGGCTGGGTGATCTCGTTCGGCTGTAAGTCCGCCGGTGAGCTGCGGCGCCTCAAAGTCGACACCGACCCGGCGACCGATACGCGGCCGATCGAAGTCCCCTGCACCTGCGGTGAGGTGCACCGGGTGACGGTCTCCCCCTACCGGCGCCGGCGCTCCGCCGACGAAGCGTTCGACATCGAGGTCGCCTCGCTCGACGAGCTGCGCAGCGACAGCTAGACCCTCCTAGATCTCCAGCCGCGACTCCTCGAGGTCGAGCTCGCGCTCGACCCGCCGCATCACTTCGCTGGAGATCTCGCCATCATCGCGAAGGGCGATCAGAGCGTCGCGCTGAACCGTGTAGACCTCGTGCATCAACCGCTGGTAGGCCAGCGATCGATCCTCGATCCCATCTTCGTCCTCCTCCTCCTCGGTTCGCAGCTGGAAGCGGTGCTGCCGGAACTCGTACTGAGCGCGAACGCGCTCGATCGTGTCGTCGCGGGTCCAGTCCTCGCCCGCCAGCTCGTCCAGCCGTTCCAGCGCCGCCGCCGCGACCGCGATCCGGGCGCTGACCTCCTCCCGTTCCTCGACGCCCTCTTCCTCGTGCAGGCCGAGGCGGCGGATCAGCGCCGGCAGGGTCAGCCCCTGGCCGACCAGGGTGACGAGGATCACCGCGAAGGTGAGGAAGCGGATCAGGTCGCGGCCGGGCAATGCCGCCCCGGCGTCGGTCTGCAGCGGCAGCGCCAGTGCCGCCGCGAGCGAGACCGCGCCGCGCATCCCGGCCCAGCCGAAGACGACTCGGCTCGCGGCGCTGGCGCGGCGCTCTCGCTGCGAGGGACGGCGGTCGACCGCGCGGATGATCGCCGTCGCCCCGAATATCCAAGCGAAGCGGACGGCGATCACGACGGCGCAGGTAAGAGCCGCGTAGCCGGCGGCCGTCCCGGCAGAGAGGCCCGATTCGCGGATCCCGTCGGCGATCAACGGCAGCTGCAATCCGATCAGGATGAAGAGCGTCGCGTTGAGTAGGAAGATCAGCACTCCCCAGAGCGCATAGGCCTGCAGGCGCGTTTCCGGCGCGACCAGCCGCGACGAGTTCCAGCCGATGTAGGTCCCGGCGGCGACCACCGCCAGGACCCCGGAAGCATCGATCGCGTCAGCAGGCAGGAAAGCCGCGTAGCCGCTGACCAGTGAGATCGTCACCTCGGTGATCGGATCGTCGACGCGGCTGCGGATCTTCACGATTAGGTACCCGGCGATGAGGCCGATCGCGATCCCGCCGGCGACGGACCAGACGAAGCGAAACCCGGCATCGGTCGCCGAAATGCTGCCGCCGACCGCGACGGCGAGGGCTATTTTGTAGGCGACGAGGGCGGTCGCGTCGTTGACCAGGCTCTCGCCCTCGAGCACGTTGACGGTGCGCCGCGGGACCCCAAGCCGGCGTAGGATCGCGGTCGCCGCCACCGGGTCGGTCGGCGCCACGATCGCGCCGAGGACGAAGGCCATCGCCACCGGCAGCCCAAAGACCTCGTGGGCGACCAACGCGACCACCAGCATCGTCGCCAGGACCAGCCCGATCGCCAGCAGCGAGATCGGCCGCAGATCCCGGTGCAGAGCGGGGAGATCGACGAAGAAGGCAGCCGAGTAGAGCAGCGGCGGCAGGAACAGCAGCAGGACCAGGTCCGGGTTCAGTTCGATCTCGGGGACCTCCGGAGCCAGGCCCAGCAACAGCCCGCCGAGGACGAGCACGATCGGGTAAGGCACCTGCAGCCAGTTAGCGATCGCGTTCAGCAGCGCGGCCGAAACCAACAGCGCGGCGATGAAGACCTGAAGGTCTCCCATGGGGAAATTCTGCCGATCGGCCGCCAGACCCCCAAACCGAGGCCAGTTTTCGGTGCGTCAGCCGGCGCTGCTGAGCCGACCGACGCCGGGAAGGAAGCGCCCAACCCTGGCGGCGTAGTCGGCGTAGGCGGGCCCATGGGCCCGCAGCAGATGGGGCTCCTCGACCACCCGCACCTGCAGCTCCAGCGCCGCGACCAACCCGATCAGCCCGGCGATCGCGACCCAGCTGGGTACGAGCAGGGTCAGGCCGAGGCCGGTCGGCAGCATCGCCGCGAAGATCGGGTTGCGGACCAGCGCAAAGGGGCCGGTGGTGACCAGCTCCGTGCGCTCCTCGGGGTCGACCCCGATGCGCCAGCTGTTCCCCATCGCCACCTGCGCGTAGAAGGTCAGGCCGAGACCGGCGACGGCGAGGATGGCCCCGGCGGCGTGAACCGCGGCGGTGTCCAGCGCGGCGATCGGCTCGACGACGCCGAGCAGGGCGAGCACCGGCGCCGCGGCGCCGACCAGGAGCGCGACGGTGAAGCCGACGCCGGCGATCCACTCGGCGGAGCCGGGCCGGCCACCGAGGCCGTGGAAGCCGGTCGACCCGGTGCGGCGGAGCTGGATCAGCGTGCGCAGGCCGAAGGCGAGGACCAGGTAGACGACGTAGAGAGCGAGCGCGAGCGTGGCCATCATGCGACCCCCTGCGTCGCCACCGCGCCCAGCAGCGCCCGCCCGCGGTCGGTCAGCTCGTACATGACCATCTTCCCGTCCCGTTCCGAGCGGGCGAGACCGGCGCTCTTGAGCAGGCGGACGTGGTGAGAGACCAGACGCTCATCGCGCCCGACGATCCACGACAGGTCGCAGACGCAGGCGACTTCGCCGACCTCCAGAGCAATCGCGATGGCGAGCCGAGTCGGATCGCCGAGGGCCTTGGCGCCAGCCGCCCGAAGCTCCAGCTCCTCGATGCTCGGCAGCGTGTTGCGGACCCGCTCGGCCTTGGGAAGATCGAGACAGAGCAGATCGCAGGTGTCCGCGTTCCTGGGCACGGCGGCCATCCTACAAACAATCGTAGATACGTGCGAATGTAGTCGCGGACCTCGGCGGCTTCACCACTACGGAGCGGTGACCGCCCAGGTTCCGGCGGCGTAGTAGACGGCGTTGGCGGCAGAACCGAGCTGGAAGACCACGCCGCGTCGAGAGTCGATTTCCGAAGCCGGAGCCGAATCTGGAAGAGGGGCACTGACCGGGCAGGAGTTGACCTGGAAACTGCAGAGGCCCTGAAGACCGACATTCCCCCCGTAGGCCGCGTAGACACAGAGCGCCCCACTGGCGGCCGTCGGGTTCGCGGCGGAGCCGGTGCATTGGGAATCGGTTTGGGCAGGTCCGAGCAGGTGAATGCTGACCGAAGATGCCAGCGGGACCGGGAACGAGATCGGCGTACTCGTCACGTGCCCACCACCGGTACCGGCTTCACCTGCCGCGCTGAAGCCCCCGGTCAGGGTCTTTCCGGACGGGAGCGTTTTAAGCAGCGGACCCGGTTCGCCCGTCGGACCCGGTTCGCCCCGCTCCCCCTTCTCACCCTTCTCCCCCTTCGCCCCTTTTGGACCAGGGGGGTTGGCCGGGAACTGCCCCGCCTTGAAGTCGCCCCTCTGGAGACTTCCGTCAGCGACTTTGGCCGAGGTGACAGAGGAGGGCTTCAGCTGTTTGGTCCCAACGCTGTTCTTCGGCAGCACGACCGCGGCATAAGAGACGCCACCGAGAGCGACGAACAGCGCCAGCACCGCCGTCACGTTGGCAAAACTCAGGTGCCTCCTCACCCTCCCCATGCTCCGGACCCTACCCGCACACTGAGCGGGTGTCGAATCGACAGCGAGTCAGCGTCGCGGGCCTAAACCAGCGTGGGAACGCGCTCACGCGTACCGAGCACGACCTGGGCACCGCCACTCGGGCTCACCGTGATGTTCCGCCGCTGTGCGACCTCGACCCCGTCGCCGGCGGCACGCAGCTCACAGGTCCCGAGCAGGGCGCGAAGCACCACTTTCATCTCCAGCAACGCGAAGCTGGCGCCGAGGCAGCGGCGGCGGCCGCCGCCGAAGGGGATCCAGGTGTAGGTGCCGGGGCTCTCGTCGAGGAAGCGCTCGGGACGGAAGGAGTAAGGGTCGGGGTAGATGTCCGGGTCGTGGTGGATCAGGTACCCGTTCGCGACCAAGCTGCAGCCGGGCTGGTAGTCCCAGCCGCCGACCTCGATCGGTTTCACCACCAGTCGCGGCGCCACGTTCGGGAGCACGGGACGGGCGCGCAGGGTCTCCTGGATCGTCGCCGTCACGTAAGCCTCCTCGCCGGCATCGATCTCCTCGACCAGCCGGCCGAGGACGGCGGGCTCATGGACGAGCCGCGAGAAGGTCCAGGCCAGTGAGGAGGCGGTGGTCTCGTGGCCGGCGACCAGCAGGGTCAGCAGCTCGTCGCGGATCTCCTGCTCGCTCATCGGCGAGTCGTCCTCATGCTTGGCCTCGAGCAGCATCGCCAGCACGTCATCGCCGCCGGCTTCGGCGGCTCGGCGCTCGGCGATGAGCGCGAAGAGAATCTCGTCGACCTCTTCCTGCATCCGCACGAACTTGACGAAGGGGCCGACCCTTTCCAGCGTCTGCATGAGGAAGCTGTCCGGCTTCGGCGGCACCAGGCTGATCGGGCGATCGCCGAACTCGAGCATCCGCTGCAGCCGCTCCCGCAGGGCGTCGAAGCGGGCCCCGGGGTCGAGCCCGAAGACGGCGCGGAGGATCACTTTCAAGGTCAGGTCCTGCATCCGCGGATGGAGCGCGACCGGCGTTTCCCTCGGCAGAGCCGCCACCTCCTCGGCCGTCACCTCTTCCATCAGTCCCGTCAGCCGCTCCATCCGCTCACCGTGGAAGGCCGGCAGCATCAGCTTGCGCTGCTCCATGTGCGCTCCTTCGTCGAGCAAGATCACCGAGTTGCTGCCGACGACCGGTTCCAGCGACCGGGCGCCCTGCCCGGGACGGAGGACGTCAGGCGGAGCCGTGAAGACCTGCTTCACCTGATCCGGGTCGGTGAGCATCACAAACGGCGGCGTCGCCGGCAACCGGATCGTGAACCGCTTCCCGTACCGCTCCCGACAACGCTCGAGGTAGGCGAGCGGCCGCGTCCAGAACCCAGCCAGCTGCATCGCCGCGGGCTGCGACGGGCCCGGCGGTAGAGCGGAGCGTGCACCCATGCTTGCCTCCAGTCGACGGTGTCTAACTAGTCATAGCCTGGCAGAAGAATCAGTGCGCGTGAGATCGCTCACACAGGCAACGCTGACGTTGGTGGCGGGAAGGCCCGCGGGTGGGTGGGTCGACTTTGTCACC
>DASSFS010000019.1:0-2004 GCA_035694165.1 Solirubrobacterales bacterium | reverse complement strand
CACCTCGAGGCAGCCGATCGAGGTCCGGAAGTCGGCGAACGACCGCACGTACCAGCCGAAGATCAGCGTCTCCCCGATCCAGGCGACGACGACGAGCGCCGAGCCGAAGCTCGCCCAGCGGTACGGACGGTGCTTCGCGGGTGCCCAGCGGACGATCAGCTGGAAGGCGACCGCGACGAGCGCGATGGCAACCGGCCAGCGAAGAATGAGCAGCGCCAGGTGCGAGCCGGGGGCGTGTCCCGCCCAGATCGCGGCGATCGCGCCGAGCGTGGCGGCCAGGACGAGGATCGCGAGCCCGAACGAGAGCGGGAAGCGGACCCACCATGGCCGCTCCTCCGGCGTCTCGTAGATCTCGTCGAGGGCGCCGATCGTCGCGCGGATGATCCCGGACACCTCCCAGACGGCCAGCGCGGCCGCCAGTGCGAGCAGTGAGGCGGTCGAAGACGAGAGCACCTTGTGCACGGTCTGGTCGACTCCGTCGAAGACGGCGGGAAGGACCTTCGGCTTGATCTGCGGCCCGATCGTGTCCTGCCAGAGGCGGCGCTCGTGGGTGGCGCCGAGGATGCCGAGCCCGAACAGCGTGCACGCGACGGCGGCGATGAACATCCGCAGCGCGATTGCGCTTGCGTACGTGAGGATGCTGTGGCGGTCGAAGAGATCGACCCAGAGTCCCACGAGCTTCTTGAAGCTTCGCCAGCGTTTGTCCACGGCACGGCAGCCTTCCCGGGCTCCGCAGCTCGGAAACGACCGAGCTAGTGGGAGAAGGTGGGGATGCCCTGCTGGGCGAACTGCGTCGCGTCGAACACGTCGCTGCTCGGCGGCGCCGAGACGGTGACGTTCGCGCCGTAGTCGTAGAGGTCCATCGTCATGCCGAACCGGCCCTCCGCCGTGGCTGCCGCGATCTTGATCCGTCGCAGTAGGCCGTCCTTGCCGATCCACGCGTCCACCGGAACCGTCGGCACCGCAGCCGCGGCACCCGCGAGCAGCGGGCTCGAGAGGCCCTTCGACTCGAGCGCCTTCGCCGTGTCGATGGTCACGTGGTAGCGGGTCGTGGCGGCGCCGTCGACGTTCGCCGAGCCGAGGTTGCGGATCTTGGCGCCTTCGGCCTCCAGCATCGAGAGGAGGTCGCCCGGCTGGATCTGGCTGCCGGAGAGGAGCTTCCCGAGGTCGACGCCCGCCGACTTGCCGAGCTTCGACACGTCGAGCTCGACCCAGTGCTTGCCGCCCGGCAGTTGCGAGGCGAGTGCGCCGAGCTGCAGGTAGAGGACGTAGTCGCCGTTCTGCTCGAGGGAGATCACCTGCATCGAGCCGCCTCCGAGTTGCGACAGAGCCGAGCCCGGCGTGGCGCTGAAGGTCAGCCGGCTGCTGGGGCCGTCGATCGCGCCGGCTCCGGTGACGGCGAGCGTCCTGTTCGCGCCTGCGAAGTGGATGGCGAAGCGGACGCGCGCGCCGCCGGCCTGCTGCGTCTTCGTCGCCGCGGCGGCGACGGGGTCGAGCGAAAGCGCGCTTCCGGTGGCGCCGCCGCAACCGGCGGAGACCAGCGCGCAAGCGCCGATTGCCACAGCGGCTGCGATACCTGCCCAGCGACCCTTCCGCATCGCGCTCAGTGTAGTCGCGCCGCGCCGCCCGGACGGGAAGCGGGGGCGGCCACTCTGGCCGTGGCAGCCGCCCCCTGCGAGGAGTGGGACAGTCGGCTGTGAGGACGGTGACTGCCCCTGTCGGAGAGAACGGCCGGCATGCGGATGGCCGTCTCCGGTCGGTGCTTCCTCTACTACTCGCGGCGGGCCCGCCTGGATTTCGTAAAGGCTCAAAGAAGTCGTCCACCCGCTGCCGACAACTCGGCCGGGACGGCGTCTAAGTCTTCGAGGGGCGGGCCCCGGAGGAGGGGGCCGCGACCGAGGCCCGCCCCTACCGAGATTACGCCGGAGAGGGCCGTTCTTGAAGAGGCGCATACGGGATTCGAACCCGTGCCGCCGCCGTGAGAGGGCGGTGTCCTAGGCCACT
>DASSFS010000018.1:0-23921 GCA_035694165.1 Solirubrobacterales bacterium | reverse complement strand
CAGGTCGAAGATCGATTTGTGCTCGACCGTCTCGACCCCGCCGCGGCTGACCGCGATCTCCCCCGCCTCGACGTCGTACTCGAGCAGGCAGCGGCCCTCGCCGGCGCTGGTGCCGAGGTAGGAGCACTGCGCCAGGCGGGTCGGCGCATCGGCGCTGTCGAGCCAGAAGGCGTTCTCGGCCGCGCCGAAGAGCCGTTCGAACACCTGCTCCGTCGGCGCCTCCCCCTCGAGCGCGCGAACCCTGAGCCGCCATCCGGCCTCCCCCGCTCCGCTGTCCGCGGACGTTGACGGGCCGGCTTCCCTCTCAATAGGCGTATTTTCGGCCCGTCGACCTGCGGTCTTTGAATCTGACGCCGGCGGTGCCATGGCGGGCCGGCGCGAGCCGCGGTGGCGGCTTGCCATCGCATAGAAGTTTTCGGCGATCGCGCGGCCGTGCTCGGTGGCGATCGACTCGGGGTGGAACTGGACGCCCCAGATCGGCCGGCTTGTGTGCTCGACGCCCATCACGCCGCCGTCGTCGGCCCAGGCGGTGACGTGCCCCTCGGGCCCGGGCGGGCCGGTGATCGCCAGCGAGTGGTAGCGGACGACCGAGAAGTCCTGCGGGATCCCCGCGAAGATGCCGCTGTCGGAGTGGCGCACGTGGCTGAGACGGCCGTGCATCGCCATCGGCGCCGTGCTCACATTGCCCTCGAGCAGGTTGCCGATCCCCTGGTGGCCGAGGCAGATGCCGAGCACGGGGATCTCGCTGTAGCGGAGGATGTCGCGGCAGACGCCGAAGTCGTGCCAGCGTTCCGGCCGGCCCGGGCCTGGCGAGAGCACGATCGCGTCGAAGTTCGAGCGCGAGAGCGGGCGCCAGGAGACGGCGTCGTTGTTGACCACCACCGGCTCCTCGCCGGAGGCGGCCGCCAGCAGGTGAAAGACGTTGTAGGTGTAGGAGTCGTGGTTGTCGACCAGCAGCGTCCTCATCACGCCCCCTCCAGCCCGAGCCCGCGCACGCCCTGGCCCAGCACCGTCCGCACCACCCGCTCGACCTCGGGCGAGCGCTCGTCCTCGCGGTACCAGCGCGCGAAGTGGGAGATGTAGCGGGCCAGCGGCACCACGTCGAGGCCCTCGACCGAGCTGCGCAGGTGGCGCCGGTAGAGCTCGCTCTGGACGACCGCGAAGCGGTAGTCGGCGTCCTCGGCCGCCCGCTCGGCGGACAGCGGCGCCGTACCGGGATGCGCCTGCGCCCGGGCCAGATCCCAGCCGAGGCTGCCCTTCTCCTCGCGCAGCAGCTTCTCCGGCTCGAAGTCGACCCGCTTCGAGGTCGGCTGCAGGAGGAAGAAGGCGAGCGCGATCTGGGCCGGCAGGGCGTCGGCCCGCGGGTGGTTGCGCCGCACCTCGGCGCGCTCGGGGTCGGCCTCGATCTCCTCGTCGACCCAGTCGGCGAGGGCGTCGACCAGCAGCGCCCCTTCCTTGCTGGAGGTGATCGAGGTGCGGTCGCGGGCGACCATGCCGTGGAAGATGTCGTAGGTGGGCGGGCCGCCGCCCTTGACGCTGCCGTTGCCGTTGCCGTTGACGACCCCGAGCGCGTCGATCAGCTGGCGCCGGCAGGTGACGTGGGAGACCCACTCGTTGCCGCAGACCTGGAGCGAGATGAAGTCGTCGAGCTCGGGCGCCGCCGACCAGTAGGCGAGCGCCCGCATGTGCTGGGTCGGAAGGCCGTCGGAGCGGACCAGCGGCATCTCCTCCAGCTCCTCGCGTTCGGTCTCGTACATGACCATGTCGTCGCCGTAGCGCTTGGTCAGGGTGCCGTCGGCGAGGCCCTGGTTGGAGAGCTCCAGCACCTCCGGCAGGAAGTCGGACTCGAAAATCACCTTGTCGAAGGCGATGCCGAGCCGGGAGAGGGTCTTACGCTGGCCGGAGATCACCCAGGCGCGGGTCTTCGACCACAGTTCCAGCGCCTCCTGGTCGCCGCTGAGGACCCGCAGCATCAGCTCGTCGGCCTTGTCGTTGTACATCGAGGACTCACGCGCGACCGAGTCCTCGGCGCCGTCGTCGGCGTCGCGGCCGCCGACGACACCGGCGGCCCGTCCGGCGGTGACGTACTCGGCGTAGCAAGAGCCGACAAAGTGGTCGCTCTTCTCTTCGCCCTCCGGCCAGACCTGCTGATCGCGGCCGCTGTGGACGACGCCGGCCATCGCCTCCCCCATGCTGCGACCGACGTCGCAGATCAGGCTGCGGCGCTCGACCCGCGCCCCGGCCTGCTCCAGCGAGGCGCCGATCGCGTGCCCGACCGCGAGGTTGCGGAGGTGGCCGATGTGCAGCGCCTTGGTCGTGTTCGCGCCCCAGAAGTAGACGGCGTAGGCCTTGCCCTCGGCCAGGTCCGTGTTGGTGCCGGCGATCCCGTTGCCCGCCTCGAGCCCGGCCCCGGTCTCCTCGACCCAGCCGCTGTCGAGCCGCAGCATGACCTCGTCGCTCTCGCTGGAGACCGCCTCCACCCAGGGCTCCGCTTCGATCCGCTCCAGCGCCTGGCGCGAGCCGTTGTCCTGGCGCCAATCTGGCACCCGCGGGACCAGCATCAGGTCGAAGTCATCGCGCGGCCGGAACGGTGAGCGGGCCGACCAGCGCGCCTGCTCGCCCTGCACCGCCCCGTCCTCTATGTAGTCAAAGATGTTCATCGCATAGCCCATTCGCATTCCCGTTTACGAATGCACCAGCCGGGGCTCGAACCCGGATCTCCGGCTTACAACGCCGACCCTTTAACCGATTAAGGCACTGGTGCTGGCTATGTCACCGGCCAATCACAATCCCTGACTGGTCGATTCGGGCGCGAGCATAACAGCATTCCGGTTCGCCGCCAAATTTCTTGATCAAAAGTCGCGGGTCAGGCGATTCTGCGCTCGAAGACACGCTCGAGGTGGCGCTGATCCTCCTCGCCGCCGATCGTCTTGTCGAGCTGCATCCGCGCTTCGCGCCCGTCGAGACGGAGCGTCGCGACCTGATTGTCGAAGTAGGGACCCTCGGCCAGGCGCCAGCGCATTCCCGGCTCGGGGACGCCCGCCGCGCGGGCCAGAGCGCGCATCGCGGCGATGAACGGACGCGAGAACCCGGCCCGGATCGCGCGGCGCTCGCGCTCGTCGAGCGGGTTGCGGTAGGGCGAGCAGACCGCCTGGTAGACGCTGCTCTCGATCCCCGCCTCGGGATCGAACGCGGTCTCGGCCAGGTAGGCGTGGTGGACGTCGCCGGAGAGGACGACGATCGAGGCCGGCGCCCTCCCCCGCTTCCCCGACCCGACCTCTTCGAGCAGACCGCGCAGTCGTTGCCAGCTGTCCTGGAACGACGCCCAGTGGTCGAAGTCGAGTGCGCGACGCAGCTTCTCCGCTCCCCTCGCAGCAAGTCCTCCCCAGGCCCCCGCGCCGATCCGCTCGTTCCAGGCCTCGAGATGGTGGAAGCCGGGCGAGAGCAGGAAGGGAACCGTGGTGGCGATCAGCAGGTGGTCGAAGTCGCCGCTGGCCTGCTCGACGATCCAGTCCCACTCCTCCTCGTCGACGATCGCTCGCTTCCCGTCCTCCAAGACCCGGCCGGCACGCGAGTCGACGAAGATCGCGCGGCTGCGGCCGATGTCGCGACAGTAGCTCCAGCGCGTGCCGGCGCCGGTCGTGTGGGCACGGGCGGCGAACTCACGAAGGACTGCGGTGGCATGGACGTTGCCACGCACCAGCGGGTAGAGGTCGTCTTGGTCGAGTGCGCGTGGCGAGAGGTTGCCGATGTGCTGGTGCACCCAGTAGCTCATGATCCCGGCAACGACGCGCTGGTGCCACCAGGACTTGCGCCGCATCTCCTCCAGCCAGGAGCGGGAGATGTTCCAGTCGTCGCTCATGTCGTGGTCGTCCCACTGCATCGAGGTCGAGACCGTCGAGAGGAGCCAGCGGACCAGTGGGTCGGTCCAGGCCTCCTCGTAGAGCCAGCTGTACTCCTCGTAATCGGTCACCTCGTCGCCGGGCGGGGCTTCGGTCCCGCGCCGCTGGTGGATCCGTTCACGGGTGCGGGGAGCACCCTCGTCCACATAGACCTGGTCGCCGAGCAGGAACAGCGCCTCCGGCCACTTGTCGCGCTCGCTTCGCGTCATTTCCCGCGCCAGGACGCGCAGTGCGTCGTACTCGCGCCCGTCCTCGTGCTGGTCCTTGCTGAGCACGAAGGGCTCCTCGTGCGGCAGCGCGACACGGCAGGAGCCGAAGCAGAGGTCCGCCGGCTTGTCGCGTCCCTGCGTGCGGATCACGCTCGGCGGCAGCTCCGAATCGGGCGTTGGCCAGCGCCGCTCCCCGTCGAGATGCACCTCGTACTCGTTGAAGCTGCCGGGCTCGAGGTCTTCGATACGGACCAGCGCGTAGTGGTGCTCTTCGACCGTGAAGGTGGGCTCGCGCCGGCCCAGCACCTCGACCTCGCAGGGTGCGTCGGTCTCGACCCAGATCGTCGCCTCGGTCTCGCTGACGTAGCGCAGCAGCGGCCCAAGGATCAGCTCCGGCTTGTGCTCTCCTCCCGCCACAGAGACACTCCTGCCCGAAAAGGCGCCGCCGCTAACCCAGACGGGCGCGTGAGTCCGTCGGGGGTCGCGACTATCAATCCGCCGGTGAGCCTCAGCCGAACCCAGGTCCTGCTGGCCCTGACCTTCGTCACCGGCATCGTCGACGCGGTCAGCTTTCTCGGCCTCGGTCAGGTGTTCGCGGGAATGCAGACCGGCAACGTGATCTTCCTCGGCTTCGGGATCGCCGGGGCCGCCGGGGCGGCGGTGGCGATGCCGCTGATCTCGCTCGGCTCCTTCGTCGTCGGGGGCGGGCTCGCGACGCTGCTCGCCAGGCCGGGCCGTTCGCACCGGCGCGGCGGGCTTGGCCCGGCGACGGCGATCGAGGCGGCACTGCTGGCAGGCGCGGCGCTGTACGCAGCCGCAGCCGAGATCACCCCGGGAGACGCTTCTGCCTACCTCCCGGTCGCCTTGCTCTCCCTAGCGATGGGTCTGCGCAACACGGTCGTCCGCGGCCTCGGCGACGCCAATCTGGCGACGACCGTGCTGAACCTGACCGCGACCGCGTTCACTTCGCAATCGCCGCTGGGAATCGCCTCGGGCGGGGACTTGGCGGAGCGAGCTGGAGCGCTGGTGGCGATCCTCGCCGGCGCCGTCGCGGGCGCCCTGCTGCTGAAGACCAGCCTCACCCTCGCCCTGCTCGTCGCCGCCGCGGTGACCCTTGCCGCTGGCCTCGCGCACCTGCGTGTGCGCGCCGTCGCCGCCTAGAAGTTACGCGCAGCAAGGCGCTGGGTAGGCGCTGGGGATGACGAAAGGAGGACTCGATGACGACCACCTCGTTGATTATCTTCGCCATCGCCATACTCATCGTCGCCGTGATCGCGGTGCGAGCCTTCGATCGCTGGGACTGAACTCCCGGCAGGGACCACGTACGGTGGAGGACGTGAATCGCGATCAGCTGCGCGCAGTCCAGGCTCCGCTAAAGGAACGCTATGAGGGCGAGCCCGACGCCGCCATGGTCACCCTCTCCGCCACTGGCACCCTAGGCGAGGGAATCTCCTGCTCGCTCGACACCGGCCGCGCCCTGGCCGATGCCGGCCTCCACCCCGCCTCCGGCGGCGACGGCTCCCTGCTCTGCTCCGGCGACATGCTGCTCGAGGCGCTCGCGGCCTGTGCCGGCGTCACCCTGCGCGCGGTCGCAACGTCGCTGGGAATCGAGGTCAGGTCCGGCAGCGTCCGGGCCGACGGCGACCTCGACTTCCGCGGCACCCTCGCCGTCGATCGCGATGCCCCGGTCGGCTTCCGCGCGATCCGCCTCAGCTTTGAACTCGAGACCGACGCGAGCGAGGAAGAACTGGCCTCCCTGCTGAAGCTGACCGAGCGCTACTGCGTCGTCCTGCAGACCATCGCCGGCGCGCCCGAGCTCTCCGCCACCGTCGCGACCGCCTGAGCCAGCCGATCGAGGGCGCGGCCTACGCCGTCACCGGGCCCGGACGAAGGACGTCGGGGTCGTGGCCGGGGATGACGCGAGCGCCGTTGTCGCGAAGGGTGCGGAGCCGTTCGGCGGAGCGGCCCTGCTCGGCGTGGTCGTCGGCGAAGGCGGGGAAGCGGTGGTCGTCGAGGCTGGACGCGTAGTAGGCGACGTCGGCGCCGAGGATCAGGTCATCGCCGACGCGGACGGACTGATGTCCGGGGGTGTGACCTGGAGTGAGCAGCAGCTCGATCGAGCCGTCGCCGAGGAGGTCGTAATCGCCATCGACGAGGACCAGCTCCCGCTCGTCGTCGATGTAGTCGCGCGGGAAAAAGAAGTTCCGTTCGATCGCGGTGGCGTCGTTGCCGGCCTCCCATTCCCGCCGCTGGACTACGACGGGGATATTCGACGGCAGCAGCGAGAGGCCGCCGGCGTGGTCCCAGTGTAGGTGCGTGAGCACGATCTGGGTGATCGTCGCCGGGTCGACCTGCTCGTGCACAGATTGCTCGAGCTCGAACGAGAACAGCGCCATCGTCTCGGCGCGGTCGTAGAACGTCGACGCGTCGGTGCAGACCCCGGGATGGAGGCCGGTGTCGATCAGGATCCGCTCGCTGTCGGTCTCGACAAGGTAGGCCGGGACCGGGAAACGGACCTGCTCCCCCGGGTCGTCACCCTGGCGCCAAAGCGCCCCCGGGGCGGTCATCCACCCCACGTTCAGCATCTCGATCTTCACGTGAGCCGGAGCTGGACGAGCGGGATAGTCCGGTTCGCCTTCGCCGCTTCCTGTCGATACACCGCGTAGGGCGCGAAGACGCGGTCGGCCAGCGTCCAAAGCCTCTCGCACTCGGCTTCGTCGCCAACCACCGTCGCCCGCATCGGCACGCCGCCGAAGGTGACCTCGGGATTCGCCTGAAGATTGTGGAACCAGGACGGATGCTGCGGAAGCCCGAGTTTGGAGGCGACGATCGTGACCCGCTCTCCGTCGTGGAAGTAGATGACCACGTTACGACGCACCGCGCCCGTCTTCGCGCCCCGGGTTTCGAGCAGGGCGGTGGGCATGACCAGCCCCATGCCAAGGCGACCGCGCGTGGCCCGCATTAGAACGGGATCGACCTTCCAGACGACGTTGACCGACATGAACCTGCCAAACCGCGTGTTGGCAAGCGCCGCGTAGAGGCGGCGGAACCATCCAGGCGGACGGTTCGGATCGACGTACTTAAGCCGGCTGGCCATACGGAACTGCACTGTACGGTGCGATCCGGCCTTCAGGGAGCCTTGGAGGAGGCTCGCATACGATGAATTCCTCGATGCGTCGCCTGCCCCCACTCGTCGGTGCGAGCGTAATCCTCCTCGTCTCTCTGATCGCCGCCGCGGCGAGCACGGCCAGCCCGCTCTCGCGCCCGGCGCCGAAGATCTTCAGCGCCTCGTGGGGCACCGACGATGCGGTCGGCTGTCCGAACGGGGAACAGGGGCTCGACAACATCCCGGTCACCTTCAACTGGTTCATCCGTCGCGCCTCGGTCCAGCCTGCCGACTTCCGAATCGTCCGCAGCGACGGGAGCGTCGCGTCCCCCACCTGTGCCCTTCAGTTTCCGCCGGACGAGTCCGACGAGGCCCAAACGGTGAATCTGATCGGCGAGGTCGGGGACTCGGTGAACGGCCCGACGCCGGTTGCGATCAGGGTGGTCGGCGCGCTGCGAGGCAAAGCTCCGGGCGCGAGTGAGTGGCGGCGAGTCGGGCGCATGCCGAAGGTGAGCGTGGATCCACTGCCCGCCGGTCCTTACATCGTCGACGGCTGGACACTCATGCCCTCGATCTACCGCCGTGACCCCAACCGCTGCCTGGTCGGTAAGACCTTCGTGCGCGTGATGTGGTCCAACGGCCTCACCGCCTACCCAACCGGGGAAGAAGTCGGCGCCCCGGTCGCCGCCTCCTACCGCGCCCTCTTCAAGCTTCCGAAGGGCCAGACCGTCGCGCTCGCACCGCTCGAAGTCGCCGATCTCCACGACCACGAAACCTCGTTCAACGCCGACAACATGCACGATCTCTGCCTGCCGCGGCTCCCGCTCGGGGCGAAGCTCACCGGCGTGACCATTGCCGCCGACCTGATCCAGGACCCCAACGGGGATCCGAACCCGGCCCAGAAGTTCAGAGTCACCCCGCCGATGCACCACCGATCATCCCCGTAGCGTCGGCATCACCTTCTCGGCTACGAGTTCGAGTTGCCTCGCCTCGTCGCCAAGCGGCCAGAGGAAGACCCGCTCCAGCCCCGCCTCCGAGTAGCGGCGCAGGAGATCGGCGCAGTGCTCAGCCGAGCCGACGCAAACGCGCGGCCGCAGGAAGTCGGGCTCCCGCTTGACGGCCGGGCCGAGGAGGTCGGCGAGGACCGACTCCGCCTCGCTCGCGTCCTCGGTGATCCACAGCCACATCGTCGCCAAGCCGTTGGGGAAGTCGGCCGGCGATTTGCCCTCACGCTGCAACTCGAGCTCGAGCCTCGACCTGGCGAGGGCGAACTCCACCGGCGTCGTGTTGTAGCCGGAGGCCAGCCAACCGTCGGCGAGGCGGGCGACGCGGCGCAAGCCCACCTTCGATCCCCAGCTGCCGATCCAGACCGGGACCGGCTGCTCCGGCCGCGGCTGCATCTCGGCGGAGACCTTGGAGGCGGAGTAGTAGGCGCCGTCGGCCGGCTCCTCGCCTGCCAGGATCCGCCGCAGCATTTGCGTCGCCTCCTCGAAGCGCGGCCAGCGCTCGTCGAACGACACCCCAACCGACTCGTAGTCGCGTGAGGAGGAGCCGGGGCCGAGGCCGGCGATGAGACGGCCGTCGGCGAGCGCATCGAGCGAGGTCAGGGTCTTCGCCAGCGGCATCGGTCCCCTGATCGTCGGCAGGGCGATCGTCGTGCAGACCTTCATCTCGCCCGAGAACGGGATCGCCATGGCCAGCGCCGTGGGCCCGTCGATCCATGGCCGCGAGAAGATCACGTGATCGTTGGCGGCGATCCCCCAAAAGCCGAGCCTCTTCGCCGCCGCGACCGTCTCGAGGATCCTGCCGCGGGTGATCGGCGAGGAGTCGAACTGGACCAGCGGCAGGTGAGCAGCCAGCTGAAGCTCCATCGACCGATCCTAAGGCTGCTGGCGGAACTCGCCCATCGCCTCTACGCTGCCGTACCGATGCGCCGGACTCGCCTCCCCGTCCTACTCGTCGCCGCCGCGGCGATCGCCCTGCTGCTCAGCGGCTGCGTCTGGCTCAAGGGAGGCTCGGTTGCCCTCACCCAGCCGGGCGGGATCGGCGGCGTCAACCTGCGCTTCTCGATCTGCACGACCGTCATCACCGAAGAAGGCAAAAGCACCGGCTGCGGGTCGGAATCCACGACGACGGAAGGTCAGTTCTTCGTTGGCCTCGTCGTGCCCGTCGGGACCCAGGCGCCGGAAGCGCTGACGGTCACGCCCGGCCCCGGCGCCGGGCCGCTGACGCTGACCCGTAGCCCGGCGGTCGCCCCGGCCCTCTCCTCGAACCCATTACTTGCCGAAGCCGGAACCGTGGTCCCGCCGCCGGGCTCCGAAATTCTCGGCTACGCCTCGAGCGTGATCACCGAACCGGCCGGCCAAGCGCTCGAATGGGCGGTCAGCGCCAACCTCGGCCTGCCACCAGTCGCCGACGGCGGCACCTATGGCGGGCCGCTGCGGGTCGCGGTGCTGCCGGCCAGCCGCGAAGTGACGCCCGAACGCCCGGCGAGCCGGGCCTTCAGCTGCTCCGCCGAAGGCGACCTGACGTTCTGCTCGGCGACGGAAACTGTGGTCGAACTCGGCACCTCCGACCTGAAGATCGGCGCCCCGGCGAGCACCGCCGTCGCCCCCGGCACGCAGGTCAAAGTGCCCTTCACCTTCGACTTCGCCAGCAGTGCCGCCGCGCTGCCCGTATTCACCCTCAAAGCGACCTCGACGCTGCCCCAAGCCGAACTGCGGCTCTCCAGCGCCAGCTTCAGCCGAGCGCCGAGCAACGCGACGACCAAGCGCGCCCCGGCCACGACTCGCAAAGTCATCGTCAACGTGCCGCCGAGCGCCCGCCCCGGTAACTACGAACTCGTGCTGACGGCGACCGCGGCCCAGGGCGGAGCAGCCACCGGCGTCGCGACGCTGGCCGTCCAGCCGGCACTGAGAGCGCGGCTCGTGGCGCCGCGGCGAGTCAAAGCCAGCGCCGCCTCGAGGCAAGGCATCCCCGTCCGAGTGGTAATGCCGGTGGCCGGCTCGAAGCTCGACTTGCGCCTGCTGGCACAGAGCCCTGGAGGTAGCGGCCAGACGCAATTGAAGAAGATTGCGCGCCCAGCAAAAGCGGCCGGACCCTTGCCACTGCGGCTCAAACTCCCCCCGGCCAAGGCCCTCGCCCTGCTCGCCGCTGAGGCAAAGCTGACTCTGAAAGCGACGATCTCGACCCCGGGCCTCAAACCCCGCAAGCTGACCCGCACCTTGCGTCTGCGCTGATCACGCTGATCCCGGAACACCCGGGTCCCTAAAAGTCAGGTTATCTTAAGTATTCAGCTGTACTCCAACGGCTGACTCGCAACCGAATGAGAGGCAGGGACCGATGCAGACTGTTGATCAGCCCACGATCAAATCGGGCGCGAAAGGCGACGCCGTAAAGCGCGCCCAGCGCGCTCTGCACCGTACGCTCAACCCGAGCGTCGTGGTGGACGGCATCTTCGGACCGACGACGCAACAGGCCGTGAAGGACTTCCAGTCGTCCTCCCCACCTCTGGGAGTCGACGGAATCGTCGGTCCCGCAACGTGGAGTGCCCTTCCCGACGGCGGCCCGATGCCGGTGCTGAAAATGGGCTCGAAAACCGACGCCGTCCGGCCTCTACAGGAACTCTTGGCAAGCGGTGACGGCGGGGACCTGTGGGACGCGGGTCCGGGTGAAATCGACGGGGTGTTCGGCCCGCAGACGCGCGCCTGGGTCGAAGCGTTCCAGAAGTGGAGTCGCGGGAAAGCCGACGGCATCGTCGGCGATCGGACCTGGAGCGTCCAGCTGGGCCCGATCGCCTACGACCTGGAGACGGCCGTCGGGCTTCAGTACATCGTCGGATAGACACAGCTGACAGCCGCGCCGCCAGTGGAACCAGCCTCGTCCTCGCCTGAGGACGGCGGGCCTCACTCGTCCTGCGGCACGCCTTTGTGGATGAAGGCGCGGAACTCGCCGCCGGCCAATTTCACTGCTTCGCCGCCGAGGATCGGCATGCCCAGTGAACCCTTCCAAGTCCCGTGGCCATCGTGGCCGTGCCGAGTGAAAGTCGCCGAGCCGGTGAAAGGCGCCGGCGGCCGTAGCGTCGCGGTGCCCTTCTCGAGGTTCCAGCGGAAGGCACCGGATCCTGCCGCCAGCTGCACCCCGCGGGCGACCGCCATCCCTTCGCGCACTTCGCCCAAGGTGGCGAAGACAGCGACCCTGTGCCGCCCGCGCTGGCCGTCGTCGAAGACGCTGACCTCGCGGATCCTTCCCCTCGCGCGCGAACCGGCTCTCGCCTGCAGGGTCGCCCCCTCGTCCGAGTAGGACGGGTGGTACGGCACAGCGAGCCGGGCGAGCCTTTTCTGCGGGCAGTTCTTCGGCTCGGGGTAGACCTGGAAGGACCCTTCGGCGTGGCCGGCTTCGATGTGGACGTAGCCGTTCTCACCGGTGAAGTCGAAGGTCCCTTCGAACGCGGCTTCACCTTCTTCGGAGCCGTTGCAATCGACGCTCCCGTTCCGCTTCGGGGTGAAGCGGTAGTCGAGTTCGCCGAGGCTCCCGAACCGTGCCGTTACCCGTTCTGCGGTGACCGTCGCCGGCGTCGCGTAGTAGGCGACCTGCGGGCCGCGATTGAGGATCATCGTCGCGTTCACGTCGCCATCGTTGTTGGAGACGAGGACCCGGACGGTGAAGCCTTCGGCGTCCAGGCCGAAGGCGAGTTCGCGCTCGACTTCGCGTCCGGCACCCGCTGCGAGGGCCGAAACCGCGACAAGAAGGCCGGCGAAGATGACCCCGGCAAGGACTAGAGCACGGCGCATCAGGCGAACAATACGCCGGTCCGGGAGCCCACTCTCCACGCGGGCTCCAGACCCTCTAGCCGCACCTGAAGCGCAGCGTAGGATCCGGCGATGCGACAAAGCTCAACGAACGCTCGCATGATCTCGATGTCACCGCGATAGCTCGGGTCGCTCGGAAGAACGCCCGAAAGCATCGCCACTCCTTGCTCGGTGAAGACATACGGGGCGTAACGGCGCCCGCCCCGGCCCTCGTTTGAAATCACAAATTGTGATCTCAAAGCCTCGGCCTCGGCCTTCGTCAGCTGGAAACATGAAGTCCGACGGGAAGCGCTTCGCGTTTCGTTTAGCCTGCTGGATCAGGACCCTGGTCTCAACGCCGTAGAAGTCAGCCAGGTCTTCGTTAAGCATCACCTGCCGGTCGCGAATCGCGAAGATCCGCTTCAACCGCCGCCGCCGCGACGACCTGTAGCTCTGCTCTTTCTCCTGCCGAGTCGCCCGCACGCCAATGATGACAAACACGTCGGAACTTATTGTCTGAGATCGGGGAGACAGGATTTGAACCTGCGACCGCTCGGCCCCCAGCCGAGTGCGCTACCAGACTGCGCCACTCCCCGTGGGGTCTTGCATTCTGACGAATCGAGCGCGAGGCGGCTACGCTCCCGTCGACGCGCGGCGGTAGCTCAACGGTAGAGCCTCAGCCTTCCAAGCTGATGACGCGAGTTCGATTCTCGTCCGCCGCTCTCGAATTCCGGGGCCGGGGCGACTTTGTCCCCCTATGCGAGACAAAGTCGACCCACCTCGCCCTTCAGCAAGCGGGCCAGGTGCCGATACAGCTTTTCGATGCGTCGCCAGGGGCAAGCAAGACGATGGGCGTGGGCCTGCCTCGCGCTCCTCCTCGCCGCATTCGCCATCACTGGCTGCGGCTCGGGCGAAGGCGGGGAAGGCGAGGGGGTCACCGCCACCAAGGGGGATGCGGGGTACGTCGACTGGCCGCTGTTCGGCCGGGTGCCGGAGCGGACGCACTACCTGCCGACCGAAGAGCGGCTGCTGAACCCGCCGCTGAAGCAGGCGTGGTCGATCAACACGCATGCGCTGATCGAGTTCCCGCCGGCCATCCACAACGGTGTCGCCTACGTGATCAACAAGTACGGCAACGGGAAAGCGGTCCGGCTCAGCGATCGCAAGGTCCTCTGGGAAATAAAGATCCGCCCAAGCGACAAGGGCAAGCCGAACTTCGTCACCGCGCCGGTCTACCACCAGGGCCGTATCTACGGCGCCTTCCTCGACGGCCATCTTGCCGCCGGCGACGCCAAGACCGGGAGGAAAGACTGGGTACGGAAGCTCGATGCCCACCTCGAATCCTCCCCGCTGGGAGTCGGCGACACGCTCTACCTCGGCACCGACACCACTGACCTCCTCGCCCTCGACGCCGCCGACGGCAGCACCCGCTGGAGCTTCAACGCCCCCGGCGCGATCAAAGCCAGCCCCAGCTTCCACGACGGCCGCGTCTACTTCGCCGACTACCAGAGCTCGATGTTCGCGCTCGACGCCGCCAGCGGCAAGCCGCTCTGGCGGACCAACACGAGCAAGGTCGCGCCCTTCGGCCACGGCGGCTTCTTCTCCTCTCCCGCGATCGCCTTCGGCAAGGTCTACGCCGCCCGCGACGACGGCACCGTCTACGCCTTCGATGAGGAGACCGGCAAGGTCAGCTGGTCCTTCGACACCGGCGGCCCGGTCTACGGGTCCCCGGCTGTCGCTCAGGTCCCCGGGACCAAGCCGACCGTCTACATCGGCGCCGAAAACGGCCGCTTCTACGCGCTCGACGCCGCCATCGGCAAGGTCGCCTGGCGCTACGACGTCGGCGGCCCGATCCCCGGCACGGCAGTGGTAATCGGTCGCACCGTCTACACCTCCAGCTTCAAGACCCGCGAGGCGATCGGCATCGACGTCCTCACGCATAAGAAGACCTTCGGGCTGAAGCAGGCCGGCTACACGCCGGTCGTCTCCGACGGCAGGCGCGTCTACGTCGTCGGCTATTACACGGTCGTCGGGCTCGAACCAGTCCACCGCTGACCGGCCGCCGGGAGACGCCGGCCAGCCGCTGGACCGACCTGGCTAGGCTGCCTGGGATGGGCGCTTTCCGCTACGAGGGCCACCGGATCGAATACGACAGCTACGGCGAAGGCGATCGCGTCATCGTCCTCGTCCACGGCCTGCTGATGAACCGGCACATGTTCGAGCGGCTGGGACCCGCCCTAGCCGAGCGCGGCAACCGCGCCATCTGCGTCGACCTGCTTGGCCACGGCCGCTCCGACCGCCCTGAGGACCTGCGCCTCTACTCGATGCCGCTGTTCGCCCGTCAGGTGGTCGCTCTGATCGACCACCTCGGGCTCGACTCCGCCGTGGTCGGCGGCACCTCGCTCGGCGCCAACGTCGCGCTCGAGCTGGCGAGCCGCGATCCCGAGCGCGCCCGCGGCCTCTTCCTCGAGATGCCGGTGCTCGACAACGCGCTGGTCGCGATGGCCGGCGCCTTCACGCCGGTGATGCTGGCGCTGCAGCTCGGCCGCCCCGTCTTCGAGGTCGTCTCCCGCGTCACCTCCGCCCTCCCCCGCACCAACTATCTAGTCGACATCGGCCTCGACTGGGTCCGCCAGCGGCCCGGGCCTTCGCTGGCCGTGCTGGAGGGACTGCTGCTGGGCGAGACCGCGCCGCACCGGGAGGAGCGGCGCAAGATCGAGCAACCGGCCCTGATCGTTGGCCACCCGCGCGACCCCCTCCATCCCTTCAGCGACTCCGGGATGCTGGCCGAAGAGCTGCCGAACGCACGCCTGGTCGAGGCCAACTCGCTGCTGGAGTGGCGGGTCTCGCCCGAGCGGCTGGACGGCGAGCTGGCCGAATTCGTGGGGGGCCTATGGCGGGCATAAGCCGAGTGCTCTCGCCGACGCAGTTGGAGACGCTCGCCCAGCACGGCGAAGAACGCACTGCCGAGGCCGGCGAGAAACTGTTCGAAATCGGCGACGCCACCTACCCCTTCATCGCCATCCTCGAGGGCGAAGCGGCCGTCAACGACGCGGCCGGGCACGAGATCGTCCGCCACGGCGCCTCCGGCTTCCTCGGCGAGATGAACCTGCTCTCCGGCCAGACCGTCTTCCTCACCGCCGTCGCCACCAAACCGATGCGCTACATCGCGGTCGACCGCGAAGCGCTGCGCCAGTTGCTGTTCGAGGACAGCGAACTCTCCGAACTGCTCCTCACCGCCTTCGTCCAGCGGCGCGAGATGCTCCAGCAGCGCCAGGGAGTCGGCGTCGAGATCGTCGGCCCGCGCGACTCGGAGGAGACCCGGCGCCTGCTCGACTTCGCCCGGCGGATGAAGACTCCCTACTTCTGGCTCGATCCCGAGCAGGATCTCGAGGCGGCGGCGCTGCTGGAGCCGCTCTCCGAGGACGAGGTCCCGCTGGTCCGCCTGCCCGGCGGAACCGAGCTGCGGCGGCCGACCAACGGCGAGCTCTCGCGAGCGCTCGGCGTCGGCCGCGAGCTGGCGCCGCGCGAGGAGGTCGACCTGCTCGTGATCGGCGCCGGCCCGGCCGGGCTCGGCGCGGCCGTCTACGGCGCCTCGGAGGGGCTCGACACGCTGGTCATCGAGAGCACCGCGCTCGGCGGCCAGGCCGGGACCTCGCGCCGGATCGAGAATTATCTCGGCTTCCCCGCCGGGATCAGCGGCTCCGAACTGATCAGCCGCGCGGTGATCCAGGCGCGCAAGTTCACGGCGCGGATGGCGACTCCCTACCGGGCCAGGGCGCTCGAGCCCGGCGAGGACCACCACCTGGTCAAGCTCGACGACGGTAAGGAGGTGAGGGCGCGGACCGTGCTGCTCTCCACCGGTGCCGAATACCGCCGCCTGCCGGTCGACGGCCTCGACCGCTACGAGGGGATCAGCGTCTTCTACGCGGCCGGCCCGCCCGAGGCGCAGCTCTGCGGCGGCCAGCGCGTCGCCGTCGTCGGCGGCGGCAACTCGGCCGCTCAGGCCGCCGTCTGGCTCGCCCGCGGCGGCGCCCTCGTCACCCTCCTGCACCGCCGCGTCCACCTGCGCGAGACGATGTCCCACTACCTGCTGGAGGAGCTCGACCGCTACGGCGTCGCGGTCCGCGGCCACAGCGAAATCGTCGAGCTGCACGGGGAGGACGACGAACTCGAAGCGGTAACGCTCAAAGACGGCGAGCGGATCCCGGTCGCATACCTCTTCCTCTTCCTCGGCGCCACGCCATGCACCGACTGGCTCGGGGACGTCGTCGCCCGCGACCACGACGGCTTCATCCTCACCGGCCCGGAAGCGAGCGCGAAAGGACTGCTGGAGACGAGCGTCCCCGGCGTCTACGCGGCGGGCGACGTCCGCGCCGGCTCGATCAAGCGCTGCGCCACGGCGGTCGGCGAGGGAGCGACCGTGGTCCGCTTCGTCCACGAGCGCCTGGCGCCCGCCGCCCAGGCCTAGCGCGGGCTAGGCGGGAGGGCGCAGCCGTTCCGAGACCGCCTCGGCGCGGTAGTCGAAGATCCGCTTCAGATCACGCCGCACGAACAGCCGCTCGGCCAGTGCGCCAAGCGGCCCGTAGGGAATCGAGTAACGAACGTGGTCGCGGATCACCGTCCCCTCGCCGTCGGGCTCGAACAAGTGAGTGTGCTCCCAGAGGGAGTACGGCCCCTTCACCTGGACGTCGACGAAGCGCAGCGGCGGCTCCCAGATCTCGATCCGCGTCTGCCACCGGATCGGCACCCCGTGCAACCTCAGTCGGTAGTCAAGCAGGGCGCCGGCCCGCAGCGTCATCGGCCCCACGGTGGTCACTTCGAAGCGCAGCCAGGGCGGGGTCAGGGGCTCCAGGTTGGCGGCGTCGCCGTAGAAGTCGAAGGCTTGCTCGACCGGCACCCCGACCCGCTGGCTCCGCTCGAGCAGGCGCGCGGACACGGCCCCAGTCTGGCACCGCGAGTGCGCCCGTCTACCGTTGAATGATCGCGCCAACCACTCTCATCGCCGGCGCCAGCGGATTTGTCGGCGCCCGCCTGGCCAGGTCGCTGGCCGAGTCGGAGAGCCCCGTGCGCTGCCTGGTGCGAGATCGTGCCAAGGGCCGCTCACTCGAGGAAGCGGGGATGGAGCTCCACGAGGGAGACGTCACCGACGCCGAGAGCCTCACCGGCGCGGCGAGAGAGGTGGAGTGCGCCTACTACCTGGTCCACGCGATGGCCGGAGGCGAAGGGTTCGCCGGGCGCGAGCGGACCGGAGCGCTCAACTTCGCCCGGACGGCCAAGCGGGAAGGCGTCAAGCGCGTGGTCTATCTCGGCGGCCTCGGGGACGAGTCCCAGTCCGAGCACCTGCGCAGCCGGCACGAAACCGCGCGCGTCCTCGGTGCCGAGGGTCCTCCCCTCACCTACTTCAGGGCGGCGATGGTCGTCGGCGCCGGCAGCGAGTCCTACCGAACGCTGCGCTACCTGGTGGGACGGCTGCCGATAATGGTCGCGCCGGCCTGGCTGCGAACCGCGACGCAGCCGATCGGCATCGAGGCGGCGACCGCGTACCTGCGCCGCGCTCCCGAGGTCCCCGAGTCGGAGGGCCGCGAGATTCAGATCGGCGGCCCCGACGTTCTCTCCTACGGAGAGATGCTGGATCGGATGGCGATCGCGATGGGCAAGCGGCCGCGGCGCAAGCTGCCGGTTCCGCTGCTGACGCCCGGGCTCTCCTCGCTATGGCTCGGCCTGGTGACTCCAGTCGACACTAAGGTTGCGCGCCCACTTGTCGAGGGACTGACCACGGCCACCGTCGTCACCGACCCAAGCGGAGCCGAACCGTTCGGAATCGAGCCGGAGTCGTTTGACCAAGCGCTCCGGCAGGCGCTGGCGGAGGAAGAGAACAGGTAAGGATCGACGTCTCGCGTGAGACGAAAACCTGACTCGCCTCGACAGCAGTGCCACTATCAACGTACGGATCTGCAGCGACAGCAGAGGAGTTGAGATCGTGGATATGAAACTCGAGGTTGTAGTTCTGCCCGTCTCCGATGTCGACCGGGCCAAGGCCTTCTACGAAGGACTCGACTTTCGGCTCGATGCCGACTTCGTCGCCGACGACGGGTTACGAGTGGTCCAGCTGACGCCGCCCGGCTCGGAGTGCTCGATCATCTTCGGCGACAAGGTCACCGCCGCGGAGCCCGGCTCGATCGAATGCCTGCAGCTGACCGTGCTCGACATCGAGGCGGCTCGCGCCGATCTCGTCGGCCGCGGCGTCGACATCAGCGAACCGTTCCACGACGCCGGCGGGGTCTTCCACCACGCCGGCTCCGAAGGCCGAGTGACCGGTCCCGACCCGGAGCGCAGCAGCTACGGCTCGTTCGCTTCCTTCAGTGACCCGGACGGCAACGGCTGGTTGCTGCAGGAGATCAAACAGCGGGCTCCCGGACGCTGATCCCAGACCCAACCGAGGAAAGGAAATCCCATGGAGCTGAAATTCGATTCCGTCGACGATCTCGAGCAGGCCATGCGGCGCGCAGCCGAGGCCCACGGAAAACACGAGGAAGAAATCGGAGAAGAGGACGCGAACTGGCCCGTCTGGTACGCGCAGTACATGGCACAGGAGCGCGCCGATCGGGGGGCGAGCGAGTGAGCGACTACGACGTGATCGTGCTCGGCGCCGGCTCGCCCGGCGAGCACTGCGCCGGCGAGCTGGCCGCAGGTGGGCTCCGCGTCGGCCTGGTCGAGCGCGAGCTGGTCGGTGGCGAGTGCTCCTACTGGGCCTGCATCCCGTCGAAGACGTTGCTGCGCCCCGGCGAGGCGGTGCAGGGCGCGCGGGAGGTGGGCGCGAAGGCCGAGATCGACGTCGCCGCGGCGCTTGCCTGGCGCGACTTCATGGTCTCGAAATACTCCGACGCCGGCCAGGAGCGTTGGCTGCAAAGCGCCGGGATCGAGCTGCTGCGCGGCGTCGGGCGGCTCGCCGGACCGGGCGCGGTCGAGGTCGACGGTGTCCGTCACACCGCTGAACACATCGTGATCGCGACCGGCTCAGACCCGATCGTGCCCCCCGTGCCCGGCCTGCGCGAGCTCGATGGCCTCTGGACCAACCGCGAGGCGACTGGGATGAAAGAGATCCCACGCCGGCTGCTGATCCTCGGCGGCGGGCCGGTTGGGGTCGAGATGGCGCAAGTGGTGCGCCGGTTCGGCGGCGACGTGGCCGTGGTCGACGGGGCGGAGCGGGTGCTCGGCCGCGAGCCGGCGCCACTGGGTGAGGCGCTCGGGGAGGTACTGCAGGGCGAAGGCATCGAGCTCGTCCTCGGCGGCCACGCGACCGCGGCGCGGCGCGAGGGCGAGGACTACGTGCTCGAGTTCGAGGGCCGCGAAGAGCTTCGCGGCGACCGCCTCCTGGTCGCCACCGGCCGCCGCGCGCGGGTCGAGGACATCGGCCTGGAGACGGTCGGAATCGAGGCCACCAAACAGGGGATCCCGGTCGACGAGTACCTGCGAGCGGGCGAGAACCTGTGGGCGATCGGCGACGTCAACGGCATCTGGCCGCTGACCCACACCGGCAAGTACGAGGGCGACGTCGTTGCGGCGAACCTCCTTGGCGAACCGCGCCCGGCCAATTACGAGGCGGTGCCGCGCGTCGTCTTCACCGACCCTCAGGCCGCTGCGGTCGGCGCCGGCGAGGCCCGGTTCAGCGCCACCGCACCAATTTCGGAGGTGCCGAAGACCGCCACCTACACCCACGCCTACGCCGAGTCCAACGGCTTCCTCACCCTGCTCAGCGACGGCGAGCTCCTGACCGGCGCCTACGCGCTCGGCCCCGAGGCAGGCGAGTGGCTGCAGCAGGCCACCCTGGCGATCCGCGCCGAAGTGCCGATCGCGGTCCTGCGCGACACGATCCAGCCCTTCCCCACCTTCTCGGAGATCTACGTCGCTGCGGTGAAAAAGCTCCACAACGAGATCGGCGCCGCCAAGGCGGTCGGGTAGGAGCGAGGTGTGGCCGACCAAGAGCCAGCCGAGCGGCGGACGCCGCTCCAGCGCATGGCGCGCAATCGTGTGCGCCGGGCCGCTCGTAAGGCCGGCGACGAGCCGCTCTCGCCCGAGGACTGGGGCGCCTTCTTCGAACTGGGAGCGTCGAGGGGCGAGCGAGGCGTCAGCCGCGTGCTCCGGGCCCTCCCATCCAGTCCGCGCTGTGGAATCTGCGGGGCGCCCTTCGCCGGCTTCGGCGCGAAGCTGGTGCGGCCGCTGGGCTTCCGGCAGTCGCGCAAGAGCCCCAACCTCTGCGCCACCTGTGTCGAGTCCTCGCCGCCCGGCGGGATGACCACCGAGGCGGGGGTCCTCTTCGCCGACCTGCGCGGATTCACCCGGCTCTCGGAGCAGAGCGAGCCGGAGGCGGTGAGCGAGGTACTGCGGCGCTTCTACGCCTGCGCCGAGGACGTCCTCTTTCCTGAGGCGGTGATCGACAAGCTGATCGGCGACGAGGTGATGGGTCTCTACCTGCCGATGTATGGACGCTTCGAGGAGGCGGCGCCGGTGATGCTCGAGCACGCCAAAGCACTGCTGCGCGGCGTCGGCTACGGCGGCGGCGAGCCGCCCTTCGCCGAGGTCGGCATCGGGCTCGACTACGGAGAGGCGTTCGTCGGCAACATCGGCAGGCGGAGCCTCAACGACTTCACGGCGATCGGCGACGTCGTCAACGTCGCCTCCCGGCTGCAGGGTGAGGCGCGGGGCGGTGAGATCGTCGCCTCCAGCCGCCTCGTCGATCGTCTCGACCAGGCGCCGGGAGAGCGGCTCGAGCTAGAGCTGAAGGGCAAGGCCGAGCCGGTCGTCGCCTATCGGATCACAGCTTGACCGCGGTCGAGGTGCAACCCAGTGCTGATCTCACGACAAGCCTTCAGCGCGGACGCTTGCGACGGCTTCGTCCCTCACGTTTGCGTTTCCGGGGTCCTGCCCGGGTTTCTCCGCCCGACATCCGCTCACCGCTCGTATCCCTAGGACGAACCGCTCCCTCTGGCTCGGGAGGGGAATCGAAATCGGCCTCGGGGGGGCGTACCGCAGGGCGATCCCGATTCCCAATCACTTCACGATCCTGAATCGCTCCTTCATGATTCCTGACGATCAGCTGCCCTCCGCGGTGCTGATGCAGGTAATCGACGGCTGCCTCGCGAGCCGACTCATAGGTTCGAAACTGAAGCGTCCAAGGCTCTCCCTGCGCCGTGATGGCCCACTCGCCTTCACATGGGATCACTTCCAGCTCCCGCAAAGGCAGAGGAGCGGCCATTCTTAGCTCAAATCCTTGAAGGGGACCCAGCTGGAAATGCGGCGACCCGAGCGAAAGCACCAGGACCACGATCAGGACCACGATCAAATACGTCGTGATGGCGAAGATGGCGACTCCCCCAACCCACCACTGACTGTCACTCGCCACCAAGGCAGTCGCGCCAAGAACTACGACGAGAACACCGGATATGCGGGGTAGCGCGGACATTATGCGATGGCGAGATGAAGACCGCTCGGACCGACGGACGAGCCAATAAGGCGCTTCGCGAGCGTCGATGAAACGCTTGGCGCCCCCCCGACCAGACCAAGGCCTGTAAGAACCCGAATGACGACCTGATCTTGCCTCCCTGCCATCGAGGGAATGAAGCTCGCGAAGCAATAGAGGCAGAGCAAGCAGTGGCGCGACGTAAAAAAGCCAGAACGGGGCGGCGAGCAAGACCAAGGTCAACCCGACCACCGAGCCAAGGCCCAGCAGCTCGAAGACGAATCGAGCTGAGGGCGCAGGGAAGCGTGCCTGGCTCGGAGACATGCTCTCTTCAGAGTAGGGCACCCGCATGGCTACGACCTCGCCATTAGGACGTAGGCGCTGATCGTCAACGGGACACCAATAAGGACACCAGCAGTAGTTCCCCAGTAACCCCAGCGAGCTATCTCGTCGCTTGACTTGCCCTCAAGCACCGCAGCGGCTATTCCAAAAGCACCGCAGATTCCAATGGAGCCCAGCATGACGCCCATTCCTTCAAGGATCGTGCTCAAGGTGCCAACGGCCAGCGAGCTCATGCGTCAGGCGCGAAGCGCTGACGCTCAGAATTACTGCAAGGCGTCTCCATCTCCCCCTCCCAAAGAGCCGGTGGGCCCTAGGGGAGCCGCTTGGGGTTGAGCCCCAGCGCCACTTCGACCGGCGCGTCGGGCGGCAGCACGGCTCCTCGCGGGAGGCCCTGGCGCTTGACGCGGCCGGTCCTGGCCGTCGCACCATGGCGCCTCCTTACATCTCCAAGCCTGCACTTGGACAGGCGCAGCGCATTTCTAGCCGCCTTCAGGGACTTTCCCTTCAGCTTCGGGACGACGCAACCGTCGTAGCGGTAGCCGCCGGCTGCTTCGGCGCGACCCGCGATCGTAGTGACGGTCACCGCAACCGGACCGATCTGGGTGCCGGGCGGAGCTTTGGCGGTGATTTGAGATTCGGAATCTACGGTGAACTCCACCGGCTGCCCACCGAAGATGACGCTGCCGACCTCGGCGAAGTTGTCGCCCCTGACGATGACATTGGCGCTGCTCCCAACCGAACCGCCGCTGGGACTGACGCCATAGATCCGTGGCGGCGGCAATACGTCGGCATTGAAGGGGAAGAGGTACCCGTCCTCCCAGACCGGCTGCTCCGGTGCGTCCTCACCATCAGCGATCGCCGGTTCCAAGAACACCGAGGTCGCTGCCTTGGAGAAACCGAAGCGGAGGCTGGAGTCGTGGTTCAAGGCCTCGAGCGCGATCAGCTGACCGGCTCTCACAGGCAGGTAAGTGGAGAACGTTTCGACCGCGTCAAAGCGGGTCGGAACCGCTAAGGAGCTGGTTCCGGCGGCGAGATAGCCACCAGCGAACGGAGTGAGCACCCGCAGCCGATACCCGGGATCCGGACCCTCGGGCGACGGGGCGCTGCCCCGGTAGAGCCTCCACCGCAGAATGACGCCGTCTACTGGAGAAAGGTCGGAGGCCCCGTCCGGCGCAGTCGGGTTGGTGACTACGCAGCTTTCGGAGCAGCCGATCACGACGTTTTCGACTACGTCCATCGGCAAACGGGCACCAACGGTCACCGTCGCGGCCTGAGAGCTCGTCGCAAAGGCTAGGAAGGCGATCATCGTTCCGGCGAGGAGCCGCGAAATGGCGAAACGGTTCCTGCGCACGGGGTAATGCTATCGGTACTCAGGGTCATTCGAAGCTCCCTCCCGGAGGGCGGACGCTGAAGCGATGTCGACAGGTGGATAGCCTCGCAACCGACCGCCTTGGAAAAGAAGGGGGTCGAAAACAGCCTTTTTCTGAGCTCGGCTGACCTTCGTTGACCTCCTGGTGAATCCGACGCATGTAAGTCGAGCGGGGCAGCCAGGACTCGAACCTGGAATCGCCGGTTTTGGAGACCGGTGCCTTAGCCAGTTGGGCCACTGCCCCGAGGGGAATCGGATCGTAGAGGAGCGGGCGAGCGCTCGGTCCGGTAGTGCGGGCGGAGGGACTTGAACCCCCACGGGCCGAAGCCCACCAGGACCTAAACCTGGCGCGTCTGCCAAATTCCGCCACGCCCGCGTGGCAGCCCGAACTGGGCCTTAACGCACGACCAATGCCGCATCGTCGCTGACAGATTCTATGATCGTCGGCGTGGCGATTGGAGAGGTGAGGCCTGGCTACGAATTGTGGCGGCCAAATCGGGAGAAATCCGGGTCGGTCACGACCAAGTTCGTGATCGTTCTTTTGCTGCTCGCGACGGCAGTGATCGCGGCGCTGGTCACGATCGGCGGCTGGTCGCTGCTGAAGGGTGGCGGCGGGATGGGGATCGTCTGCGCGATCTACGCGATCCTCTACGCCTTCTTCGCCTTCCTCGTCGCCCGCTGGAGCCGTGGCATCCTGCCGCTGGCCGCGGCGCTCTCGATGATCCTGGCGATCTTCTGCG
>DASSFS010000017.1:0-3626 GCA_035694165.1 Solirubrobacterales bacterium | reverse complement strand
ACTTCGGAGAAGTGGCCGAGTGGCTGAAGGCGGCGCCCTGCTAAGGCGTTATGGGGCTGAATGGCTCCATCGAGGGTTCGAATCCCTCCTTCTCCGCTAGCGCAGCGCCCGCCGCGGCTCTGCGCCCACCCGCGGAGGGGTGGCAGAGCGGTCGAATGCGGCGGTCTCGAAAACCGTTATCCGTCGTTAGGCGGATCGAGAGTTCAAATCTCTCCCCCTCCGCTTCACTCTGCCGAAGCCGCCAGCGCCTCCGGTCAGCGGTAGACGGCCAGCTCGCCGTCGCCGCCGACGTAGAGCGTCGCAGAGTCGGGGCTGAAGGCAAGGGAGTGCGCGAAGAACGGAGCCGACGGGTTCCACGGGGTGAGGAGGCCTGTGGAGAGGTCGAACTCTCCGATGTCGCGACGGGCGCCACTCAACTTCAGGAAGTCGCCGACGACGACGAGCGACTTGCTGTCCGGCGACACGTCGAGGGCGTGCACCGCGTCATCAGGGCTGGGATCCCAACGCGCGGCTGAGCCGTCGGCAGCGTTGAGCTCGGCCAGGTACTTCCGTGACTTGCCGCCGATCGTCTCGAAGTCTCCGCCGACGAATATGCGGTCGCCGCTTACTGCGAGCGAGGAAACGTTGGCGTCCGCGCCTGCGTCCCAGCCGGTGGCCAGCCCCGTCGCCACGTCGAGAGCGGCCACGCCCCGGTGCGCTTCGCCGCCGATGGAGCCGAAACTCCCTGCGGCCCAGAGCTGGTCTCCCGACAGGACGAGTTGACTCACGAGTCCGTTGGCGCTAGATCGCCAGCTTGTGAGAGTGCCGTTCGCGTCGTAGGCCGCGAGCCGTTTCCGCACCTGGCCCCCCGACGAAGTAAATCCGCCTCCCACGTAGACGGTCTGACCATCCGGAGATGGCGCGATTGCCCAGACGCCCGCGTTGATCGGCGGCCCCCAGGGGCCGACGGCCAGGGTGGCCGTGTCGACCACCGCAAGGCTGCGCACGACGTGATTGAGCGTGAAGTTGCCGCCGACGTAGACCCGAGCGCCGTCGGGACTGGCCGCGATCGCGCGCACAGCAGTCCCGGCGAGCGGCGGGGCCCAGTTCGACAGCGAGCCGTTGAGGTCGAAGAGGGCAAGCCTCGGGCGGCTGACCGCGCCGACGGAACTGAGCGAACCACCAACCGCGATTGCGCCGGCGTGCATACGAGCCAGCACATTGATGCTGCCGATCGTCTGCGGGTTCCAGGAAGTGGCGACGCCCGTCTTCGTGTTGACGGCGGCCAGATTCGACCGATCCGCATCGCCGACGCTGTCGAACTCTCCGCCGATGTAGATCGTGTGCTTGATCGGGGAAAGCAGAACCGCGTCGACGGAACCGGCAACGCTGGGATCCCACGAGGTGGGTACTCCGCGGGTCCGGTCGAGCGCGGCGATCCCGCGGCGGGACTTTTCGCCGATCGAGGCAAAGCTGCCCGCCACATAGACAGGCGAGCCGGTCGGAGCCGGGACGATCTGCGAAACATTGCCGTCGCAATCCGGGTCCCATCGCGTCTCGACCCCGTGACGGAGGTCGAAGGCGACAAGGCCCGCCCGCTTGAGCCCGTCCACCTTGGTGAAGTCTCCGCCCGCATAGATGCTGCGGCCGCGTGGGTCGACCGCGAGCGCCGAGACCACGTCGTTGACCGCCGGGTGCCAGCGCCGCACCGAGCCGCTTTTGGCTGCGACCGCGGCGAGGTTGCTGCGGCGCTTGCCCCCGATGTGCCCGAATAAGCCCCCGACGTAGATCGTCCTCCCATCGGTTCCAGGCTGCAGGGCGAACACCGCCGCTTCGTCTGCGTGCTTGGCCGGCCCGACCTTTGGAGCCCAGCGCTTCAGCTTTCCGGTCTTGATGTCGAGGGCCGCCAACCGCAGGCGCTTCCGGCGACTCACCCTCGTGAAATCGCCACCGAGGTAGAGGGTCGATCGCACCCGGGCCAGGGCCGAGACTGATCCTCGGATGCGAGGCTTCCAGGCCGTGTCGAGAGTCCCGCTTGCACCGAGATGGATAACGCCTCGACGCACGGCATCGCCGATGAAGAAAGGGCCACCGCTGAGATACCAGCCGCCATGACCATCAGAGGCCGCCGCCGTGACCTCACCATCGATCGGTCGCCGGACGGGCGGGACCTGGCCTACCGGCGAGACATGCACCCAGCTGCCGGTCTCGGGTCCGACGAGCGTGAAGTCGCCGCCGGCGAAGAGGCCGTGCGCCGTGGCCGTGAGCGCGTCGACGTCGCCGTCGGTCACCCAGACACGCACCGGCTCGACCCTACGCGCGGCCGGGGAAGCAGCACGTCCCGGTGTTCCCACCGCCAATAGCCCGACCGCAACGACGATCGTGAGTGCGAGGCGTCTAACCACGGGTCTACGCCGGACGCGGATTGTTCGATTGCGCCGCTGGCTGGACAAGAGAGCCCCCTTTCGGGTCCGCCGTCGCCGCGACCGCAGCCGTGACGGTGGGGTCGATGGACGAGACGGGATCGCCTTTGCCGACCCATTCGGCCGGTCGGGCGACGAGCACGCGGCGGCCTCGGCGCCTTGCCTGCTCTACCGTGGCTTGCCACAAGACCGTCTTCCCGATCCCCGGGTCCCCCTCGAGCAGGACACCGCGGAAGCCGGAGGAGGGGTCGTCGACGAGCGAGTTCAGGCGAGGCAGTTCAGCCTCGCGTCCGACAAGGGACGCGGGTAGGACCGACGCACTGGTCGGCGACCCCGTTTCCACGTCTCAAGTGTCCCGCTTTCATTGTCAGGGCGCAAGCTGCGCGATCCAGCTGGACCGAGCTCCGCGAAGACCGGCGCGCGATCCCTCTCCTTCCGCTTGCTGAGCCGAAAGCTATGGGCGCCGTCTGTCATCGCCGGCACCAGCTGTGCGATCCTGAGCCGGTGCTTACCCCGTTCGTCGATCGGCTTCCGCTGCCGTTGCGGTTGATCGCGACTGAGCATGACGGCTGGTTGGCGGTGCACATCCGCGCGGGCGTGCACTCGTTTCACCGCGAGCTCCCCGCGTCGAGCATCTGGGGGTTCGAGGGGACGGTTCCCGGGCCGACGATCGAAGCCGAGCGCGGCCGGCCGGTCACGGTCGAGTGGCGGAACGAGCTGGACGGCGCGTACCCGGTGTCGGTGACCGTTGCCCCGCAGGCGGCCGATGCCGATGGCGTGCCCGTGCAGTGCGTCCCCGGCCTCAGCGGCGGCGAACTGGACGCCGACGCCGCCGGATTGACAGGCCACACCGTGGTCCACCTGCACGGTGCGCTCACGCCCGCCTCGTACGACGGCTGGGCGGAGAACCTCTTCGCACCGGGCCAGCCTGCGGTCTTCCACTACCCGATGGAGCAGCGGGCGACGCTGCTCTGGTACCACGACCACGTCATGGGCACGACGAAGTACGACGTGTATGCCGGGCTCGCGGGCCTCTGGATCGTGCGCGACGACCAGGAACGCGAGCTCGGGCTGCCGGAGGGGCCGCCGTTCGAGCTACCGCTGCTGATCCAGGACCGCAACTTCGACGTGGACGAGCAGGGGCAGCTCACCGGCCGCCTCGTGCACAAGACCGATCCGGACGTGATGGAGGCGTTTGCCCCGTTCACCGTCGTCAACGGCACC
>DASSFS010000016.1:0-10445 GCA_035694165.1 Solirubrobacterales bacterium | reverse complement strand
ACCCCCACCCCCGGCCCGCCCCCAGTGAGTTCCTCTCGGATCATCCGGGCAGACCTGTCGGGGTCCTCCGGCAGCAGGCAGACCGTGTCCGGCTCAGCGAGGTTGGAGGAGTCGATCCCGGCGTTGGCGCAGACGAAGCCGTGCTTGGTCTCGACGATCATCACTGTGCGCCCGACCCTCAGCACCTCTTTGCTCTCCTCGAGGATCAGCTCGACCAGGGCCGGCTCCTTGCCCAGCACCATCGCGATCTTGCGCGCTTCGGCGCGCGGCAGCACCGAGGAAAGGCGGCGGACCTGACCCTCAGCCTTGGAGACGATCTTCTGGGAGATCACGACGACGTCGCCGTCCGCGAGGTCCGTGCGCGCGGCGATCTCCTCGCCGACCCGCATCCCCTCGTTGAACTCCGGCAGCCCGGTCACGGCGAGGACTCGCAGCTCGCCCGGCGCCTCGCTCATATCCCCAGCGCCTTGGCGGTGCGGCGGGCGCGGCCGGGGCGCGCCTCGAGTGCGCGGGTGAGGGCGATCACGTCAGCGGGGGTGTCGAGGTCCAGCCCCAGTGAAGCCAGCTCCTCGACGCCGAAGGGGATGCCCGCCTCGCGGGCGGCAGCAACGTGGCGGTCGCGGCTGCCCTCGCCGAAGGCGGGGACGATCGCATCCGGGGGGCGCAGCGCCAGCGCGTTGGTGCCGGTCCCGTGGCGGTCGGGGACGATGCCGACGTAGCGCTCTGGGATCGCGGTCAGGAGCCGGTCGAGCTCGCGGGGGTCGAGCAGGGGACAGTCGCCGGGGAGGAGGACGACGCACTCCGCTCGCTCGACTTCGGCGCGGGCGATTCCGGCCAGGGCCGCCTCGACGTGACCGGCGTCGGCGGGGTCGGGGACGACCTCGGCGCCGGCTTCGACGGCGAGCTCCTGGGCCGCCGGGTCGCCGCTGACGACGATGGTGCGCCCGATCGTCTTCGCCTCCCCGATCGCTTCCAGCACATCGGCGACCATTGCCGCCGCCAGCTCTCGCCGGCGCTCGGCGTCGATGCCGCCGGCCAGGCGCTGCTTGGCGGCGTCGAAGCGCTTGACGGGTAGGACCGCGGTGGCCTTCACCTGGAGGCGAGGGTAGCGACGAGGTGGCACCCGTTCACTTCGTCAGGCTCTCGGCGAAGTCCAGCACGATGCGGGCGACCCGGGCGCGGCCGCTCGCGCCCTCCATCAGGGTCGGCGCGACGAGGGTGGCGATCTCGGCGGGGGGCGGCTCTGGATCGCCCTCGTCGACGACCATGCCGTCGATCAGCCCGGCGTAGAGCGAGGCGACGCCGGCAGCCGTGGTCGGGCGGCCAAGGGCACGCATGAAGCGGTCCGTGGGTCCCTTGACGACCTCGCCGGCGACATAGGGGCTGACCGCGACCACCGGGGCGGGGGAGGAGGCGATCGCCTCGCGCAGACCGGGGACGGCGAGGATCGGGCCGATGCTGATCACCGGGTTCGACGGGCCGATCACGATCGCCTCGGCGCCGCGCAGCGCGTCCAGCACCTCGCGGCTCGGCTCGGCCTGCTCGATTCCCTCCAGCTCGACCCCGAGCACATCGGGCTCGCCGCGGTCGACGATCAAGTACTCCTGCAGGTCGCGCCGCCCTGCTTCTGTCAGGACCTTGGTGCGGACCGGCGAGTCCGACATCGGCAGCACCTTCGCCTCGACCCCGAGGCCGCGGGCGATCTGCGCCTGGGCGTCAGTCGGCCGGCCGCCCTCCTCGATGAACTGACGCCGGTAGAGGCAGGCGGCGAGGTCGCGGTCGGAGAGCCCGAACCAGCTCGGGGCGCCGAGGCGCTGCAGCCGCTCGAAGACGGTGAAGCTGTCGTCGCGCAGCCCCCAGCCACGCTCCTCGTCGATTTCGCCGCTGAGCCAGTAGGTGACGAGGTCGGGGTCGGGGGAGACGTGGACGCCCAGCGCCTCGATGTCGTCGCCGGTGTTGGCGATGACGGAGAGCTCAGCTCCTACCTCCTCCTGCATCCCGGCGCCGAGCTTGGCGCCGCCGGTGCCGCCGGCCAGGAGCGCGACCCTCATGCCCCGCCTATTCCCAGTGGTCGCCGTCGGGCAAACCGGTGAGGCGGATGCCGGCCTGGGCCTTGTAGCGGATGTTGACCGAGATCAGCATCGGCGTCAGCTGCTCGACGATGCGCGCCATCTCCAGGGCGCCGGCGTTGACGGCGCGCAGGCCGGGGATCAGCTCGATCAGCCGGGCGACGCGCGCCTTGTCGGCCTTTTTGTCGCCGCAGAGGAGGACGTCTTCGCCCAGCTCAGCCTCGATGTCGGAGAGGGTCGGGGCGCTGACGGTGTGCAGTGCGGCGACGACAGTGACGCCGTCGGGGACCATCTCCTGCGCCTGCTGGGCGGCGGAGCCCTGCCAGACCCCGAGTGAGCGGGTCGCTTTGCCGCTGACCGCGGCCGCCAGGGGAACCGTGCAGTCGACCAGGATCTGGCCCGGCCGCAGGGAGCCGCGCAAATTGTTCAAGTTCTCCGACTGGGCCCGGAAGGGAACGGTGAGGAAGACGATCTCGCCTTTCTGCGCCGCCTCGCCGTTCTCCAGCCCGGTGACGTCAGCGCCGGGAACCTTGTCGCGGACCTTGGCCGCCGCTTCCTCGGCCCGCTCGGCTGAGCGGGACCCGAGCAAGACCGGCACTCCGGCTTGTGCCCAGCGGGTCGCCATGCCGGCGCCGAGGGCGCCGGTGCCGCCGATGATCGGGATCGGTTCGCTCGCTGACACGGCGGGCCAGTCTATGCTCCCGGCGCATGAGGCTTGAGGGACGGAAGGCATTGGTTACCGGTGGCGCCAGCGGGATCGGCGCCGCGATCGCGGCTCGTCTGGCAGCGGAGGGCGCTGAGGTCTGGGTCGGCGACATTGACACCGACGGCGCCGAGAAGGTGGCGGGGGAGGTCAACGGCCACGCGCTGGAGCTCGACGTGACCGAGATCGAGTCCGCGCGCGCCGCGGTCGCCGCCGCGGGCGGCACGCTCGACATCCTCATCAACAACGCCGGCACCGACGAGTTCGGCTTCTTCACCTACACCACGCCCGAGCAGTGGCAGCGGGTGCTGGCGATCAACCTCACCGGCGTCCTCAACTGCACCCACGCGGCGCTGCCGGGAATGCAGCAGGCGAAATACGGCCGCATCGTCAGCATCTCCTCCGAGGCCGGCCGGGTCGGCTCCAAGGGCTCGGCCGTCTACTCCGCCGCCAAGGCCGGGATCGTCGGCTTCATGAAGGCGATTGCCCGCGAGAATGCCCGCTACGGCATCACCGCCAACTCGATCGCTCCAGGGCCGATCGAGACCCCACTGCTGATGGGCGCCAAGGAGTTCGGCGAGATCGGCGAGAAAGTGATCGAGACGATGAAGAGCTCGACCCAGATGGGCCGCCTCGGCCAGCCCGAGGAGGTCGCAGCCGCCGTCGCCTTCCTCGCCTCCGAGGACGCCACCTACGTCACGGGCGAGACCCTGGGCGTAAGCGGCGGCCTCGGCATGGTCTGATGGCCACGGCCGAGCCCACCCTCCTGCCCGGCATCGAGCGGCGCGACGAGTTCGTCGTCGCGGGCCCACTGCTGACCGACGTCGGCGGCACGATCGGCGCCAGCGTGCTTTCGACCCCGGGGATGATCGGGATGATGGAGGCCACCTCGCAGGTGCTCGCCTACGAGCACCTGCCCGAGGGCGCCGCGACGGTCGGCTTCGAAGTCTGCGTCAAGCACGTCGCCGCCGCCGCCGAGGGCGCGACCTGCGTCTCCCACTCGGTGCTGCGCGAGGTCGTCGAGGGCCGCAAGCTGCGCTTCGACGTCGAGGTGACCGAAGGAGAGCGGACGATCGGGGTCGGCACGCACGAGCGCCGCGTCGTCGCTTTCGACCACGGCTCGCCGTCCGCCTAGTCTCTGGGTCATGGCCGAGCTGCCCAGTCACGTCCGGATCCGCGAGGTCGGGCCGCGCGACGGGTTCCAGAACGAGCCGGAGACGATCGACACCGCGGAGAAGGTGCGGTTGATCGACCTGCTCTCGGCGACGGGTGTGAGGCGGATGGAGATCACCTCGTTCGTCCGCCCCGACGTGATCCCGCAGCTGGCCGACGCGGCTCAGGTCCTGGGCGCGGCGCAGCGCCGCGAGGGCGTCGCCTTCTCGGTTCTGATCCCGAACGAGCGGGGGCTGGAGCGGGCGCTGGAGCAGCGCGACCGCTTCGACGAGATCAGCGTCTTCCTCTCCGCCTCCGAGACCCACAACCAGCGCAACGTCAACCGCTCGGTCGCGGAGTCCCTGGCGGGGCTGGAACCGACGCTGGCCCGCGCCGGGGAAGAAGGGCTGCGGCGCGAGGGCGTGATCGCGACCTCCTTCGGTTGCCCCTACGAGGGGCAGGTGCCGCCGGAGCGCGTCTTCGAGATCGCCGAACGGCTCGCCGCCGAGGGCTGCGAGGAGGTCGGCTTCGGCGACACCACCGGAATGGCGAACCCGCGCCAAGTGCACGAGTTCTTCGCCGCCGCCCGCGAGCGCCTGCACGGAGTCGAGCTGACCGCCCACTTCCACAACACCCGCGGCCAGGGCCTCGCCAACCTGCTCGCAGCCCTGGAAGAGGGGGTCGAGTCTTTCGAGTCGAGCTTCGGCGAGCTCGGCGGCTGCCCGGTGCCCGCTGGCTCCACTGGCAACGTCGGCAGCGAGGACGTGGTCTCGATGCTGCACGAGATGGGGGTCGAGACGGGAATCGACCTGGCGCGCCTGATCGAGGCCTCGCGTGCCGCGCAGGAGGTCCTCGGCCGCCCGCTCGGCGCCCACGTGCTGCGCGCCGGCCCGGTCGATTGGCAGCCCGAATAGGCTGCCGGCCGTGTCCGATTTCGCCAAGGCCCTCGAGGCCGCCCTCTCCGGTGGTCCCCAGCGCCACCACGAGAAGACCGCCGAACAGGGCAAGTTGCCGGTGCGCGAGCGGGTCGAGCGCCTGGTTGACCGCGGCTCCTTCGCCGAGGAGGGGCTGCTGGCCAACTGGCAGGAGGAGGGGCTCGGGGCCGACGGCGTCGTCACCGGCCTGGCCATGATCGACGGCCGCCGCGTCGCCCTGATGGCCAACGACCCCACGGTCAAGGCCGGCTCCTGGGGGCCGAAGACGGTGGAGAAGATCCTTCGCATCCAGGAGCGGGCACTGAGCCTGCAGGTGCCGCTGGTCTACCTGGTCGACTCGGCGGGGGCGCGGATCACCGACCAGGTGCAGATGTTCCCCGGCCGCCGTGGCGCTGGGCGGATCTTCCACAACGAGGTGCGGCTCTCCGGTCAGGTGCCGCAGATCTGCCTGTTGTTCGGGCCGAGCGCCGCCGGCGGCGCCTACATTCCGGCCTTCTGCGACGTCGTGATCATGCGCGAGGGCAACGCCTCGATGTACCTGGGCTCGCCGCGGATGGCGGAGATGGTGATCGGTGAGAAGGTGACGCTGGAGGAAATGGGCGGGGCGAAGATGCACACCGGCGTCTCCGGCTGCGGCCACTTCCTGGTCAAGAGCGACGAGGAGGCGATCGACCTGGCCCGTCGCTACCTCTCCTTCATGCCGGAGAACTGGCAGGTCGAGCCGCCGCGGGCGGAGCCCGCCGCGCCCGCCTCTGAGGCGGCGATCGCCGAGATCGTCCCCGACGACGAGAACCAGCCCTTCGACATGCGCGAGGTGCTCGACGTCCTGCTCGACGCCGACAGCTTCCTCGAGGTGCACAAGCGCTGGGCGAAAGAGCTGATCGTCGGCTACGGCCGGCTCGACGGCCGCGTCGTCGGTATCGTCGCCAATCAGCCGAAGCAGAAAGGCGGTGTCCTCTTCGTCGACTCCGCCGACAAGGCGGCGCGCTTCATCCAGACCTGCAACGCCTTCAACGTCCCGCTGCTCTTCCTCGCCGACGTGCCCGGCTTCATGATCGGCACCGCGGTCGAGCGCCACGGGATCATCCGCCACGGCGCCAAGATGATCAGCGCCGTCTCCGAAGCAACGGTGCCAAAGCTCTCGGTGATCGTTCGCAAGGCCTACGGGGCGGGGCTCTACGCGATGGCCGGCCCGGCCTTCGAGCCCGACTGCTGCATCGCGCTGCCGAGCGCCTCGATCGCGGTGATGGGACCGCAGGCCGCTATCAACGCCGTCTTCTACAACCAGATCCAGGCGATCGAAAACGAGGCCGAGCGCGAGCGCTTCGTCGCCGCCAAACGCGAGGAATACGCCGAGGACATCGACATCCTCCATCTCGCCTCGGAGCTGGTCGTCGACGCCGTGGTTCAGCCCGAGGACCTGCGTGGCGAGCTGATTTGCCGCTTCGCCTACGCGGCGAGCAAGGACCGCTCCTTCGCCGAGCGCCGCAACCCCGTTACGCCCGCTTGACCTTGCCTTAAATCCCGCTCGCTACCGTCCGGGGATGGAAAGGCGCGTCAAAGCCCCGCTCGCGGCCTGGGCCAGCTGCGCCCTCGCGCTGGCCCTGCTGGCGCTGATCGCCTACGGGATCGACGCGGCCCAGCGAACCGACGCGAGCCTGCGGGAACGCTTCATCGCCCGTGGGGATTCGGGACTGGACTCGCTTGCCAACGTCATCGTGCATCTGGGCGCCCCGTTGCCGCTGCTGCTGATGTTGGCGCTCGCCTGCGCGGTCGCGCTGAGCCGCGGCAGGCCGCTTGACGCTGCTGCTGCCGCCACCGTCGTCCTCGGCGCCAACGTGACCACGCAGCTGCTGAAGGTCGTGCTCTCCCATCCGCGCTTCCAGTCCGCCGTGGGTGCCGAACAGCTCGGCGAAGTCCCGTTCCCCAGCGGCCACGTCACCGCGGTTACGTCGATCGCGATTGCCTTCGCTTTCGTCGTTCCGCGCGACCTACGCCCGGCGGTAGCCCTGCTCGGCAGTGGCGCCGTTCTCGCCGTCGGCTGCTCGGTGATGGTGCTCAGCTGGCACTACCCGAGCGACGTGCTCGGCGGCATCCTCGTCGCCTCCGGCTGGGGCTTCGCGGTGCTGGCGGGACGGCGAGCCGCCAGCGGCGGTGGCTCGCCGCGTCGGCCTCAGGTCTCCAGCCGGGCGGCCATCTCGGTGAAGTAGTCGAGCGCCGCCGGGTTGGCGAGGGAGTCGCGGCTGGCTGCCTGCTCGGCCGCCGTCCCCATCAGGATTCGCTTCACCGGCACCTCCAGCACCTTGCCGCTGAGCGTGCGCGGCACCTCGGCGATCTGGAAGACCTCGTCGGGGACGTGGCGCGGGGAGCAGCGTTCGCGGACGCGGCGGGCGATCTCCTTCGGCAGCTCCTCGTCCAGCTCGACGCCGTCGCGGAGGACCACGAACAGCGGCATCCAGCCGTCGGTCCCGGGCCGCGGCAGGTCGACCACAAGCGCATCGACGACGTCGTCGATGCTGAGCACGGCGCGGTAGATCTCGCTCGTCCCCATGCGGATGCCGGAGCGGTTGATGGTCGAATCCGAGCGGCCGTAAATGATCGCGGTGCCGCGCGAGGTGATCTCGATCCAGTCGCCGTGGCGCCAGATGCCGGGGAACATCTCGAAGTAGCTGGCGCGGTAGCGGCTGCCGTCCTCATCGCTCCAGAAGCGGACCGGCATCGAGGGCATCGGCGCGGTCACGACCAGCTCGCCGACCTCGTCGAGGACTGAGTTGCCGTCTTCGTCCCAGGCCTCGACCGCGGCCCCGAGCGCGCGTCCCTGCAGCTCCCCGCGGTAGACCGGCAGCAGCGAGACGCCGCCGACGAAAGCGGTGCAGAGGTCGGTGCCGCCGCTGGTCGAGAACAGCCAGGTGTCGGCACCGAGGTGCTCGTAGATCCAGTCGAAGCCCTCGGGGGAGAGGGGGGAGCCGGTTGAGCCGATCGCGCCGAGGCGGCTGAGGTCACGCCCCGCTCCGGGCTCCACGCCGGCCTTCATGCAGGCGGCGATGTAGGAGGCGCTGGTGCCGAACATCGTCATCTCGGCCCGCTCCGCCAGCTCCCAGAGCACGCTCATGTCGGGATGACCCGGGTTGCCGTCGTAGAGGACGATCGCCGCCCGCGTCAGCAGCCCGGAGACGAGGAAGTTCCACATCATCCAGCCGGTCGTCGTGAACCAGAAGAGGCGGTCGCCGGGGTGGGCATCGACGTGGAGGTGGAGCTTCTTCAGGTGCTCGAGCAGGATTCCACCCTGGCCCTGGACGATCGCCTTCGGAAGCCCGGTCGTGCCGGAGGAGTAGAGGACCCAGAGCGGGTGGTCGAAGGGGACGCGCTCGAAGCTCAGCTCGGCGCCGGCTCCGTCGCTGAGCAGCTCGTCCCAGGTGGTCACGTCGCGCAGGGCCGAGAGGTCGGGATCGGGGCTGAGGTAGGGAAGGACGACCGTCCGCTTCAGGCTCGGCATCGCAGCCTGCAAGTGCGCGACGGTCTCGCGCCGATCGAAGTCCTTGCCGCCGTAGCGGTAGCCGTCGACCGCGAAAAGCACCTTGGGCTCGATCTGGGCGAAGCGGTCGACAACGCTGGCAGGGCCGAAGTCGGGCGAGCAACTCGACCAGACGGCGCCGATCGAGGCGCTGGCGAGGAAGGCGACGATCGCCTCGGGGATGTTCGGCAGGTAGGCGACGACGCGGTCGCCGCGCTCGACCCCGAGCTCGCGCAGCGCTGCGGCAACCGCTGCCACCTGGGAGCGCAGCTCACCCCAGCTCAGCTGCTCCAGGTCGCGCAGCTCTGAGGCGTGCAGGATTGCGGTCTCGGCATCGTCCTTACCGGCGAAAACGTGCTCGGCGTAGTTGAGGGAGACATCTGGGAACCAACGGGCGCCGGGCATCTCGCGCGAAGCGAGGACGGTCGAGGGATCGCCGTCCGCCTGGACTTCGAAGAAGTCCCAGATCGCGCCCCAAAAGCCATCGAGGTCATCCACTGACCACCGCCAGAGGGCGTCGTAATCGTCGAACAGAAGACCACGCTCGGCCTCGAGCCAGCGCCTGAACTCGGTCAGGCGGGCACGCTCGACCCGCTCGGCCGAGGGCTCCCAGAGCAGCTCGGGAGGCGCCGCGCTCACGCGCCGGCGGCGCTCGCTGCGGCCCGCTCCTGCTCGCGCGCCAGCTCCCGCTCGTCATGGGCGCAGAAGAGCGTCACCGCGTCGCCATGGCTTGCTGCCAGCTCCCGCAAACGCCCCGCGTTGGCCTTGCGGGCGTTGTTGTCAGTGGCGGTCAGGTTCTCGAAGAAGCGCAGGATCGGCGGGCAGGTCGGTGGGGTCGCGACCTCGCCGACGTTGAAGTAGGCATCACCGCAGTGCAGCAGCCAGCGCTCGCCGGCGTTCACCGCGACCCCGGTGTGCCCGCGCGAGTGGCCGGCCAGGGGGATCAGTGCCACCTCGACGTCGAGGCCGGGCAGGATCCGCACGCTCTCGAAGCCGAACCAGCGCTCGCCGCCCTGCTCGGAGTGGTGCTCGACCCAGTGCGGCCGGTGCTGCCAGTGGCAGCCGACATAGCGGCTGCGGTCGCGCAGCGAGGGATGCAGCGCCGCCGCCAGCTCCGGCGCCAGGACGTGCACCTCCGCCGCGGGGAAGTCCGGCAGGCCGCCGGTGTGGTCGAGGTCAAGGTGGGTGGTGACGATGTGGCGGACGTCGGCCGCGGCGAAGCCGAGCGCTTCGACCTGGGCGATCGCCGTGTCCTCGAGGCGCGGCTGGGCCCCCATCAGGACGCGGAACGGCTGCCCGAGCTGGCCCGGGTTGCGGACGTCGTCGCTGCCGAAGCCGGTGTCGACGAGGACCAAACCGTCCGAGCTCTCGATCAGCAGGCAGTGGCAGACGACGTTGGCGGTGGACAGCAGGCCACCCTCGCCCCCGACCAGGCGCCCCCCGTGTGGGCACAACGACCCGCAGCTGAGGTGATGGATCCTCATCCCCGCCGGCAGTCTAGTGGCGCTTGGGTCGCCGGTTCGGTCTATCGTTCGCCCGGCGCCGGAGTGGCGGAATTGGCATACGCGATCGACTCAAAATCGATTGCCCTTATGGGCTTGTGGGTTCGAGTCCCACCTCCGGCATAGGCCTGGCGGCGGCGGACGCGGCGCGATGCTGCGTCCTCAGTCGCCCGAATAGCGCTGCTATTCGGGCTCCCTGCGTCCTTGCCTCGCTTGGTCCGGCGCTCGCCAGGCCTATGCCGGCTGGGGGGCGCCGGCGCCGGCGCCGTAGTCCTCGCCCGATCCGATCGGGCGCTCCTCCTCGACGTGCCACTCCTGGTTGAAGCCGTAGAGGGCGAAGGCGATGAGGACGATCTGCAGCAGGCCGAGGATCACGACCAGGGTGCCGATCACGGACGAGGGCAGGAGCGCCTCGTCGAAGCCCGCCTTGTCGCGGGCGAACCAGCTGTCGGCGCCGACCGCGCAGAAGATCGCCAGGATCATCGAGAGCGCCGCGGCGACGGGGAGGATGCCCCGGCTCCAGCGGGCGACGAGGAAGGCGAAGAAAGCGTAGAGGATCGCGTAGACCGC
>DASSFS010000015.1:0-32525 GCA_035694165.1 Solirubrobacterales bacterium | reverse complement strand
CCCACGTCTTGGGTTCTTCGCTGCCGACTAGCTGGCGGCTCGGAACGTGATGCCGTCAAGGATGATGGGTTTTTCTGGATCACTGATTATCTTGCCGCTGAGGTCGATGCCTTCAGTAGCCGTGTTCGATCCGGCGATGATCATGGTGCGATCTTGATACCCCTCGAAAAGAAGGATGGTGCCCGGCGCGGGCCGGTATCCGGGAGGGAGGGTGAAGACCGAGCTGACTCCCCCGCCGCCATTACCGATCAGGGCTACGCCCTCGAGGTGCACGATTCCCTCGTGGTCTTTGTAGAAGCCGACCGACGTGAGCTGGAACGGGCCGCTGCTGCCGACATTTTTGCTGCCGGCTTCAAACGGTGGCTGACCCGGGGTGCCGACGAGATGGGTCGGTTCCGCCGGCGGGATCGAACTGGCGAAGGCGGCGTTGGTCGCGCTCGGAACGGTGCCCAGCGTCGCCTCGTCGACCTTGGTGCCGTTGACGGCATTGTCTTTGATCTTGGCCGTGGTCACCGCGGATTTTTTGATCTTGCCGGTCGTGACCGCGTTGGCTTTCAGCTGTTTGGAACCGATCTTGGTGCTGGCGGCGACGGCCATCGCTCCGCCGAGCACTAGAAAGACAGCGATGGACGACATCACGTTCGCGTACGTGAGCCGCTTGCGGATCTGCTTCACGGGGGTCTCCTTATTGGGGAACTAGGACGAGAGCGCCCGGGAGACTCCCAAGTGGGGCGGACGAAGTTAGCCGCCGCGTCGCTCGGCTTCGTCCGCCGCCTCGGCCAAGCGCTCGACCAGCAGGGCGAAGGCGTGGACGCCGTCGTCGACCTTGCCGTAGCCCCCGGCGGCGTAGCGGGCGTAGACGCCCTCGAGGATGATCGCCAGCTTCCAGTAGCCGAGGGAGATGAAGAAGTCGAGTTCGGAGAGGTCGCGACCGGAGCGCTCGGCGTAACGGTCGAGCAGCTCCTGCCTGGTCGGAAACCCGGGCGCGAGGTTGGCGGGCTGGCCGAGCGCGACCAGATCTTCCCCGCGCTCGGGCCAGTAGGCCATCAGCAGCCCGACGTCGGCGAGCGGGTCGCCGAGCGTGCAGAGCTCCCAATCGACCACGGCCGCAACCTCGCCGGCAGGCGTGAGGATCATGTTGTCGAGGCGGTAGTCGCCGTGGACGATCGTCGCCGGGCCCTGCTCGGGAATGCGAGCAGCAAGGCGCTCGTGGACGGAGTCGATCGCCGGCAGCTCGCGCATCTTCGATTTCTCCCACTGGCCCTGCCAGCGGTGCAACTGGCGGGCGACGTAGTCCTCCTTCTTGCCGAGGTCCCCCAGCCCGACCGCGTCGGGGTCGATCGCGTGGATCGAGGCGAGGGTGTCGGCGACGCGCTCGCCGATCGCCCGCCGGTCCCCCTCGTCGGGGAAGATCTCCGCCTCGGCCAGGCCGCGCAGGATCGGCCCCTCGACGAACTCCATCACGTAGAAGGGGGCGCCGTTGACGGACTCGTCCTCACAGAGCCTGACCACTGGCGCCACCGGCACCTCGGTCGGTCCCAGGGCGGACACGACCTTGTGCTCGCGGGCCATGTCGTGGGCCGAGCCAAGGCGCTTGCCGAGCGGCGGCCGGCGCAGCGCCCAGCGGTTTCCACCGGAATCGTCGACCCGGTAGGTCAGGTTCGAGTGGCCGCCGGCGATCCGCTCGAAGCTGAGCGGCGGGCTGGCGCTGGGGACGTTGAGGGCAAACCAGGCTTCAACGCCGTCGAGATCGATCCCGTCGGGCGCCGTGACGGAGCCATCGCCGCTGCCTGTAGCCTCGTCGCTCATAGGGGCGCAAGCATATTCGCAACGGGGCCGACGCCTGAGCCCATCGCTTGCCAACCGGCTGAGGATTGGCTTTGCGATCGGCTTTGCCGTGCTCACGGCGATGGCGGTGATCGGCGTCGGCCGTTTCATCCAGCAGCGACAGGACTTCGAGGACGCAATCGCGCGCTCCTACCAGGTGGAGATGATCGCCAGGCAGCGGCTGGCCAGCGGGGTCGGGGGCAGAGACGCCCGCGCCGCAGCTGTCGCCCAGGCGGAGCGCCGCAGCGAACTCCGTGACGAGATCTCCGGCGACACTCGCGACACCGCACTGCTCGTCGCCGCCGGCTTGATCGCTGGCCTGACCGGCGCCCTACTGCTCTTCAGTGGGCTGATCAGCTCGATGCGCCGGCCCCTGGAGGAGCTGGTCGATGCGGCGGGACGGCTCGCCGCCGGCGACCGCAGCGCTCGGGTTGAGGTTGGCGGTCTTTCAGAGACGGCGACCCTCGGCGCCGCCTTCAACGAGATGGCCGACGAGCTGGAGCGAGAAGCGAGCCAGCGCGACCAACTCGACCGGCTCAAAGACGAGTTCGTTCTCACCGCCTCACACGAGCTGCGCAGTCCGCTGACTTCAGTTCAGGGCTTTGCCGAGCTGCTGATGCTGGAGCGCAACTCGCTCACCCCGAAGCAGGTGGAGACGGTTGAAATCATCGTCGACAACTGCCGCCATCTGGTCCGGCTGCTCAACGATCTGCTCGACCTCGCCCGCAGCGATGCCGGCCGACTTGGGATCACGCCGAAGCCGACCGAGGTCGCGCCGCTGATCGAAGACGCCGTGCGTACGATGCGGGCGCAGACCGAGAGCGCAAACCAGAGGCTCAGCGAGGAGATCGAGCCCGGCCTGCCGTTGATCAATGTCGAGGCCGACCGGATTCGCCAAATACTGGTTAATTTGCTTACCAATGCTCATGAGTATTCGCCTGAAGGGGCGTCTATCGAGGTCATGGTCCGGGTAGCCGGTGACGAAGTAGAGATTGCCGTGACCGACAACGGACCGGGGATTCCCGAGACCCAGCTGGAACACATCTTCGAGCGCTTCACGCGCGGCGATGCTGGCCTGACCCAGCGCGTCGGCGGCACCGGCCTCGGCCTGGCGATCTCGAAATCGCTGGTCGAGCTGCACGGGGGGACGATCGCGGTCGAATCGACTCCCGGCGTCGGCTCGACCTTCAGCTTCCGCCTGCCGGCGGCGAGCGCCGGGCCCGACCGCACCAGGGCGGAGGCAAGCTGATGATCAAGATCCTCGTCGCCGACGACTCGGAGACGATCCTGCTGCTGATGCGGACCCGGCTGGAGATGGCCGGTTACGAGGTCGAGACCGCAGCCGACGGCCAGGAGGTGACCGAGCGCTGGCAGGGCGACCCAGCTCAGCTTCCCGACCTGCTCCTGCTCGACGCGATGATGCCGCGCAAGTCGGGGCTCGACGCCCTGCGCGAGCTGCGGGCAATGGGGGTCGAGATCCCCGCCCTGATCGTCAGCGCCCACCAGGACGCAACCGACACGATCGCCCCCGGCGAGCTCGAAGTCAGCGGCTACGTGAACAAGCCGATCGACTTCGAGCGGCTACTGCAGAGCATCGACGAGCTGACCCGCGGCCGGGTCTAGCCGACTCAGCTCTTGGCGATCTCGAGCCGGATCTCTTTGCCTTTGAGCTTGGTGCCGTCGAGGAACTCGACGGTGCGCTCGGCCTGATCCGGGGCGACCTCGACGAAGGAGAAGCGGTGGAGGACGCGGACGTCGTGAATCGCCTCCTCCGGTAGCACGGCGCCCTCGCGCAGGGCCCAGCGCAGGTCCTCTTCGTCGATGCCGCTGCGCTCACCACGGTTGACGAAGAGCTTGACGCTGTCGCGCTTCTCCTCGGCGTCCTCAGTGGAGTCCGCCTCGGCAGCGTCGCCGTTCTCACTCTGGACGGCTCGCTCGACCTGCTCCTGGCGCTCTTTGCGCTCGCGCCGCCGCGGTCGCGGCGCATGCTCGAGCCGCTCCTCGGGGGTCTCCCACTCGCCGATCGTGGTCTTCACGTCGCGCTCGATGCGGTCGATCTCCTCGCGCTGGGCGGGGGTAACGAAGGTGATCGCGCGGCCGGTCCGCCCAACCCGGCCGGTGCGGCCGATGCGGTGAACGTAGACCTCGGAAGAATTGGGCACGTCGTAGTTGATGACGTGGGTGACGTGCTCGATATCGAGCCCGCGAGCGGCGATGTCGGTGGCGACCAGCAACCGCACGCGGTGGTCCTTGAAGGCGATCATCACGCCGTCGCGGACGCCCTGGCTGAGGTCGCCATGCAACGCCTTCACGTCGAGGCCTTTGTCCTTCAGTGTCTTCTCCAGCTTCGAGGCACCGATCTTGGTCCGGGTGAAGATGATCGCCTGCTCCGGTTCTTCGGTCTTCAGCAGGTCGACCAGGCGCGCCGCCTTGTCTTTGGCCGGGACCTCGATGTAGGCCTGCTGGATCGCGTCGACGGTGAGTTCCTTCGGCGTGATGCTGATCGTCGTCGGTTCGTACATGTAGCCCTCGGCGAGCTTCTGAATCGGCGGCGGCATCGTCGCCGAGAAGAGTGCCGTCTGGCGTCCGCTCGGGCACATCCGCAGGATCCTCTCGACGTCCTCGATGAAGCCGAGGTCGAGCATCTCATCGGCCTCGTCGAGGACGACGTAGCGGGCGGCGGTGAGGACCAGCGAGCGACGTGACATCAGATCTTTCATGCGGCCGACCGTGGCAACGACGACGTGGGCGCCAGAGCGCAGCTGCGACTGCTGCGAGCGGATCGGGGCGCCGCCAAAGACGGCGACGATCTCGATGTCGAGGTGCTCAGCGTAGGAACGCAGAGCCTGCGTGACCTGGATGCAGAGCTCGCGGGTCGGCGTCAGCACGATCGCCTGCACCTCGTCGTTCGTCGGATCCAGGTACTGCAGCAGCGGCAGCCCAAAGGCGGCGGTCTTGCCGGTGCCGGTCTGGGCTTGGCCGATCACGTCGCCGCCGCCCAGCAGCGCTGGAATCGCCTGCTCCTGAATCGGCGTCGGATCCTGGAAGCCGAGCTCGTCCAGCGCTTGCTGGATCGGCGCCGAGAGTCCGAGGTCGTGGAAGTTAGTGCTCATCTATTTAGAGGGATCGAGGAGAAGCTTGCCGCTGCTGCGGCGGGCGATCAGGTCTTCGTGTGCCCGCGCCGCTTCGGAGAGAGGGTAGACGTCGCCGATCGTTACCTCGAGCTCGCCGGCCGCGACTGCACCCAAAAGCTCACCGATCATCGGCGCCAGCAGGTCCCGGCGCATCAGCAGGTGAGCGAGCCAGAACCCGATCACGGCCTTGGAGCCGCGCAGCAGGGCCGCGGTGGAGACCTCGCGCTGTTCACGCGAAGCGATGCCGAAGAGGACCATCCGGCCCAGCGGCGCCAGCACGCCCATCTCGGCGTCGAAGGCGTCGCCGCCGCTCATGTGCAGGACCGCGTCGACCCGCTTGCCGCCGTTGGCCTCGCGGATCGCGGCGCCGATGTCCTCGGCGCGCGAGTCGACCGTGGCGTCGGCGCCAAGCCCGGCTACGAGCTCCCGCTTCTCCGGACTGGAGGCGAGGCCGATCACCTTCGCCCCGGCCCGCTTGGCGATCTGCACCGCCAGGGTGCCGGTACCGCCGGCGGCAGCCTCGACGACGATCGTCTCCCCCGGCTCAATCCGCGCGCAGCGCTGCACCAGCGCCATCGCGGTTAGGCCCTGCAGCAGCATCCCCGCCGCCTGGTCGTCGTCGACCTCGTCGGGGATCGGGATCAGCAGCGCCTCCGGCACGGCGACCTTCTCGGCGTAGGCACCACTGCCCAGCAGCGCCGCGACCCGGCGCCCGTCGGGCGTGCGGCCGCATACCTCGGCCCCCGGGATCAGCGGCAGCGACTGCTCAGCGAGGTAGTCGTTGCGGGTGGCGTGAGTGTCGGCGAAGTTGATTCCGGTGCGGACGACGTCGACGACGACCTCGCCCTCGCCTGGTGTCGGGTCATCGAGCTCAGCCAGCTCGAACACCTCGGGCCCGCCGAACTCCTTGATCTGAATTGCCTTCATCGGCCGCTGAGTCTCGCAGGGCAAGCGTTAGGCTGCCGTCCGCATGTCGCTCACCGTAGTCGGATCAATCGCCTTTGACGCCGTCAAGACCCCGTTCGGGGAGCGCGACCGCATGCTCGGTGGCGCCGCCGTCCACTTCTCGCTCGCCGCCAGCTTCTTCACCGAGGTGCGACCGGTGGGCCCGGTCGGCGACGACTTCGGCCCCGAACAGTTCGCCGTGCTGGAGAACCGCGGTGTTCTGACCGACGACATCGAGCGGGTCCCGGGCGGCCAGTCCTTCTTCTGGCGCGGCCGCTACGAGTTCGACCTCAACGTCGCCCATACCGAGGACACCCAGCTCGGCGTCTTCGCCGAGTTCGAGCCGAAGCTCTCGGAGAGCTCCAAGGAAGCCGACACCCTCTTCCTCGCCAACATCCAGCCCGACCTGCAGCGCCAGGTCCGCGCGCAGTGCGCCAACGCCAGCTTCAGCGGGCTCGACTCGATGAACCTCTGGATCGAAACCGCGGCGGACTCGCTGCGGGCGGCGATCGCCGAGGTCGACTGCCTGGTCGTCAACGACGCCGAGATCCGCATGCTGACCGGCGAGTCGAACCTGGCCCGGGCCGCGCGGGCGGTGATGGAGCTGGGGCCGCGCGCGGTCGTCGCCAAGCAGGGCGAGTACGGGGCGGCGCTGTTCACCGAGAACGGCTTCTTCGCCCTGCCCGGCTTCCCGCTGGAGGACGTGCGCGACCCGACCGGCGCCGGCGACAGCTTCGCCGGCGGCTTCTTCGGCTACCTCGACGGCTGCGGTGGCGAGTTCGACGAGTCCCACCTGCGGCGGGCGATGGGCTACGGCACCGTGCTCGCCTCTTTCAACGTCGAGGAGTTCGGCACCGAGCGGGTCTCCCGCCTCAGCCGCGAAGAGATCGACGAGCGCTTCGAGGCGCTGCGCGGGATGACCCAGTTCGAAGGCCTCCCAACGTCTTAACGGCCGGCGCGGGCGAAGTGACAGAATGAGCGCCGCCCATGGCCTCTGAGTCGCTCACCGTCACCGACAACCGCACCGGCAAGTCATATGAGTTGCCGATCGAGGACGGGACGATCCGCGGACTCGACCTGCGGCAGATCAAAGTCAAGGAGGACGAATTCGGGTTGATGTCCTACGACCCGGCCTTCACCAACACCGCCTCCTGCCGCTCTTCGGTCACCTACATCGACGGCGACGCCGGCATCCTCGAACACCGCGGCTACTCGATCGCCCAGCTCTGCGAGCGCTCCAGCTTCCTCGAGACCGCCTACCTGCTGATCTTCGGCGAGTTACCGACGGGGCCCCAGCTCGACCGCTGGACCTTCGACATCACCCACCACACCTTCGTCCACGAGGACCTGAAGCAGTTCTTCGAGGGCTTCCGCTACGACGCCCACCCGATGGGGATGCTGCTGGCCGGCGTCGGCGCCCTCTCCACCTTCTACCCCGACGCGAAGCAGATCGACGACCCGGAAGAGCGCTACATGGCCGCGGTCCGGCTGATCGCCAAGGTGCCGACCCTGGCCGCCTTCTCCTACCGGCACAACATGGGACTGCCCTACGTCTACCCGGACAACGACCTCAACTTCGCCGAGAACTTCCTCTCGATGATGTTCAAGAAGACGGAAGACAAGCACGTGCCGAAGCCGGTGCTGTCGAAAGTGCTCGACGTCCTCTTCATCCTCCACGCCGATCACGAACAGAACTGCTCGACCAACGCCGTGCGCGGCGTCGGCTCCTCCGGCGTCGACCCCTATTCGGCGGTGGCGGCTGGGGTCGCGGCGCTGTACGGCCCGCTGCACGGCGGCGCCAACGAGGCGGTGCTGCGGATGCTGCGGCGGATCGAGTCGCCGGAGAACATCCCCGACTTCCTTGCGCGGGTCAAAGACCGCGAGGAGAAACTGATGGGCTTCGGCCACCGCGTCTACAAGAACTACGACCCGCGGGCGAAAATCATCCAGACCCACCTCGACGAGGTCTTCGAGGCGACCGAGTACAACCCGCTGGTCGAGATCGCCCGCGAGCTGGAGAAACGCGCGCTCGAGGACGAGTACTTCACCTCGCGCAAGCTCTACCCGAACGTCGACTTCTACTCCGGGATCATCTACGAGGCGCTCGGCATCCCGACCAACATGTTCACGGTGATCTTCGCGATCCCCCGCACCGCCGGCTGGATCGCCCAGTGGATGGAGATGCAGGAAGACCCGGAGACGAAAATCGCCCGGCCGCGACAGATCTACACCGGCGAGCGCGAGCGCGAGTACGTGCAGCTGGACGACCGCAGCGGCCCGGAGAAAATCGTCGGGCCGCCGGCGCGGCGTCCCAAACGGACGCGCCGGGGGGCGTAGGCGAGGGGGGAGGGGCGGGGACCCCTTCTCCAGACACACCTCGCTATGGCTCGGTGTTGAGTGTCTGGAGAAGGGGTCCCCGCCCCTCCTGTGATCGCCTAGGCTGGGCTCGTGAGGTGGAAGCTGACGGTTCGGCACGGCTCTGATGTGAGTCATGCCGAGTTCGACGATCTCGGCGAGGCGGTCGCGGCGATGCGGGAGCGGGCGCTGGCGATCCGGGCCGAGGGACCGGCGAAGAGGGTGTCGGCGCTGCGCGACTTCGAGCCGAGGGACCAGGTCCACGCGCGCCTGCAGCTGAAGGGCCGCGGCCTGCTGCGCAAGCCGGTCGCCGGGATCGACGTGCGCGGCGACGGCACGTTCGTCCCCTACCGCGGCGGGGTAGGGCGGGAGGAGTTGGACCCGAGCAGCCACGACACCCCGTTCGACCTGGTGCGGGAGACTCTGGAAGCAGAGCAGCGATGAACGATGCGGGCACCGACATCCCCAAGGGCAGCTACGCCGCCGGCGAGCGAGTGAAGCTTCCTGCCGGCGCCGAACCACCGTTCACGGTCTTCATCAACGGCATCGAGCAGAGCGACGGAGGCGACTACTCGATCGAGGGCGGCGAGATCATCTTCAGCCGCCCGATCGTGAAGGAGAAGGTCGGCACCGGTCGCTGGCTGGCGATGTACCTCGGCCTCTTCGGCACCTACCGCAAGGACGAGACGATCGACCTCCAGTTCACCCGCAACGGCAAGGTCGAGCTGCTCTCCGACCTCGCGGTCGTCCCCTACCCCGAGGCGCCATGAACATCGGCTTCCTCCTGCTCGCCGACCACAGCGAGGCCGTCAACGGCAAGCTCTACCTCAACGGCGGCGGCTGGAACGTGCTGCGCCTGCCCGAGCTGCCGCACGAGTGGTCCTTCCACATCGGCCTCGGGATCGACGTCGGCTGGCACGAGACCAACGACCCGCACGAGCTCGTCGTCACCATCCAGGACCCCGACGGGGTCGAACTCGGCGAGGGCCTCACCGCCAGCTTCGAGACCGGGCGCCCGCCCGGCATGCCCCCCGGCCAGGAGCAGCGACTGGTGATGTCGATCGGCGCCACCGCCAACTTCGAGACCTCCGGCCCCCACGCCGCCGTCGTCGTAGTCGACGGCGAGGAGCTCGGCCGCGCCCGCTTCTACCTGATGGAAGCCGGCCCCGAGGAAGTCGGTCTGGCCTAGTTGAAGACGTAGAGCAGCAGGAAGGCGATCAGGGCGTAGGAGGCGCCGGCCGCCTGGATGCCGCGGTCGCCGGCGACGATCTGGGCCATCGAGCGGTCGTCGGAGCGGTCGTAGATCAGGTACAGGTAGCGGAAGATCCCGTAGATCACGGGCGGGATCGTCAGCATCATCTGACTGCCGATCAGGGGCGAGTTGACGGTGTAGATCGCGTAGCTGATCACGGTGCCGGTGGTGACCAGGGAGACCATCTGGTCGAGGAAGGGCAGCGAGTAGTGCTCGAGCACGGGCCGGGTCGCGGTCCCCTCGTGCAGCTCCGAGACCGCCTCCTGGCGGCGCTTGGTGAAGCCGAGGAAGGCGGCGAGCATGCCGGTGCAGAGGATCAGCCACTCGGAGGCATGGGCGTCGACGGCGCTGGCGCCAGCGGCGACGCGGAGGATGAACAGCCCCGCCAGCGTCATCACGTCGATGATCACGACCTGCTTGAGGCCGAGGCTGTAGGCCATCTGGGCGATGCCGTAGCCGATCACCATCAGCCCGACCTCCCAGTTGACCGTGGCGAAGGCGAGCGCGATCGCGACGATCGCCAGCACCGGGGCGATCGCCTTCGCGGCCGCCTCTGAGAGCTCCCCCGCCGCCAGCGGGCGGAAGCGCTTCTTCGGGTGCTTGCGGTCGAGCTCGACGTCGATCAGGTCGTTGATGAAGTAGCCGGCGCTGGAGATCAGGCAGAAGGCGAAGAAGGTGAGGAGCGCCTCCATGACCTCATGCGACTGGGTGAACTTGCCGGAGAAGAGCAGCCCGGCGAACACGAAGACGTTTTTGATCCACTCCTTCGGCCGCCCGGTCTTGATCGCCGCCCGCAGCGGCGAGCGCCGCGGCACGACCGGCTCTGAGGCCGCAGCCTGGCCGCCGTCAGCCGGCACAGTCGGTTGTTCGGAGGTGATGGTTTCCATCGGAGAAGCCCGGTCCCGACGCGCAAAAGGCAGCCCGACCGGGGATATCGAGTCGCGACAGGGTAGCGCCGGGAGAGGTCATGCAGGATCCAATAGGACACCTGGGTTGAGGATGGCGGCCGGGTCGAGCTCGGCCTTGGCGGCGCGCAGGGCGGCGGCGAAGGGGGCCGGGCGCTGGCGGTCATACCAGGGGCGATGGTCGCGGCCGACGGCGTGGTGGTGGGTGATCGTGCCGCCGCCGTCGATCAGCGCCTCGGAGACGGCGGCCTTGATCTCGTCCCACTGCTCCACCTCGCCGCCGCGCACGGCCGGGGCCAGCACCGTGAGGTAGGGCGCGGGACCGTCGGGGTAGACGTGCGTGAAGCGGCAGCTGATCCGCGGCGCGCCCGCGCCCTCGGCCGGCGCCCCGCTCACCTTGGCGACGGCGCTGCAAGCCTCCTCCATCACGCTCGCGTGGAACTCCTCGAAGCGGTCCCAGGTCACCGCCGTCTCGAAGGTCTCCGAGAGCACGCCGCAGGCGACGAACGTGTCCCGCAGGTACGGCGCCAAGAGAAACGCCCCCCGCCAAGCCCCCACCGCGCCCCCGTCCTCCCCGCCGGTGGGCCGATATGTTGATCCAGAGTCAACTTTTCGGCCCGTCGGCGCGGTGGTGCGGAGCTCGCCAGGCGCTCCGCCGTGGGATTGGGCGATCTCGAGGGCCGCCGCCATCGGCTCGTCCACCGGCAGATGGGCGGACTCGAAGCCGAGGATCAGGAGGTTCGCATCGCCGCTGCCGGCGCCGGTCAGCTCCGCCTCGGAGGCGTCGAGCAGGCGGCAGTTAGCTGGGTGCAGGCCGGACTGGGAGATCTCCCGCACCGCTCCGGCAGCGGCGAGGAAATCGTCGAACTCGACCCCACACGAGGCCTTGAACTGGGGGCGTGGCCGCACCCGGACCCAGGCCTCGGCGATCGCTCCGAGGATGCCCTCGGAGCCGAGCAGCATCCGGTCCGGCGACGGCCCGGCGCCGGAACCCGGCAGCCGCCGGCTCTCCCAGGTCCCCCGCGGCGTGATCGCTCGCACCGACTCGACCAGATCGTCGATGTGCGTCTCCAAAGTCGCGAAGTGGCCGCCAGCGCGGGTCGCGATCCAGCCGCCGAGGGTCGCGTACTCGAAGGACTGCGGGAAGTGGCGCAGGGTCAGGCCGTGCTCGCGCAACTGCTCTTCCAGCCGCGGCCCGGTCGCCCCGGCCTGGATCCGTGCCGCCATTGAGATCGGGTCGACCTCCAGCACGCGGTCGAGCCGCCGCAGGTCCATCGTCACGACGGGCCTCTCCCCCAGCCGCGGCTCGACTCCGCCGACGACACTGGTGCCGCCGCCGAACGGGATCACCGCCGCCCCCTCGGCCTCGGCCCAGCTCAGCACGGTCTCGATCTCCGACTCGTCGCGGGGCAGCGCCACCAGGTCGGGTGGGTTCTCGAACTCGCCGCGGAACCCGCGGACGACGTCGCGGTAGGCCTTGCCCAGCGCCCGCGAGACCCGCTCGTAGCGGTCCGCCGTGAACAGGTCGCCGAGGCCTGCCGGCGCCTTCAGCCGCGACTTGCGCAGCTCCACGTCCTTTAGCGGCACCGGCTCCTCCGGCTCGCCACCGAACCCGAACCGCTCCCGAATCCCCGCCGCCGCCTCCCGCAGCTCCTTCTCGCTCGGCGCCTGGTCCTCGAACCCCCAGCCCCAGTGCTTCAACCGCCTCGCGGCTACCAGTGCACGCCTTTCATCAGGTGCGCGAAGGCGACCGCCTCGGTCGACGGAGCCTTGTCGGGCGCCTCCTCTTTGCTGCCCTTGGCAGCCTGGGAATCGGGGAAGAGCTTGTAAGCGGTGTTGAGGATCGAGTCGCTGGCTTTGGGCGCGATCGCGTAGAGCAGCTCGCCGAAGTTGCCGAGTTTGGTCGCCACCTTCTTCGGTTTGCCGACCATCGCCTTGGCAATCATCTCCGCCGCCTCCTCCGGGGTGATCGCCGGGAACATGTCGTACATCCGCGTCGGCGCGATCATCGGCGTCCGCACCAGCGGCATGTTGATCGTCGTCAGGTGGACCTTGTCGTCTTTCACCTCTGAAGCGATCACCCGGCTGAAGGCGTCCAGCGCCGCCTTCGAGGCGACGTAGGCGGAGAAGCGCGGCGGGTTGGTCTGGGTACCGATCGAGCTGATGTTGATGACATGGCCCGATTTGCGGGCGCGCATCGTCGGCAGCAGCGCCAGAATCAGCCGCAGGGCGCCGAGGTAGTTGAGCTGAATCGTCCGCTCGTAGTCGTGAAAGCGGTCATAGGAGAGGGCGACCGATCGCCGAATCGAGCGGCCGGCGTTGTTGACGAGGATGTCGACGTGGCCGTGGTAGCCGAGCACCTCCTCCGCCATCCGTTCGATGTCCTCGATGTCCGACATGTCGCAGCGGTGGATGTGGGCTGAGCCGCCGGCGGCGGCGATTTCGTCCCGGGTCTCTTCCAGCTTCTCGGCCGAGCGGGCGACCAGCAGCACCGTGGCGCCGGCGTCGGCGACCTTCAGCGCGGTCGCCCTGCCGATCCCGGAAGAGGCGCCGGTGATGAGGATGACTTTGCCCCGCACGGCGCCCGAAAGCGAGCGGTCCTTGAACAGGTCCGGGTCGAGGTTGCGCTCCCAGTAATCCCAGACCCGGGTCGCGTAGCTCTCCAGAGGCGGCACCTCGATCCCGGACCCTTTCAGCGCTTTCTGCGCCTCGGTCGAGTCGAAGTGGGTCGGGTAGTCGACGTAGGTCAGGACTGAGGCCGGCAGGCCGATCTCGTCGAACACCCGCTCGACGACCCGCTTCGAGCCCGGCAGCAGCTTCAGCGCCGTCCGCGCCAGGCCCGTCGCCGGTTCGGTCACATCAGTATCGAGTCGCACCGTCATCTGCGGCGCGTCGGCCGCCTTGGCGAAGAGGTTGACCACTTCGCCCGCGGTCTTCGGGTTGGGGTCGGTGAGATGGAAGGCGCGCCCGTCCAGCTTCGGCTTATGGGCGATGTGGTCGATCGCGGCGGCGACGTAGTCGACCGGGACGATGTTGATCTCTCCCCCTTCGATCCCGATCGTCGGCAGCCAGGAGGGCAGCACCCGGCGCGCTCGCTGCAACGCCTTGAAGAAGTAGTAGGGCCCGTCGATCTTGTCGATTTCGCCGTTGCGCGAGTCGCCGACGACGATTCCCGGCCGGTAGACCCGCCAGGGGCGCGGGCATTCCTCGCGGACCAGCCGCTCGGACTCGTGCTTGGTCCGGAAGTAGGGGTTGGTGTCGAGCCGTTCGGCCTCGTCGAACATGTCCTCGCGCCACTCGCCCTTGTAGAGCCCGGCCGCCGCGATCGAGCTGACCTGGTGGAAGCAGCCGGCCTCAATCGCTCCTGCCAGCTCAACCGCATGCCTGGTCCCCTCGACATTGGCGATCTCCTGCGCCTCGGCATCGGCGGTGATGTCGTAGATCGCCGCCAGGTGGAAGAAATGGTCGACCTCTCCCCGCATCGCCACCAGGTCCTCCTCGGAGACGCCGAGGCTCGTCTGGGAAAGGTCGCCGGCAACCGGCACGACGCGGGCGCCATCGGCTCCCCAGCTGGTCCGCAGCTCCTCCAAGCGACCGCGCGAACCGGCCCGCACCAGCGCGTAGATCGTGCCCTCACGCTGCAATAGCCGCTCGACCAGATTGCGGCCGATGAACCCGGTTGCGCCGGTAACGAAGTAGTTCATCGCTTCCAGCCTACCTCGACTGTGAAGCTCGTTCGCTCGGTTCCATAGACTCAGGGACAGAAATGGCAGAGACGGCCACCGTGCAGATTGCGATGCCCGAGATGGGCGAGTCGGTGACCGAGGGGATCGTCCTCGAGTGGCACGTGGCGGAGGGTGACTTCGTCAAAGAGGGAGACACGGTCGTCGAGGTATCGACTGACAAGGTTGACGCCGAGGTTCCGGCGCCGATGGACGGCGTGATCACGAAACTCCTGGTTGCCGTTGACGACGAGGTGCCGGTCGGGGTGGCGATGGCTGAGATGGAGGCTGGCGAGGGCGAGGGATCTTCTGAGGGACCAAGCGATTCCGCCGCGGGTCCTGTCGCCGAGGCCTCGACGCCACCCGCGGGTGGGGACGCTGGAAACGGCTCAGGGTCCAGCGCAGCAGGCAATTCCCAAGACGTGCGCGCAACGCCGGTCGCCCGAAGGGTTGCGGAGGCTAATGGCGTCGATCTTGCTTCGGTGAGTGGGAGCGGGCCTGGGGCCAAGGTAACTAAAGAAGACGTGCTGGCGGCCAGCAATGGTGGGCCTGCTGCTCCAGCCGCGACTGGTGAGGCGAAGCCGTTGCGAGGGGCGGCGGCGATGTTGGCCAAGGCGATGGATGAGAGTCGGGCGGTGCCGACGGCGACTTCGTTCCGGACGATCGCGGTGGACACGTTGGATGCCAAACGCAAGGCGATCAACGTGGTCTTGAAAGAGCGGGGGCTGAAGGTTTCCTTCACGCACCTGGTGGCCTGGGCGATCGTGCAGGCGACCAAGGAGTTCCCGGTGATGGTCCGGGTCTTCGAAGAACGCGACGGCAAGCCATACGCGCTCGAGGGCGGGCCGGTCAACCTCGGCATTGCCGTCGACGTCGAGCGCAAGGACGGCTCCCACAGCCTGATGGTGCCGGCGATCAAGGGCTCCGACGGGCTCGATTTCGCCGCCTTCCACTCCTATTACGAAGAGCTGATCGCGAAGACGCGCGAGAACAAGCTCACGGCAGACGACTTCCAGGGCACCAACATCTCCCTCACCAACCCCGGCGGGATCGGCACCGTCGCCTCGGTGCCGCGGCTGCTCAGCGGCCAGAGCGCGATCATCGCCACCGGTTCGATCGCTTACCCGGCCGAGTGGCTGCACGCCTCACCGGAAAGGCTGAAACAGGTCGGGGTCTCGAAGGTGATGACGATGACCTCGACCTACGACCACCGCGTCATCCAGGGAGCCGAGTCGGGCGCCTTTCTGCGCCGGGTCGAGCAGCTGCTCCAGGGCGAGGACGGCTTCTACGAGGGGGTCGCCACCGACCTCGGTATCGACACCGGCGGAATCAGCTCGGCCCACCCGGCCTCGGCCTCGGCGCCGCCACTCGGCGGCACCGTCGGCGCCGAACCGAGCGCGGCCCCGGGCGAGGTCGACGAAGAGCTGCTGCAGGCGGTCCAGGCCGCGACCTCTGTGCTCAAGGCCTTCCGTACCCACGGCCACCTCGCCGCTCAGCTCGACCCACTTGGCTCCAAGCCGAAGGGCGACCCGGCGCTGGAGCCGGAGAACGTCAACCTGACGCCGGAGCTGATGGCCCGGATCCCGGCCTCGATCCTGCGCATCGGCGTCCCTGGCGAAACGCTGCTGGAGGCGCTGCCGCGGATGCGCCAGACCTACTGCGGCACGATCGCCTACCAGTTCGAGCATCTCTCCTCGCACCAACAGCGGATCTGGCTGCGGGAGATGATCGAGACCGGCGCCCACCGCCAGCCGCTCACCGACGAGGAGAAACGGCGGCTGCTCAACCGGCTGATCGACGTCTTCCAGTTCGAGCGCTTCCTCGAGAAGGCCTACCTGGGTCAGAAGATGTTCTCGATCGAGGGGCTCGACGTGGTCGTGCCGATGCTCGACGAGGCGGTCACACTCGCGCACCGCGCCGGGGCCGAGGAGGTCGTCTTCGGGATGGCCCACCGCGGTCGGCTCAGCGTCCTCGCCCACAACCTCGGCCGTCCGGTGGAGTCGATCCTGGCCGAGTTCGAGGGTTCGAAGCGGATCGAGGCGGTCAAGGCAGTGGCGGGAATCCCCCACGGCGGCACCGGCGACGTCAAGTACCACTACGGCCACCGCGGGGTCTATGAGACCTCCGAGGGGGAGAAGATCTCGGTCCGCCTCTACCCAAACCCGAGCCATCTCGAGTTCGTCGACCCGGTGGTCACCGGCGGCGCCCGCTTCCTCCAGTCCGACTTCGACGGCGCCGAACTCAGCCACGACCCGAAGCGAGCGGTGCCAGTGCTGCTGCACGGCGACGCCGCCTTCCCGGCACAAGGGGTCGTCGCCGAGACGCTCAACCTGCAGGCCCTGAAGGGATACAGCACCGGCGGCACGATCCACCTGATCCAGGACAACCAGGTTGGCTTCACGACGGACCCCGAGGAGGCGCGCTCGACCCCCTACGCCGCCGACATGGCGAAGGGCTTCAACGTGCCGATCATCCACGTCAACGCCGACGACGTAGAGGCCTGTTCCTCGGCGGTGCGGTTGGCGATGGCTTACCGCGAGCGCTGGGGTCGCGACATCGTCATCGACGTGATCGGCTACCGCCGCTTCGGCCACAACGAGACCGACGAGCCCGCGTACACGCAGCCGACGATGGCGGCGAAGATCAAATCCCACCTCCCCGTCTCCGAGATCTACGCCGAGAAGCTGATCGGCGAGGGGACGATCTCCGCCGAGGAAGTCGGCCACGCCTCCGAGCAGCGGCGGGAGGAGATGGCGGCGGCCCTGAAAGCGCTGCGGGAGAAGATGGAGGCCGGCGACTACGAGGACCCGACGGTGACCGGCGCCACGACCAGCACCGGCGAACTGCTCGACCGCACCGCCAGCCCGCCGGTCGAGACGGCGCTACCGGCTGAGCAGCTGCGGGCGCTGAACGAGGCCCTGCTGAAGACTCCGGACGGCTTCAACGTCCACCGCAAGCTGCGCCGCCCACTCTCCCGGCGCCGCGAGGCGATCGAGCAGGGTGGAATCGACTTCGGCCAGGCCGAGGCGCTCGCCTTTGGCTCGCTGCTGAGCGAGGCCGTCCACGTCCGCCTCACCGGCCAGGACACCGAGCGCGGCACCTTCTCCCACCGCCACCTCGTTCTGCACGACGAGAACACCGGCCTCAAGTACTGCCCGATGCAGAACCTCGAGGATGCCGCCGCTCCCTTCGAGCTCTACAACAGCCCGCTCTCGGAGATCGCCTGCCTCGGCTTTGAGTACGGCTACTCGGCCGCCTCGCCAAATGCACTGGTGCTCTGGGAGGCGCAGTTCGGCGACTTCGCCAACGCCGGCCAGGTGATCATCGACAGCTTCATCGTCTCCGGCGAGTCGAAGTGGGGCCAGACCAGCCGCCTCACCCTGTTGCTTCCCCACGGCTACGAGGGCTCGGGGCCGGAGCACTCCAGCGCCCGCATCGAGCGCTTCCTCGCCCTCGGCGCCGAGGGCAACATCCGCATCGCCTACCCGACCACCGCCGCCCAATACTTCCACCTGCTGCGCCGCCAGGCGCTGATCCGCAAGCCGCGACCGCTGATCGTCTTCACCCCCAAGGGATTGCTGCGACTCGACCGCGCGACGGCGACCCTCGAGGAACTGACCGACGGCAATTTCCACTTCATCCTCGACGACCCCAAGGCCGAGGGCCGCCACGAGAAGGTGGAGCGGCTGGTTCTCTGCACCGGCAAGGTGTACTTCGACATCGACGCCAGCGAGCGCCGTGAGTCAGCCGAGAACGTCGCCATCGCCCGGGTGGAGATGCTGTACCCGTTCGCCAAGGAACAGCTGCAGGCGCTGATCAGCTCCTACCCGAACCTGAAGGAGATCGCCTGGGTTCAGGAGGAGCCGCGCAACATGGGCGCCTGGAAGGTGATGTCGCGCCGCATGCCGGGCCTGCTCCCGGAGGGCGTGCAGCTGACCTACATCGGCCGTCAGGGACGCGCCAGCACGGGCGAGGGCTACTCGGGCGCCCACGCGCGCGAGCAGGAACGCATAGTCCTGACCGCGCTTACACCCGACTGCTGACGCCGATGGCTCGCCTGCCGCTGCAAAAGCCCGTTCCCGGGCGTCTGTTCGTCTGGGTCAAGCGCGTTTCCTGGGTCGAGCTGGCGGTCTTCGCCGGCCTGATCGCGTTCTGGCTGCTGCCCGGGTTCGAGACCGAGACGATGCTGTTCGGATGGGCGCACGGACTTGGCTTCATCGCCCTCTGCATCATCATCTGGATTGCCGCGGTGAGGCGCGAGGCCCCTTACACGCTGCTGGCCGCGACCCTTACCCCGGTCGGACCGGTGGGCAGCGTGATCGGGATCGAACTGATCGAGCGCAAAGGCTGGGGAGTGGCCCCACCGGGGTATGAAGACTCCGATCGTGCCCAAAGCGCGGCGGATTGTTCCTAAACCAGTCGATCCTGCTTGACCACAGAGGTTTCAAGCGGTATGACTAGACAGTGACTGTTCCTTCTGGGCAGTCCCGTCCAGGGGAACGGCCGCGTCGGCATCCCTCCCTGGCTACCGACGCGCAGGTGCAGTGAGGGTCGCGCGGACCCCCCTGCCTCCCGCGGCCCCGCTGCGCCTACCCTTTTAACTTGCGCAGGACGGTCTGGAGGATGCCGCCGTTTTGGAAGTAAGTGACCTCGTTCGGCGTGTCAAGCCGAACCGTCGCGACGAACTCGGTGACCGAGCCATCCTCGCGACTGGCGCTGACCGTCACTGACTTCGCCTCGCCATCTGCGAGGTCGCCGAAGTCGAAAATCTCCTCTCCGGACAGACCGAGCGAGGCGACACTCTCCCCATCGCTGAATTGCAGTGGCAGCACGCCCATGCCGATCAGGTTGGAGCGGTGGATGCGCTCGAAGCTCTCCGCGATCACGGCGCGTACTCCCAGCAGGTTGGTTCCCTTCGCGGCCCAGTCGCGCGAGGAGCCGGAGCCGTACTCCTTCCCCGCCAGGACGACGAGGGGCACGCCTTCGGCCCCGTATGACATCGCCGCCTCATAGATCGTGGTCTCCTCCCCATCGGGGAAGTGGCGCGTGAACCCACCGGCGCGGTCAACCAACTGGTTGCGGAGGCGGATGTTGGCGAAGGTGCCGCGGATCATCACCTCATGGTTGCCGCGGCGGGCACCGTAGGAGTTGAAGTCACCCGGCTCCACACCATGGTCCATCAACCATTTCCCGGCCGGGCCTTCTTTCTTGATTGCCCCAGCCGGAGAAATGTGGTCGGTGGTGATCGAGTCGCCGAGCAGGGCCAGCGCGCGGGCGGCGGCGATCGGCGTGACGCCGGGCGGGTCAGCCGGCATCTGCTCGAAGAAGCTCGGCTGCCGCACATAGGTCGAGTCGGGCCAGGTGTAGCGATCGCCGGAGGGAACATCGACCGAGTTCCAGGTTGCATCGCCGGAGAAGACCTCGGCGTAGTTGCGGGCGAACATCTCCGCAGCAACAGAGTCGCCGACGACCCGCTTGATCTCCTCGGCGCTGGGCCAGATGTCACGGAGGAAGACCGGCTCTCCGTCGGAGCCCTGCCCGAGTGGCTCGGTGACGAGGTCGAGGTCCATCCGTCCGGCCAGCGCGTAGGCCACGACCAGTGGTGGGCTGGCCAGGTAGTTCGCCTTCACGTCCTGGTTGATCCGCCCCTCGAAGTTACGGTTGCCGGACAGGACGGCGCAGACGGCCAGGTCCTTCTCAGCGATCGCCGCCGAGATCTCCGGCGCGAGCGGTCCCGAGTTGCCGATGCAGGTCGTGCAGCCGTAGCCGACCAGGTTGAACTGGAGCGCGTCCAGGTACTCGGTCAGTCCGGCCCGCTCGAGGTAGTCGGTAACGACGGTCGAGCCCGGCGCCAGCGAGGTCTTCACCCACGGCTTACGGGTCAAGCCGCGCTGGACGGCGTTGCGGGCCAGCAGCCCGGCGCCGACCATGACGCTGGGATTGGAGGTGTTGGTGCAACTGGTGATTGCCGCGATCACCACCCGGCCGTGGTCGAGCTCAAAGCTGGCCCCGTCCTCCAGGGTCACCTCGATCTGATCGCCGCTGCCGCGGGCGACAGTGGCCGCCGGGGCGCCACTTACAGCCGGCCGTGGCTTGCCGCGCTCGTCGTCGTGCTCCTCGGCGGGGGGATCGGAGGCAGGGAAGGACTCCTCGATCGCCTCATCGCGCCCGTTGCCCATCTGCGATGCCGCCTCCGGATCGAATTCCCCCATCACCGTGAGGAAGGACTCTTTGGCCTGTGAGAGGGGCACTCGGTCCTGCGGTCGTTTCGGCCCGGCGATGCTGGGGACAACCTCGCCGAGGTCGAGCTCCAGCAGCTCCGAGAAGACCGGGTCGGGACTCGACTCGTCGTGGAACATGCCCTGCTCGCGAGCGTAGGCGTCGACCAACTCGATCGTCTCGGTCGGGCGACCGGTGAGGTCGAGATAGCGCAGGGTCTCGGCGTCGACTGGGAAGATCGCGCAGGTCGAGCCGAACTCCGGCGACATGTTGCCCAGCGTCGCCCGGTCGGCGAGCCCCAGGGTCGGGAGTCCGGGGCCAAAGAACTCGACGAACTTGGAGACGACGCCGCGCTGACGCAGCATCTCGGTCACGGTGAGAACGAGGTCGGTCGCGGTCGCCCCCTGCGGCAGCTCTCCGCCGAGCTTGAAGCCGACCACCTGTGGCAGCAACATCGAGATCGGCTGACCCAGCATCGCCGCCTCAGCCTCGATGCCACCCACCCCCCAGCCGAGCACGCCGAGGCCGTTGACCATGGTCGTGTGCGAGTCGGTGCCGACGAGGGTGTCGGGGTAGGCCTGGAGGATGCCGCCGTTCTCACGGCTGTAGACGACCTGCGCCAGGTGCTCGAGGTTGACCTGATGGCAGATGCCGGTCGCCGGCGGCACGACGCGGAAGTTGTCGAAGGACTGCTGCCCCCACTTGAGGAACGAGTAGCGCTCAAGGTTGCGCTCGAAATCGCGCTCGGCGTTGAGGGCGAAGGCGCGCTCGTTGCCGAAGGCATCGACCTGCACCGAGTGGTCGATCACGAGGTCGACGTCGACCAGCGGGTTGATCGCCGCCGGATCGCCGCCGATCTCCTCCATCGCGTCGCGCATCGCCGCCAGGTCGACGACGGCCGGGACCCCGGTGAAGTCCTGCATCAGCACCCGTGCCGGCTGGAACGGGATCTCAACGCTGGGCTCGGCCGCCGCGTCCCAACTGGCGATCGCCTCGACGTCGGCGGCGCTGACCGAGACCCCGTCCTCGAGCCGCAGAACGTTCTCCAGCAGCACCTTGACCGAGTAGGGGAGGCGGGCGACGTCGAAGCGCTCCTGCAGCGCGTCGAGCCGGAAGACCTCGTAGTCGCGCCCGCTCACCGCGAGGGTCGAACGGGCGCCAAAGGAATCACTGCTCATTGCTGTCTCCTGAAGTCGTGGTAGCTATCTCTTGTCCTCTGAGTGGCCGGTGGCGATCTCGGCCGCAGATTTCTGACCGGCCGAGCCGCTGGAGACCCGCACCGCGATGCCTGGACTGGCGAGGCCGAAGTGGGCGAGGAATCGCTGGCGCGCGGGCGCCACGGTGATCTCGACCTTGTTCGCCTCGATTGCACGCACGGTCGCCTTCGCGACTTCCTCAGGCGTCGAGGTGCCGAGGCCGGCCGGCGATTTTGCGCCCGACTCAGCGAACATCCCGGCCTCGCGGATGAACCCGGGCGAGACGATCGAGACGCCGACACCGCGGGGGGCCAGGTCGGTTCGCAAGCCGAGGGCGAAGCCGCGCAGACCGAACTTGGTCGCGTTGTAGATCGAAGACCGCGGTGCCGGCGACTTGCCGGCCAGCGAGGCGACGAAGAGGAGGTGGCCGGAACCACGCTCCAGCATCGCCGGGTAGAGCGCCTGGGCAAGCATCATCGGCGACTCGAGGTTGACCCGCAGGGCTCGCTGCACCTGCAACGGCGTGAAGTCCTCCATGCGGCCCGCCCCGGGCAGACCGGCGTTGGCGACCAGGACGTCGACCTCGCCGGCGTCGGCCGCGAGCTGCTCGGCGGCGCCGAGCTCAGCGAGGTCGGCCGCGATCACCCGGTGGTCGCTGCCGGGAAGTTCCGCGGCCAGCGCTTCCAGCGCCTCCGCCTTACGGCCGCTCAGAGTGACGACGGCGCCGCGCTGCGCCAAGGCCAGGGCAATCGCTCGACCAAGGCCGCCGGTGGCCCCGGTGAGAAGTGCTTTACGGCCGGCAAGTTCCATCCCAAGCCGCAAGCTACCAGCCTGTCGGCCGACAGGAATCTGGGATGAAAGTGCGAAAGGCCACTAGATGTTTGGGTTTTGTGAGCAAACGACCGGGCGATCGGCTAGACTGCCGCCCGTTCGAAGCACCGAAACGCCGAGTCCCGCGCGCTCATAGGCGCAGTGGGAACGGGGGAACCACGTTTTCGGGGCTAACTCGCCTAGTTCAGGCGGGAGCGCAGGCTCCTTTTAGCGCTAGCCCGACAGCTAACCCCGTAGGCCGACAAAGGAGAATCGGTTTGCTGTCTGACAAGTTCAAGTTGAAGGCGGGATTGGCGCTATCGGCAGTCTTCGTCGTAGTCGCCCTCGCCGCTCCCGGAAGCGCCTCCGCGAAGTGCGCCACCGGAGGCCTCACCCCCGCCACGGTGGATGTCTGCACCCCCACCGCCAAAGCAAAGCTTCTTCCCACTGGGGAACTAATTCCCCCGAAAAGCGCTCCCCCCCGCGTCGTCGAAGTGATCGAAGCGGCGAACAAAATCCGCACCAAGCCCTACGTGCTCGGCGGCGGCCACGGTCGCTGGTGGGATCGCGGCTATGACTGCTCCGGTGCCGTCAGCTACGCGCTGCGCGGCGGCGAATTCATCGACAGCCCCCTGCCCTCGGGCCCGATGGCCAAATGGGGCCTGGCCGGCCTCGGACGCTGGATCACCGTCTACACCAACCCGGGCCACGCCTACGCGGTGATCGCGGGGGTTCGCTGGGATACGTCGGGGAACGAAAACGGCGAAACCGGCCCGCGCTGGCACCCCGACCTTCGCGACAACATCGGCTTCGTCTCGCGTCACCCGGCTGGGTACTAGGCGTTTGCGAGGGGGAGGCGGCGGATGCCCCTCCCCTGAAAGCCGTTCCGCAGCTGAGCGAACTCCCACGCTTCGGGACGTCTGTCCTTGAGCTTTCCGGGGAGGGGCATCCACCCCTGCCTACCGAAGCGTTAGCTGCAGGCCGGGTGACGCGAGACCAAACCAAGCTGCCGCGCAGGTGGCGAGACCCGCTTGGGCTTAGCTGAAAAGGGATGGAAGTTGGCTCGTTCCCTATTACCACGCCGTAGGACATCTCGGCCAACGCACGGCCGCTGATTTGTCCTTGCTTTCCTGAACGCCTCGGATAACGTCTTTACGTAACCGCGTCATCGCCTGACATCCGTTTGGAAGGTCTCACCAAGCATTACGGCGAGGTGGTTGCCGTGGGCGGAATCGACTTGGAGATCGAGCGGGGGGAGTTCTTCACGTTCCTGGGGCCGTCGGGGTCAGGAAAGACGACGACGCTGCGGATGATCGCCGGCTTCGAGGACCCGAGCGGGGGGCGGATCGAGTTGGCCGGTGAGGAGGTCAGCAGGGTGCCTCCGTACGACAGAGCGGTCAACACGGTCTTCCAGGACTATGCCCTGTTCCCGCACATGACCGTTGGCGAGAACGTCGCCTACGGACTGAAGGTGGCCGGCGTGGACAAGTCCGAGCGCGGCCGCCGCGGCGAAGAGGCGCTGGAAATGGTGCGCCTCCCTGGCTACGGCGATCGCAAGCCCGGCGAGCTGTCGGGCGGCCAGCGCCAGCGAGTGGCGTTGGCGCGGGCGATCGTCAACCGGCCCAAGGTGCTGCTGTTGGACGAGCCGCTGGGCGCCCTCGACCTGAAGCTGCGCGAGCAGATGCAGGTCGAGCTGAAGACGATCCAGAGCGAGGTCGGGATCACCTTCGTCTACGTCACTCACGACCAGGACGAGGCGCTGACGATGAGCAACCGGATCGCCGTCTTCAACGACGGCCGGATCGAGCAGGTGAGCCCGCCACAGGAACTCTACGAGCAGCCGCGCAACGAGTTCGTCGCCGGCTTCGTCGGCGTCTCCAACCTGATCGAGCGCGACGGCAGGCGCCTGACGATCCGCCCGGAGAAGATCCAGCTGCTGGCGCCGGGCGCCGCCAACGACGGGCTTCAGACCGAGCGCGGCAGGGTCACCGAGGTCGCCTACGCCGGCATGGTCACGCGCTACACGGTGGCGCTCGACGCCGGCGGCAGCCTGCAACTGGTCAGGCAGAACTTGGAGGGCGCGTCTGGGGAGGGCGCACCCGAGCAGGGGAATGAGGTCCTGGTGGGATGGCGTCCGGAGCACGCGGCCGCCGTCCAGGGGAAGTCAATTACAGAGGAGGATTCACGATGAAGAGGGACTCTCACTCCGCCCGGACGGCGTGGTTCATCATCGCCGGGCTGGTCGCATTCATGCTCGTCCTCGCCGGCTGTGGTTCGGACGACGACGACAGCGGTGGCGGTGGCGGCGAAGCGCTGCAGAAGGTCGGCAAAGGCGAGGGCGAAGTCGACCTCATCTCCTGGGCAGGCTACGTCGAACCGGAATGGTCCAAACCGTTCGAAGCGAAAACCGGCTGCACGGTCAACAACAAGGTGGCCGGAACCTCCGACGAAATGGTGAACCTGATGAAAAGCGGGGAATACGACGGGCTCTCGGCCTCCGGCAACGCCTCCGCCCGGCTCGTCGCCGCCAACCTCGTAGACCCGGTCAACGTCGACCTTGTGCCGAACTACAAAACGATCTTCAGCGACCTGAAGGACCAGCCCTACAACACCTTCGACGGGCAGTCCTACGGGATCCCGCACGGACGCGGGGCCAACCTGCTGATGTGGAACAGCAACGACGTCAGCCCGCCGCCGGACTCCTGGGATGTGATCCTCGACCCGAAAATCGCAGCCAAATACGGCGGCAAGATCAGCGCCTACGACGACCCGATCTACATCGCCGACGCCGCTGTTTACCTGAAAACGCACCAACCCGACCTGGGAATAGAGAACCCCTACGAGCTGAACGACGAACAGTTCGAAGCGGCGGTCAACCTGCTGAAAGAACAGAGGCCGAACGTCGGCGAATACTGGTCGGAAGCGGCGAAGCAGATCTCGGCCTTCGCCAACGGGGACGCGACGGTCGGGACCACCTGGCAGTACCAGTACTTCGCCCTCAAAGGCGAAGGCGACCCGGTCTCTGCCAGCCCGGCCAGCCAGGGGTTCCTGCCGAAAGAGGGAGCAACCGGCTGGTCGGACACCTGGATGATCAGCGCCTCGGCGAAACACCCCAACTGCATGTACATGTGGATGGACTGGATCGTCGAACCGAAAGTCAACGCAGAAGTCGCCGAATTCTTCGGCGAGGCGCCGGCCCAGAGCCTGGCCTGCGACGAAACCGCGGACAAAAACTTCTGCGAGAAGTACCACGCAGACAATCCGGCGTTCTGGAAGCGGGTCTACTACTGGGAAACCCCGCTGGCCGACTGTGGCGACGGGAACGAAGATTGCAAGGACTACAACGAGTGGGTCCAGGCCTGGACCGCGATCAAGGGTTGAGCGAACGGCGCTGAGCGATGGCTGCTGAGGCCGTCGTCAGGAGGAGGTCGGTGGGCCGCAGGCTCGCCGGCCTCTTCCAGGGCCGCCCCCGCCTGCAGGTGGGGACGCTGCTGGCCGGCCCGGTCGGCTGGCTGGTGATCGGCTACCTCGGCTCGCTCGCGATCCTGCTGATCACCGCCTTCTGGTCGGTCGACCCGCTCAGCGGCGAAGTCATCCAGGGCTTCGGGCTGGAGAACTTCGAAGCCTTGATCGACGAACCGGTCTACCGCGACATCGTCGGCCGCACGGTCGCCGTCGCCGCTCTCGTCACCGTCACCGACGCGATCCTCGCCTTCCCGATCGCCTTCTACATGGCCAAGGTCGCGAGTCGTCGGGGCACCGCGATCCTGGTCGTCGCGGTGCTGCTGCCGCTCTGGTCGAGCTACCTGGTGAAGGTCCTTGCCTGGCGCACGATGCTCTCCAACGACGGCATCATCAACTGGGCGCTGGAGCCGTTCGGGCTTCACGGCCCGGGCTACGGGATCGTCGCCGTCTGGCTGGTGATGAGCTACCTCTGGCTGCCGTACATGGTCCTGCCGATCTACGCCGGCCTCGAGCGCATCCCCAACTCCCTGATCAGCGCCTCCGAGGATCTCGGCGCGCACCCCTTCACGACCTTCCGCCGCGTGATCCTGCCGCTTGCCTTCCCCGCCGTCGTCGCCGGCTCGATCTTCACCTTCGCGCTGACCCTGGGCGACTACATCACGCCGCGCCTGGTCTCCAACGACCAGTTCATCGGCAACGTCATCTTCAACAACATCACCAACAACCAGCCGTTCGCGGCCGCCCTCGCCCTAATCCCGATCGTCGTGATGATCGCCTACCTGCTGGTGGCGCGAAAGCTCGTCGCCTTCGAGCACGTCTGAGATGCGCCTTTCCAAGCAAGCAACCTGGCTGCTGCGGTTCGGGGTCGGCCTCGGCCTGGCCTTCATCTACATCCCCCTGATCGTCGTCGGCATCTACGCCTTCAACTCCAGCGGCACGACGCAGAAGTGGCCACCGTCCGGCCTGACTCTCGACTGGTTCCCAAAGGCAATCGAAAACGAAGCCGCGCGCGAAGCTTTCCTCACCTCGATCAAAGCCGGCTTGGCGGCGACCGCAATCGCGCTCGTCCTCGGCACGCTCGCGGCGATGGCCGTCGCTCGCCATCGCTTCTTCGGCCGCGAGACGATCTCCTTCCTCGTCGTGCTGCCGATCGCCCTGCCGGGCATCGTCACCGGCGTCGCGATCAGCAACACCTTCACCCAGGTGCTCGGGGTCGACCTCGGCCTCTTCACCGTGATCGTCGGCCACGCCACCTTCTGCATCGTCGTCGTCTACAACAACGTCGTCGCCCGTCTGCGCCGCACCTCGGCCTCCTTCGAGGAGGCCTCCGCGGACCTCGGTGCCCACACCTGGCAGACCTTCCGCTACATCACGCTGCCAAACATGCGGACGGCGCTCGGAGCCGGGGCCCTGCTTGCCTTCGCCCTCTCCTTCGACGAGATCATCGTCACCACGTTCACGATCGGCGCCAGCGAGGAAACGCTGCCGATCTGGATCTTCCGCAACCTCTTTCGCCCGACGCAGCTGCCGATCGTCAACGTCGTCGCCCTGCTCGTCGTCCTGCTCTCGATCATCCCGGTCTACCTTGCCCACCGACTCACCCGCGACGAGGGAGCGTCGGTGGCCGCGAAAGGCGGGCGTGGCGTCGAGGCTGAGGCGACGGCTGTGCCGTGAAAGCGGCGGGCCGGCCCGCCAAGCCGCTCAGCTATCGAAGATGGCCACGACCGCGACTAGGGCGATGACCATAGACGCTGCGAACCCGATCACCGAGTAGTAGACGCCGTCGAAACGGCTGTCAATATGGTTGAGGCGGACGTTCACCTCGGAGAGCTGTTTCCCCACTTCGGAGAGCTGACGGTCGATCTGCACCTGCAGTTCCCCGAACCGCCGATCTTCTCCTTTGAATGTCTGATTGACCTCGTCGAAGCGACGGTCCATCTCGACGAAGTGCCGGTCGACCTCGTCGAAGCAGCGGTCCACCTCTTCGAAGCGCCGGTCGACCTTTTCCTCCATCGCCTCGAAGCGTCGGTCCATCGCCTCGAAGCGTTGTTCCATGCGCTCGAAGCCGCCCAGCAGCTCCGTGCGGAATTCGACGAAGCCGCGGTCGGTGCGCTTCGCCAACTCGTCCACCCGGGTGCTCAGCGCGTCGAGCTTGTCGTCTGACCAGTCGCTTTCCATCGCTGCTCTCATACTTCCACCTTAGCGAGCAAGGTGCAACGTGTTGTCTGCGCTCTGCAACATTCTTGTCGCAGATGTGTGGAGCCAGTCGAACTTCAGCTCGCCCGGGCCAGCCGGGCGGCCTCCTCGGCACCGAGGTACGGCGCCAGGGTCAGCTCGACCAGGTCCGGCAACAGATCCTCGAGCTGCTCGGTGCGGCCGGCGTTGATCTCGCGGACGATCAGGGAGACGATGCCGCCGACCAGAGTCGCCTCGGTTGCCTCGGGCAGCGGTCGCTCGCCGCTGTGCTCGGGGCGGCCTGCCTTGAGGATCTCGACGAAGCCCTGCATCGACTGGCGGTGCTTGGCGGCGATCTCGCCGCCGGCCGCAGTCGGCTCGATCATGCAGACCCGGGCCAGCTCCGGCTCGCCGGCGAGGAAGCGCAGCATCGTCGCCAGCGCCGCCCGCACCTTTTGCGGCCAATCCTCAAAGGCCTCAGCTGCGACCTGCATCGACTCGCGAATGTGGTCGGCGACCATTTCGTAGGCGGCGAGGAAGCATGCTTCCTTATCGGCGAAATGCTCGTAGAAAGTGCGGCGCGAAACCGAGGCCGCTTTGGTGATGTGGGCAACCGTGGTCGCGTTGTAGCCGCGCTCGGCGACGGTGTCGACGAGGGCGGTGATGATGCGCTCGCGCTGGTTCTGGGCGATGAACTCGCGTGGCAGGCCGTGGCGCCCGGCGGGCAGGCGCGAGGATCCCGACGATGCCTCCTCGGAGGCGGGGGCAGGGGGCTTCTCTCGTTTGCTCTTTGCCGCTGCCTTGGCCACGCCTCGACCATACCCGACGCCCTCCCTGCCGCTGCCAGTAGGGCTAGCGGAGCGGATGTACAAGCAGCTCGTCCTCCGCGGCGCGGGCGCCGAGGTAGGGCATCATCGCCATGTAGACGAGCTCAGGAAGGAAGTCCTCCTTACGCTCGATCGCGCCGTCGCGGATCTTCGCCATGACTGTGCCGTAGATCGCGCCGGTCACCATCTCCGCCGTGCTGCGGGATACCAACTGCGGCTGTGCGAGCTCGGCGCGGCCGGCGTCGATCATGTCGGTGAGGCCGCGCAGAAGCTGGTCGCGTCGCTCCTGAGCGCGGCTGCCGGCGCCGTTTACAGCGACGACGAGAAAACGGGCCCGCTGCGGATCCTCTTGGAAGAAGCGCATCGCCGCCCAGCCACTGGCCCAGATCCGGTCGTGCCAGCCGCTGGGACCGTCGTAGGCCGCGCGAACACGCTGGCAGAACTCCAGCGCCACCTCGCCGTGCGCCTTCAGGAAGCAGTCCTCCTTGCCAGTGAAGCTGTGGTCGAACGCACCGCGGCCGACCGCCGCGCGCTCGCAGACCATCGCGATCGTCGTCGGCTCGAGACCCTGCTCGGCGACCAGTTCGACCATCGCCGTCGTGATGCGCCCGCGGACCGGGTCCTCAGCGATCGCCGCTCCAGGCTCGACCTTGCCGCTCACGCTCGCCTGTCCTCGGTCCCTGCCTGCCCCTGTCTCAGGCGGCAACCCTCGCCTGGGCCGCGTCGGCGGCCCGCCCTGCCTCGACCTCGCCGATGTAGGGAGTGAGCGTCACCTGCAGCATCTCCGGCAGCAAGGCCTTGAGATCGTCGATGTCGTCGGCGACAAGGCGCTGGTGCACCAGCCAGGCGATGCCACCGGCGATTGCGACCTCGAGCCCGTCCGGCAGGCGAGCGGCTCGCGGGTTGAACTCGCGTCCCTCGCGCAACTTCGGGGCAACGCTTTCCAGCATCGCCTGGTAGCGAGCCAGAGAGGCCGGGCCAGCCGCCTGAGCCTCGACTATGCAGAGCTTCGCCCGCGCGCGCTCTTTGACGACCATCTCGAGGAAGATCTCGAGGCCAAACGAGATCTGCTCCTCCCAGGGCTGCTCGGCGTCCAGCAGCTCGGCGAAGACTTCCCGGGCGGCGGCGATGCTCTCGTCGAAGGCGGCAAGGAAACACTCCTCCTTGCTGGCGAAGTGCTCGTAGAAGGTGACGAGAGCCACACGCGCGGTCTTCGCGATCAACTCGATCGTGGTCTTCTGGTAGCCGCGTTCGGCAACCAGCTCGGCAGTCGCCAGCAGCATCCGCTCGCGCTGATTCTGGGAGACGAAATCGCTGGGGATCAAGTGTCGCCCAGGCGGCATCCTCGATAGCCGCTCCGACAGTGGGCGCTGCTTCGCCATACCGGCAAGATACCAGAACGTTCACCTAGTGTCTACTTTCCTTTTCTCTAAAAACTTTGACGTTCTGATCATCCGCGTCTCTGAAAGCTGCTATATCTAGACAAAAGGTAGCTGTTTTCAAAAGGTGCGTTCGATGCTCGATCAAGTCCCCTTCCCCGGCCGCCGTGTCCGTCCCGCCAGCGATCGGTTGCTGGAGGCGATGTTGCTGGTCAGCGGCGAGCATGGCTATGAGCAGATCTCCGTGCAGGACGTGGTCGAGCGCGCAGGCGCCAGCAGGGCGACGTTCTACAAGTATTTCGACGACAAAGAAGACTGCTTCGTCCAGGCCTACAAGGGAGCTTCCGACTGGCTCTGCAGGCGACTGATCGGCGCCGCCAAACGGCAGCCGAGCTGGCGCGAGGGGCTGCGGGCCGGAATGGCTGAGCTGCTGGAGTTCTGCGCGAACCAGCCGACGATGGCGCGCGCGCTGCTCGTCGAGCCCCACGCCGCGGGCGGCGCCGCCCTCGTCGAACACGATCGACTGCTGGAGCGCCTCGCCCGGGCCATCGACGGCGCCCGCAGCGAGATCTCCTCCCGTCAACCTCCGCCTCCCGTGACGGCAACCTTCATGGTCGGCGCGATCGAGACCCTGGTCCGCGCAAAGCTGATGAGCGACGAGCCCGAGACCGCCCCCGAGATGCTCCCGGGGTTGCTGCATTTCGTGGTTATGCAGTACTACGGCGAGGACGCCGCCTGGGAAGAGCTAACCTCGGCGCCGCTCGCCACCTGGGCCTCGCGGCGCGAGGCGGCCACGCGGATTCCCTGAATCTTTGGGGCGGTTGGGGAGGGTGGGTGACCCTTCCCTGAAAGCCGTTCCGCAGCCGGGCGAACTCCCAAGCTTCGGGAGGCTGGTCCTTGAGCTTTCCGGGAAGGGTCACCCACCCTCCTGCAATCGAACTCCGCTGATTCGGGAATTCTCGGAAGCTTTGCGGCGAGAGGCCGAAGCGATCTCAAATCCCGGGACGGTCAGCTCTTCCTGCGAGCGGCGGAGGTTATGAACCTTGAAAGCCTGCTGAAGCGCAAGCGCCCTCCGCTTTAAGTCCCATGTAATGGGTGCGGAGACCCCCTCTCCGGAAAGCTCAAGGACAGACATCCCGAAGCGTGGGCGCTCGCCAAGCTGCGCAACGGCTTTCAGGAGAGGGGGTCTCCGCACCCTCTGCCGCCCAGTGCTTAAAGCGGAATGTTCCCGTGCTTGCGCTTCGGCTGCGGCACCCGCTTGGACTGGAGCATCCGCAGCGCTTTGATCAGCTTCGGCCGCGTCTGCCGCGGCTCGATCACGTCGTCGATGTAGCCGCGCTCCGCCGCCGAGTAGGGGTTCGCGAAGTGCGCTTTGTAGTCGTCGATCAGCTTTTGGCGGCGCTCGTCGGGGGTCGGCGAGGAGGCGATGTCTTTGCGGTAGATGATGTTGACGGCGCCCTCGGGGCCCATCACCGCGACCTCTGCAGTCGGCCAGGCGACGTTGAAGTCGGCCAGCATGTGCTTGGAATTCATCACGTCGTAGGCGCCGCCATAGGCCTTGCGGGTGACGACGGTGAGCTTCGGCACGGTCGCCTCGGTGAAGGCGTAGAGCAGCTTGGCGCCGTGACGGATGATCCCGTTCCACTCCTGGTCGGTGCCGGGGAGGAACCCGGGGACGTCGGTGAAGGTGACGATCGGGACGTTGTAGGCGTCGCAGGTGCGGACAAAGCGGGCCGCCTTCTCGGAGGCCTCGATGTTGAGCACTCCGGCGAGAAAGGCCGGCTGGTTGCCGACGATGCCGATCGGGAACCCGTCGAGCCGCGAGAAGCCGCAGACGATGTTCTTGGCGAAGTGCTCGTGGACCTCGAAGAACTCTTCGTCGTCGACGATGCGGGCGATCACGTCGCGCATGTCGTAGGGCTTGGAGGGGTCGTCGGGGACGAGCGAGTCGAGCTCCTCGTCTTCGCGCTCGGGGTCGTCGCTGGGCTCGAAGCGAGGCGGCGTCTCGAGGTTGTTCGAAGGCAGGAAGCTGAGCAGGTAGCGGGCGTCCTCGAGGCAGCTCTCCTCGTCCTCGGAGGCGAAGTGGGCGACGCCCGACTTCGAGTTGTGGCTCATCGCCCCACCGAGCTCCTCGAACTCGACTTCCTCGCCGGTCACCGTCTTGATCACTTCGGGACCGGTGATGAACATGTGCGAGGTCTCTTTGACCATGAAGATGAAGTCGGTCATCGCCGGCGAGTAGACGGCGCCGCCGGCGCAGGGGCCCATGATCAGGCTGATCTGCGGGATCACACCGGAGCATTTGACGTTGCGG
>DASSFS010000014.1:0-52449 GCA_035694165.1 Solirubrobacterales bacterium | reverse complement strand
GGCCCATTTCGCCCGCCTCGCCGAGCTCGCCGGCGCCAACGGGCTGCGGCGGCTCTCGATGGGAACCTCTCAGGATTGGCGGGTCGCGGTCGCGGAGGGGGCGACGATCATCCGCCTGGGCACGGCGCTGTTCGTGTGAATCGGCGCTAACCTCCCCAAAAATCTGTAAAGGAGTCGGCCGGGATAGGCCGAAACACCGATACCGATGGCCCTTCGAGACACCTGGCATAGAGCACTCGTCTACTTCGGCCTCGCCGAGGATCACGACTACGGTCCCGAGTACGAAGACGACTTCGAGCCGGAGACCGGCTCAGAGGAAGTCTTCGAGGCGCGCCGCGAGCGCGACCAGAGCTCGGTCCGGCGCTTGCCGACCTCCCGCCGCGCCCGTCGCGACGAGATCGACGACATCTTCGCCGACGACGAGCCGATCGCCGCCAGCCGCACCCGCACGCTGCGCCCGGTCGACAACGGCGGCAGCGACATCCAGGTCCACCTGGTCATCCCGCGCAACTTCAACGACGCCCAGCAGGTCGCCGACCAGTTCAAACGCTCGGTGCCGGTGATCCTCAACCTGCAGACCGCCGACCACGAGCTCTCGAAGCGGATGATCGATTTCTGCTCCGGCCTCACCTACGCGCTCGACGGCGGCATGCAGCGGATCGCCGAGAAGATGTTCCTGCTGACGCCCCGCAACGTCGAGGTCTCCGCCGAGGAAAAGGCGAGGCTGATCGACAAGGGCTTCTTCAACCAGTCCTAGCCGGCGGCCGGCCACAGGTGGGGACTAACTAGGCTGGCGACCATGATCGTCGGTTTTGTTGGCTCGGGAAACATGGCTGCCGCGATGGCGCGGGGCTGGTCCGGGCAGTTCGAGGGGATGCTGTTCTCCGACAGCGGCTCGGGACGGGCGCGGGCGCTTGCCGAGGAGCTGGGGGGAGAGGCGGTCGCCAATGCCGAGATCGGCGCGCGGGCGGACCTGGTCGTCCTGGCGGTAAAGCCGGCGATGCTGGCGCAGGTCGCACCGGACCTGGTCGAGGCAAAGGCGGTCATCTCGCTGCTCGGCGCGACGTCGCTGGAGACGGTTGCGGCGGCGTTCCCACGCTCGGAGGCCCATCGCGTGATGCCGAACGTGGCGGTTGAGGTGGGTCGTGGCGTCCTCTGCGTCGCCGGCCCACCGTCACCGGCGGTGCGGGAAAAGCTGGAGCTGTTGGGACACGTGGTCGAGCTGCGCGACGAGGACTTCGACGCGGCCACGGCGGTGATGGGCTGCGCGCCCGCCTATCTGGCGCTGGCGGTCGAGGCGATCGCCGACGCCGGCGCTGAGGACGGGCTCGATCCGGAGTTGGCGCGGGAGCTGGTGGTGGAGACGACCGCTGGCACGGCCGAACTGCTGCGTATCCGCCATCCCGCCGACGTTCGCAAAGCCGTCGCCTCGCCCGGTGGCAGCACCGAGGCCGGCCTCGAGGCGCTCGATCGAGAGGGCGGCCGCGAGGCCTTCGAGGCCGCCGTACGCGCCTCTCTGGAGAGGATGCGGCGGTGATCGCGCTGGCGCTCAGTCGCGGCGACGTCGCTACCTACGTCAACGCGATCTTCATCGTCTACATCATCCTCATCTTCGCCAACATCCTGATCTCCTACGTGCCGCGGATGCCCTACAACCCCTACCTCCGCGCCGTTCTCGACTTCATCACCGAGACGACCAATCCCTACCTCAACTTCTTCCGGCGCTTCCTGCCGCCGGTCGGCGGTGGCGGCTTCGCGCTCGACCTCAGCCCGATCATCGGGATCATCGTCCTCTTCGTGGCGCAGACGATCGTCGTCGGCTTGATCTCAGGGTGATCTCCTCCGCCCGCGCCTGGGCTCTGGCCGGCGCTCTCTGTCTCCTCGTTCTCGCCGCCGATCAGGCAGCCAAGGCGGTGATCGAGGCGAGCCTGGTCACCGGTGAGGACGTCGACGTGCTCGGGCCCCTGACCCTGACCCTGACCCACAACCGGGGTGTCGCCTTCGGCCTCGCCGGCGGCGCCGGGGCGCCCTTGATCCTGGTCACCCTGGTGGCCCTGGGCGTCGTCGGCTACCTCTTCTCCCGCGATCCGACCCGGCCCTGGATGTGGGTCGCCACCGGGCTCTTGGCGGGGGGCGCGCTCGGCAATCTGGTCGACCGCATCCGCGCCGACGCCGTCACCGACTACATCGACGTCGCCTCCTGGCCGCCCTTCAACCTGGCCGACATCGCGATCACGGTGGGCGTGGTGCTGCTCGTGCTCCTCTACCTGGGTGACGCGGAGCGGGAGCCGCAGAGTGGCTGAGCCGGAGCTGCGGATCGTCCACCTCGACGAGGCCCTCGCCGTCGTCGACAAGCCCGCCGGCCTGGTCGTCCACCCGGCGCCCTCGCACAACGGCCCGACGCTGGTCGATCAGCTGGGCGACATTCTCGGCGGCGGGGCGGATGCGGAGCGCCCCGGCATCGTTCACCGCCTCGACAAGGGGACCAGCGGCCTGCTCGTGGTCGCCCGCAACGACGAGGCCCACGCCGCCCTGCAGGCTCAGGTCCAGCGGCGCGACGTCGAGCGGATCTACCTCGCCCTCGCCGGCGGCAAGCTGGGGTCGCGCACCGGCACCATCGACGCCCCGATCGGCCGCGCCTCGCGCCAGCGCCACCGCATGGCGGTCTCCGGCGCCGCCTCACGCCAGGCGCGAACGCACTTCACGGTGCTGGAGCTGCTGAGCCTCGAGAGCTACCTGGAGGCGCGCCTGGAGACCGGGCGCACGCACCAGATCCGCGCCCACTTCGCCGCCATCGGCCATCCCCTGACTGGCGACGTCACCTACGGCGGCGCTCAGCGCTACGAGCTCGAGCGCCAGTTCCTCCACGCCCACCGGCTCTCCTTCGACCACCCGGTAGGCGGTGAGCGCCTCTCGTTCGAGTCCCCCTTGCCGGCTGACCTCGCCGCCGCGCTCGACGCGGCCCGCGCAGCTTAGGAGGGGCTGGCGCTCTACAATCAGCCGCTCTAAATCAACCCCCGTTCGACAGCGAACCGGATCCTGCCTGGCGCCCAGCGCCAGGTCCGGCTAGCGGGGCGGGAGAGCTTCGCCAAAACAAGGAGATTCAATGCCAGAGGCAGGTCTTACCGAGCTGCTCCAGGCCGGAGTGCACTTCGGCCACCAGACCCGACGCTGGAACCCGAACATGCGCCGCTTCATCTTCGGCGAGCTGGACGGGATCCACATCATCGACCTCGTCCAGACCGAGGCGCTGCTGGAGAACGCCCGTCGCTTCGCCGGCGAGCTCGCCAGCGGTGGCGGCACGGTGCTCTTCGTCGGCACCAAGAAGCAGGCGCGCGACACGATCCAGGAATGGGCCGAACGCTGCCAGATGCCCTACGTCAACAAACGCTGGCTGGGCGGCCTGCTGACCAACTTCAACACGATGTCGGGCCGGATCGCCCGGCTGCACGAGCTCAACGGCTGGAAAGACGAGGGCAAACTCGACCTGCTGCCGACCAAGGAGCGGATGGGCATGGAGGCCGAACTCGCGAAGCTCGAGTTCAACCTCGGCGGCGTCCGCGACATGGACCGCCTGCCCGACGCCGTCTTCGTCACCGACCTCAAAACGGAGGAGATCGCGGTTCACGAGGCGGCGCGCCTGCGGATCCCGATCATCGGCCTGGTCGACACCAACGCCGACCCGACGCCAGTCGATTTCGTAATTCCCGGCAACGACGACGCGATCCGCTCCTGCCAGCTGATCATCGGCACGATCGCCGGCGCCGTCGAGGAGGGCTCCAGCGCCTGGCGGGTGCAGGAGGAGAAGCGCATCGCCGAGGAAATGGCGCGGCGCAAAAAGGACGAGGAAGAGCGAAAAAAACGCGAGGAAGAAGAGAAAGTCCGGGTCGAAGCCGAGGAAGCGAAAAAAGCCGCCGAGGAGGCCGAGAAAGCCGCCAAAGCGACTGCCGAGGCTCAGAAAAAAGCGGCGCAGACTCCGTCACAGCCCCCCACTGCGCCCCGGGCCGCAGGTCCTGTCGTAGGTGAGGACACCTCGTCCTCGCAAGCTGCGGGCGAGGCGCCCCCACCTACGCCACCCGCGGCAGAGGCCGCGCCGGCTGAGCAACAGCAGGCACCGGCCGCAGAGAAGACTGAGGACGCCCCCGCGGCTGAGGTAAAAGCAGAGGAGCCTCGAGCCGCTGAGGAGAAAGCTGCCGAGACTCCGGCTGCTGAGGAGAAGAAAGACGAGGAGTCGAAATGAGCGACATCACCGCTGCTGATGTGAAAGCGCTGCGGGACCGGACCGGGGCGGCGATGATGGATGCCAAATCGGCACTGGTCGAGGCCGATGGCGACACCGAGCGGGCGATCGAGCTGCTCCGGGTCAAGGGCCAGGCATCCGCCGCCAAGCGCGAAGGCCGCGGCACCGAAGAGGGAGTCGTCGCCTCCTACATCCACGCCAACGACAAGGTCGGGGCGATGGTCGAGGTCCAGTGCGAGACCGACTTTGTCGCTCGCAATGAGGACTTCAAGGTCTTCGCCTACCAGGTCGCCCTGCACGTGGCCGCCACTGCTCCTCGCTTTGTCTCCTCCGAGGAGATCCCGGCCGAGGAGCGCGACGCCGAAAGGAAGGTCTTCGAAGAGAAGGCTCGCGAAGAAGGCAAGCCGGACAACGTGGTCGAGAAAATCGTAGAGGGCCAGCTCTCGAAGTGGGCCAGCGAGGTGGCGCTGCTGGACCAGACTCACGTCAACGCGGAGAAACACGACTCGAAGACGATCGAGGAGCTGCGCCAGGAGCTCGCCGCGAAGACCGGCGAGAACGTGCAGGTCGCCCGTATCGCCTATTTCCGCGTCGGCGAGGATTAGAGTCAACCGCACGTGACCGACTCTCCCGAGCCACGCTTCGGGCGCATCCTGCTGAAGCTTTCCGGTGAGGCCCTGATGGGCAGCCAGGATTTCGGCACCGACGGCGCCGAGGTCGACCGCATCGCGAAACAGGTCTCGGCGGTGCGCGATCGCGGCGTCGAGGTGGCGATCGTGGTCGGCGCCGGCAACATCTACCGCGGCCTCGACGGCGCCGCGAGTGGGATGGACCGGGCCACCGGCGACTACATGGGCATGCTGGCGACGGTGCTGAACGCGCTGACCCTGCAGGACGCGCTGGAGCGGCTGGGCCAGCACACGCGGGTGATGTCGGCGATCGACGTCAAGGAGGTCGCCGAGCCCTACATCCGCCGCCGCGCTATGCGCCATCTCGAGAAGAGTCGCGTGGTGATCTTCGCCGCCGGCACCGGCAACCCGTTCTTCACCACCGATACCGCGGCGGCCCTGCGAGCGCTGGAGATCCACGCCGAGGCGATTCTGATGGCCAAGAACGGGGTGGAGGGTGTCTATGACTCCGACCCGGCAACCAATCCAGATGCCGAGTTCATCCCGGCGATCAGCCATCGCGAAGCGATCGAGCGCGGCCTGCGGGTGATGGACTCAACCGCGCTCTCCCTCTGCATGGACAACGATCTGCCGATCTACGTCTTCAACATGGGCGACGAGACCAACATAGATAGGATCGTCTCCGGCGAGAAGGTGGGCACGCTGGTCGCCAGTGCCCCCGCCAACTGAGCGAGGACGGGAACCAGTGGAGCTGATCGACGAACTGCTCGAGGACGCCAAGGGGCGCATGACCAAGTCGGTCGAGTCGAGCCGTGGCGAACTTGCCACCGTGCGTACCGGCCGTGCCTCGCCCCACCTGCTCGATCGGATCGTCGTCGATTACTACGGCAACCCGACGCCGCTGAAGCAGCTTGCCAACATCGCCACCAGCGATGCCCGGCTGCTCACCGTCACCCCCTTCGACAAGGGCTCGCTGGGCGGGATCGAGAAAGCGATCCAGGAGTCCGACGTCGGCCTCACTCCCAGCAACGACGGCAACGTGATCCGCCTGGCGATTCCGGAGCTGACCGAGGAGCGTCGGCGCGAGATGGTCAAGGTGGTCCACGGGGTCGCCGAGGAGGGCAGGGTTGCGATCCGCAACGTCCGCCGCGACATCATGGGCGACCTGCGCGAGCTGAAAAAGGAAGGCGAAGCGGGCGAGGACGACGAGCGCCGGGCGGAGGCGGCTCTGCAGAAGCAGACCGACGATGCGATCGCCGAGATCGACTCTCTGCTCAAGGGCAAGGAAGAGGAAATCCTCGAGGTTTGAGGCGGTCCACGGCAGCGTGACCGCGCCCAGATACGTAGCGATCATCACCGACGGCAACGGCCGCTGGGCGCAGCAGCGCGGGTTGCCGGTGGTGGACGGGCACCGGGCCGGCGCCGACGTGGTCAAGGCACGCTTGCGCGACGCGGTCGAGTTCGGGGTCGAGGAGCTGACCGTCTTCTCGTTCTCGACCGAGAACTGGACCCGCCCGGCGGAGGAGGTCGAGGGTCTGATGCGGATGATGGGCGAGCGGATCGCCAACGAGACGCCCGAGCTCGATGCCGAAGGCGTGCGGATGCGGTTCGTCGGCCGCCGCGAGGGAATTCCCCGGCAGCTGGCCGAGCGCATGGAATGGGCCGAAGAGACGACGGCCGGCAACGACCGCATCGTCTTCTTCGTCGCCTTCAACTACGGCGGCAGGGCGGAGATCGTGGATGCGGCGCGAAGCTTTACGGGGGGCTCCGAGGAGGAGTTCCGCAACCACCTCTACGCACCTGAGATGCACGATCCAGACCTCCTGATCCGGACCAGCGGCGAGCGCCGCATCTCCAACTACCTGCTCTGGCAGTGCGCCTACTCGGAGCTGGTCTTCCGCGACGAGCTCTGGCCCGATTTCGACCGGGCTGCCTTCGAGGGATCCCTGCGCGAGTACGAGACCCGCCAGCGCCGCTTCGGAGCACGCTCGTGACGGTCGAAATCTTCACCGACGAGATGTTCGAGGACGAGCCGCCGCCCCGGCCGCGGCCACCGCGACCGCCCCGGCGCAAACGCGGGCGCAGCGGCGAGACCGCGAAGCGGGTCGTCGTCGTCCTGCCCTGGATCGCGGCCGCGATCGCCGTGATCGTCGCCGGCGGGCTCGTCTTCGCCGCGGCGATGCTGGCGATCGGCGCCCTCTGCCTGCGCGAGTACCTGACGATGACCGAGGACGCGCGGCCGCTGAGGATCCCCGCCTACGCCGCCGTGGCCGCCCTGATCGTCGCTGCCCACTTCGGCACCGCCTTCAACGTGCTGATGATCCTCGCCGCATCCTTCCCGCTGCTCTTCGCCTTCGCCGCCGACTCCCGCCACCGCGACGGGGCGACGGTCTCGATGGCGGTGACGCTGCTGGGGATCGTCTGGATCGGGATCCCCCTGGTCCACGCTGTCCTCCTGCGCGGTCTGCCCGACCACGGCGCCGGCCTCCTGGTCGATGTCTTGGTCGGGACCTTCGTCGCCGATACGGCTGCCTACGCAACCGGGCGCATGTTCGGCAGCCACAAGATCGCCCCCAACCTCAGTCCCAACAAGACGATCGAGGGGCTGCTCGGCGGCTTCGTGATCGGCACCATGGGTTTCTGGTTCGCTGGGCTCTACCAGGACTGGCTCTCCGGAGTCGACGCGCTGATCATCGGCGCCGCGGTTGCCGCCACCGCCCCGCTCGGCGACCTCTTCGAGTCGATGCTGAAGCGGGACCTCGGGACCAAGGACACCGGCACCCTGTTCGGCCCTCACGGCGGCATCCTCGACCGCCTCGACGCCGTCTTCTTCACCGTCGTCGTCGGCTACTACCTCTCCGTCGCCCTGGTCTACTGAGGTGAGTCTGCTCTTACACGTGTATAGGACGGGTCAGAGCAGACTCACGCCCTCCCTATCCTCTTGTCAGGCATGAAGAAGGTCTTGATACTCGGGTCGACGGGGTCGATCGGGACGCAGGCGCTGGAGGTGATCGGCGCATCTGAGGAGCTGCAGGCGATTGGCCTGGCGGCCGGAGGCGGATGGGAGCTGACGGTCGAGCAGGCGCGCGAGCACGGGGTGCCGACGATCGCGCTGGCCGACGCCGAGGCGGCTGAGCGGGCGCGGGGTGCCTGGAGCGGTCGCATTTTTGCCGGCGAGGAGGGCGTGCGGGAGCTGATTGCCTCATCCGGCGCCGATCTGGTCCTCAACGGAATCGTCGGTGCCGCCGGCCTCGGCTCGACCGTCGTCGCCCTGACCGAGGGCATGGACGTCGCCCTCGCCAACAAGGAGAGCCTGGTCGTCGGCGGCGAGCTGGTGATGGCGTTGGCCGAGGCGACCGGCGCCCGCCTGCTGCCGGTCGACTCCGAGCACTCAGCGCTGCACCAGCTGATCGGTGCCGAGGCACCGGGCACGGTCGAGAAGCTGGTCCTGACCGCCTCCGGGGGGCCCTTCCGCGGCCGCGAGGACCTGGCCGGGGTCAGCGTCGAGGACGCGCTCGCGCACCCGACCTGGAAGATGGGGGGGCGGATCACGATCGACTCGGCGACGCTGATGAACAAGGGCTTCGAGGCGATCGAGGCCCATCACCTCTTCGACGTTCCCTACAGCCGCATCGACGTCGTTGTCCACCCGCAGTCGCTGGTCCACTCGCTGATCCAGCTCAACGACGGCTCCTCGCTGGCCCACCTCGGCTATCCCGACATGCGGGTGCCGATCTCCTACGCGCTGCACTTCCCGCAGCGGGCCGACGTCGACGTGCCGCAGCTCGACCTCGCCGCGGCCGGAGCGCTGACCTTCGAGGCGCCGGACCTCGAGACCTTCGCCTGCCTGCGGCTGGCCCTGGAGGCCGGTGAGGCGGGGGGGACGGCGCCATGCGTGCTCAACGCCGCCGACGAGGTCGCCGTCGCGGCCTTCCTCGACGGCCGGATCCCCTTCACCGGCATCGCCGCGGTGATCGAGCGGGTACTGGAGGAGATGCCGGCCCGCCCGGTGACCCACTTCGACGACCTCTTCGCTACCGACGCCGAGGCCCGGCAGCGCAGCGAAGACCAGGTTCGCGGGTTGACTCCAGCATGAACTGGCTCTACATCTTCCTCGGCTTCTCGCTGCTGATCATCCTCCACGAGGGTGGGCACTACGTCGCCGCAAAGGCCACCGGGATGCGGGTTGAGCGCTTCTTCCTCTTCTTCGGGCCGACGCTGTGGTCGTTCAAACGCGGCGAGACCGAGTACGGGGTCAAAGCGGTCCCGCTCGGCGGCTACGTGAAAATCACCGGCATGAACCCGGAGGAGGAGATTCCTCCGGAGGCCGAGCACCGCGCCTACTACCGGCAGCCGGTCTGGAAGCGGATCGTCGTCGTCGCCGCGGGGCCGGCGGTGAACATCGCCCTTGCCTTCGCGATTCTCTTCTTCGTCTATTTCGTCAACGCCCAGCAGGTCGACCAGAAGGTTGGCGAGATCAGGACCGGGACGCCCGCGGCCAAGGTCCTGCAGCCGGGCGACAAGATCGTCGCCGTCGACGGCAAGTCGTTCCCCGGGCTGGACCGGGAAGCGCGGCTGGAACGCTTCGGCGAACAGGTCGCCTCGCACGAATGCACCGGCAAGCAGGTGAATGGCTGCCTGGCCGCGACGCCGGTCGTACTGAAGATCAGCCGCGACGGCCAGGTACGGACGATCGCGGTGCGGCCCGAGTACGACAAAGCGAACGGGCGCGCTCTAATCGGCTTCTCCTACGGCACCCAGCCGCAGGACATCGGTGTCGGCACCGCCGCTACCCGCGCCTGGGACTCGATCTGGCTGGTCACCCATAAAACGGCCTCGATCTTCTCCCGCATCTTCGAAGAGGAACAGCGCAAGCAGATCTCCGGCATCGTCGGCGTCAGCGATGTCGCCAACCAGACGATTGACGTCGGCATCTACCCGTCGCTGCTGCTGCTGGCCCTCGTGAGCCTCTCCTTGGGCCTGATCAACCTGCTGCCGATCCTGCCCCTCGACGGCGGCCACATCTTCTGGGCGCTGGTCGAGAAGCTGCGCGGCAGGCCGGTCTCGCTGCGGGTGATGGAGCGGGCGACGGTGATCGGCTTCGCCCTGGTCCTGGTGCTAATGGTGATCGGTCTCACCAACGACATCGGCCGCCTCGGCACCGACGCCTACAACGTCCGCTAGCCGCGCTGTGACTTATGGGCGCTGGAACGCCCATAAGTCACAGGGATCGGCTAAGGCTTGGCCAGAATCGTGAACGCGTAGCTGGCGGGGGTCGGGTCGGCGCCTGCGTCGCTGCGGGCGCGCACCTTGAAGACGTGGGGGCCCGGAGCGAGCGATTTGGTCGTGAAAGGGGAGCGGCAGCCGCGGAACGCCTTGCGGTCGATCTTGCACTCGAAGCGGGCACGGGCCTCGTCGGCGCCGAAGCGGAAGGTCGGCGTACGGTCGCGTGAGCGCTTCGGCGGCTTTCCGCGCAGGATGGTCTGCGGCGCGTCCTCGTGCGCGTGCGCACCCGCGTCGCCGCCGGCCGCGCCGCCCCCGCCTTCGGCCCCGGAACCGCTGCGCGGACAGGCGATCTCCGACGGCACCACCGAGTTCGGGCGTGGAGCGGGGAAAACTGGTGCGAAGTCGAGCGCGCTGTTGTCGCGGTCGTCCGAGGACTCCAGCAGGGTCGGGCAGCCGGGCGCGATCGTCCGCCGCAGCGCCTGACCGTCGGGGATCGCCGCCGCCGGAGCGCCCACGGGGCTGGGGAGCGCGCCGCTGAAGGCGCCCCAGGCGACGCAGTCGATCTCCTCCCAGCAGACCGCGCCGCCGCTGGGGTCGAGGCGTCCGGTGGGAGTCACCGCGGGCGCCATCGCCCCGTCGGCGACGAAGCCGAACGCCGCTTCCGCTTCGGTCGTGGCCAGCACCAGCGTGCTCTGGTTGGCGCTACGCGCGACATCAGCCGGGAAGGCGTCGGTCCCAGTCAGTTTGCCGGCCGAGTCGTAGGTGCGCACCAGGTGGCCGGCGACGAGGTGCTGGTTCGAGGCCCACATCTGCAGCTCGACGTACTCGGCTCCGGGCTGGGCGGCCGTGCCGGGGAAGACCTCGCGGACGGAGACCAGGTGGAAGGTGGCGGACGCCTGCTGGACCCCGACCATGAGGGTGACGAGCGCGATCAGCGTCGCCGTCAGCGACGCGCGGCGCGCGCTCATTTTCCTCTCCCCGGTCGGCCCTTCAGGACCTGGAAGTTGAAGACCGCCGGAGTCGGGTCGGCGACGCCAGCGGCGACGGCGCGGACCTTGAGAGTGTGCCTGCCCGGCGTCAGAGCCTTGGTCGTGAAGGGAGATCGGCAGGACTTGAAGGGGCTGCGGTCGAGCTGGCATTCGAAAGCCATACCAGGAGATTTCGGTCCGAAGCGGAAGGTCGGCGTTCTATCCGCCGTCTTTGCGGCAGGCTTGGCGCTGATCTTCGTCTGCGGCGCGGCTAGCGGTGGCGGTGCCGGTGGCATCGGGGCCAGTGGCAGGGTCGCCGGGACCGCCGGCAGCGTCGCGGCGGACGGCACGACGTCGAAGCTGTAGCCGGCCGGACTTACATCTTTGTTGCCGCTGGAGTCGACGGCGCGGACCTGGAACGAGTGCGAGCCGCTGCTGAGGCTCGCGTAGGTGACACCCGGGGTCGGGCAGCCGGCAAAGGCGGCTCCGTCGAGAGAGCATTCAAAGGTTGAGTTGGGCTCGTTTGAGGCGTAGGTAAAGCTCGCGGTCGAGCTGGCACTCGGGTTCGGCGGTCGCGAGCTGATCGTCGTCTGCGGCGGCACGATGTCAGCCAAAGAGTTGTTGACGGTCCAAGCGTGGGACTCGACCGCGCTGACGTTGCCGGCCTGGTCGGCCGCCCGCAGCTTGAAGGTGTAATCGCCGTCGAGCAGGCTGGAGTAAGTCTTGATCGACGAGCAGCTGGCGTAGGCATCCGGCTCGCCGGTCTGGGCGAGGCTGCACTGGAAGCTCGAGCTCTCGCTGGCGTGGAACTCGAAAGCAGCGCTGTTGCCCGGGCTGGGGTCCGCGGGTTCGCTGTCGATGGTGGCGACGGGCGCGGCCGTGTCGATCGTCCAGCTGTGGCTCGCCGGCGTCGTATCGGTGCCGTTGGTGGGGTGGACCGCCCGCACCTGGAAGGTGTGGCTGGTCCCGGCTCCCCCGCTGAGGCCCGTGTAGCTCACCGGGGAAGTACAGGCCGTGAACGTCGCGGCAGCGTCGAGCTTGCACTCGAAGCTGGCGTCGGTTGGCGGGGTGGCGGTAAAGCTGAAGGTCGCTTCGGTGCTGTTGGTTCGACTCGCCGGTTTCGGGTTGCCGATGGTCGTGTTCGGTGCCGTCGATGGTCCGCACACGGTCTCGGTTATGGGCGAGGAATTGGCTCGCGGGTTCGGGGTCGCATCCTGGAAATCATTGGCGCTGACGTTGGTGTCGTCTCCCGGCTCGAGCAGGGTTGCGCAGCCGGCCGCGATCGTTCGGCGCAGCGCGGTGTCGGCTGGGATCCCGGCTGGATCGGCGGGGGAGCCGGAGGTCGGTGAGGTGCTCCCGGCGAAGGCGCCCCAGGAAACGCAGTCGAGGCCAGCCCAGCAGATTGCTCCGCCGGCCGGATCGAGATTGAAATTCGCCGCCGTCCCGTTTGGCGCCGGCCCCGTCGGGAAGCCGGTCGCGTAGGCGGTGTCGGCAACCAGCACCGTCATCTGGTTCTGGCTGTTGGCCACCGAGCCGGAGAAGGTGAAAGTGCCGATCGAGGCGCCGGCCGAGTTGTAGGCGGTGACCGCGTGTCCGCTGAGTAGATGCTGGCCGCTGCTGTAGGCCTGCAGAACGACATAGCTGTCGTTGTCGGTGCCGCCGGGATAGACCTCGCGTACGAGGATTTCGTGGAAGGTCGCCTGGGCGGCCGGAGCCGCGGCGAGCAGGGCGGCGAGGACACCGCAAAATGGCAGGGCAAGACGTGCTCGACCGCGCAGACTGAGTCTCAACGCCTCTCCCTTGGTGAGGAACCCATGCGTTTGTCGGTACGGATCTACCGGCCGGAAGGTTCAGATCGCCGCGGGAACCCCTGCCGCTACGCTTCGCGCGTGGCTTCCAAACGGCAAATCTTCGTCGGGGGCGTGCCGATCGGCGGCGGTGCGCCGGTCGCCGTGCAGACGATGACCAAGACCGAGACCGCGAACCTGGCGGCGACGATGGAGCAGATCCGCAAGGTCGCCGACGCCGGCGCCGACATCGTCCGCTGCGCGGTGCCGCGCGAGCAGGACGCCGAGGCGCTGAAGACGATCGTCAAGGAATCGCCGATCCCGATCATCGCCGACATCCACTTCAATCACACGCTGGCGCTGAAAGCCATCGACGCCGGCGCGCATTGCATCCGCCTCAACCCCGGCAACATCGGCGGGCGCGAGAAAGTCGCCGAGGTCGCGGTCAAGGCCACCGCTGCCGGGGTTCCGATGCGGATCGGCGTCAACTCCGGCTCGCTGCCCAAACACCTGCACGAGCTGGAGCGCGAAGCGCCGGTGGAGGCCCTGGTCGCCGCCGCGGTCGAGTTCACCGAGCTGATGGAGAACCTCGACTTCGAAAACTTCAAGGTCTCGATCAAGTCGACGAACGTGCCGAACACGATCGCCGCCAACCGCCTGTTGGCAGAGAAGATTCCCTACCCGCTGCACCTCGGGATCACCGAGGCGGGGACCAAATGGGCTGGCTCGCTCAAATCCGCGGTCGGCCTGGGGACGCTGCTGGCCGACGGGGTCGGCGACACGATCCGAATCAGCCTCTCGACCTTCCACGCCGAGGAGGAGGTCAAAGTCGCCTGGGAGATCCTCAAGGCGCTGCAGCTGCGCGAGCGCGGCCCGGTTCTGATCGCCTGCCCGACCTGCGGCCGGCTCCAGTTCGACATGGACTCGGTCGTGGCTGAAATCGAGCAGCGGCTGGAAGGCTATGAGGAGCCGGTCGAGGTCGCGGTGCTGGGTTGCGCCGTGAACGGGATCGGCGAGGCCAGCCACGCCGACTTCGGCATCGCCGGGGCCAAGAACGAGGGCCTGATCTTCGCCCACGGCAAACCGCTGCGGAAGGTCCCGCAGGAGACGCTGGTCGACACCCTGTTCGAAGAGATCGACAAGTCACTCGACCGCGGCAAGGTCGAGGTCGATGAGGCAAAAGCCGAAGAGGGCGCCGCCTGGCTGGCCAAGATCGAGGCGGAAAACGAGGGCGAACTGACCCCCGAGAAGATCGCGCAGATGGAGAAGGAAGCGGTCGAACGGGGCGAGTCGGACAGGGTGCTGCTCGACGAGGAGGCCTCACCCACTGCTGGCAGGAGATTCACCAGGGCCTAGGCCGTTGCGGCGGGCGGGTCCTGTCGTCGTGGCATCCCCCACGGTGCTCGGCGCTTACGCGCCTCCGCGCCGCGGGGGACCCCCGCCACGACGCCACCCGCCCGAGTCGCGGGATAGGTTTCTCGAATGACGCGGCTCTCGCAGGCTTTCCTGCCCACGCTGAAGGATGCTCCCGCTGACGCCGAGGCCCTTTCTCACAAGCTGATGGTGCGGGCGGGGTTGATTCGCCAGCTCGGGGCGGGGCTCTGGACTTATCTGCCGGCCGGGTGGCGGGTGCAGCGGAAGGTCGAGGCGATCCTCCGCGAGGAGATGGAGGGGATCGGCGCTCAGGAGATGCTGATGCCGGTGCTGCAGCCAGCCGAGAATTGGCAGAAGACCGGGCGCTACGGGATCGAGGAGCTGTTCAAGCTCGAGGATCGCAAGGGATCGCCGCTGGTGCTGGCGATGACCCACGAGGAGGCGGTCACCTACCACGTCGCCCGCGAGGTCCGCTCCTACCGCGACCTGCCCTTGATGCTGTTCCACATCCAGACCAAGGAGCGCGATGAGCCGCGGCCGCGGGCCGGCGTCCTGCGCACGCGCGAGTTCACGATGAAGGACGCCTACTCCTTCGACCGTGACGAGGAGGGCCTGGCGCGCTCCTACGAGCTGCAGGCCGGCGCCTACGAGCGCATCTTCGACCGCTCTGGCCTGCGCTGGTACAAGGTCGAGTCCGACGTCGGGATGATGGGCGGCTCCGGCGCCGACGAGTACATGGCGCCCTGCGAGGCGGGGGAGAACGAGGTCGCCCTCGCCCCGGGCTACGCCGCCAACGTCGAGGTCGCCTCGGGGACGGCGCAGCCGGTCGAGCTGCCGGCGCCGCTGGCCGCTCCCGAGCCCGTTTCAACCCCGGGCTTGGCCAAGGTCGAGGAGGTCGCGGCGAAGCTGGGGCTGCCGCACGGCGCCTTCATCAAGGCGCTGCCGGTCGTGGTCGAGGGTCGCGGCATGGTGATGGTGCTGCTGCGCGGCGACCATCGCCTCAACGAGATCAAGCTGCGAAACGCCGTCGGTGCCGACTTCCGCCAGGCCAGCGCCGAGGAGATAGCCGCCGAGGTCGGGCCTCCCGGCTACATCGGCCCGGTCGGGGCCGGGATCCCAGTGATCAAGGACACCGCGATCGCGGGTGACGCGTTCGTCAGCGGTGCAAACGAGGCCGACACCCATCTGCGCGGCGTCCAGCCAGGCCGCGACTTCGAGTTCGAGGAGCTCGACGTGCGCACGGTCGAGGCCGGCGACACGGCCCCTGGTGGCGGCACGATCGAGATCGAGCCGGCGATCGAGATCGGCAACATCTTCAAGCTCGGCACCCGTTACTCGGAGCCGCTCGGCGCCACCTACCTCGACGAGAACGGGGTCGAGCACGCGATCGCGATGGGCAGCTACGGGATCGGGCCGGCGCGGATCGCCGCCGCCTCGATCGAGCAGCGCGCCGATGAGCGCGGCATCGTTTGGCCGCCGGCGCTGGCGCCCTGGGGCGTCCACCTCGTCTCCCTGGCCAAGGCCGGCGAGCCCGAGCGCGAGGCCGCGGACCGGCTCTACGAGGAGCTGGGTGCCGCCGGCGCCGAGGTCATCTACGACGACCGTGACGCCGGCCCGGGGGAGAAGCTGACCGACGCCGAGCTGCTCGGCTGCCCGCTGCGGATCGTCGCCGGCCGTCGTGGTCTCGCCAACGGCATCGTCGAGGCCAGCGAGCGCGCCTCCGGTGCCGAGCACGAGTTGCCCGTGGAGGAGGCCGCCGCGCGGGCGCTCGCTCTTCTCCAGAGCATCGATGCCTAGTCGCGCCCCCTTTGGCCGCGGCCGCGTGCGCCGCCTCTTCGGGCTCGATCGCAGCGGGCCGAAACCGAGCTCGACCCGTCGCGGCGAGCCGCTGCACCCTTGGACGATTCCCAACCTGGTCGGCTACGTCCGCCTGGCGGCGCTCCCGGTTTTCCTCTACCTCGCCTACGAGACCGAGGACGGGACCTCGCTGCTCGCCGCGATGGTCTTCTGGGCGATCGCCGCGGGCGACTACCTCGACGGTTTCCTCGCCCGGGTCACCGGCCAGTACAGCCGCATGGGGGCGCTGCTGGATCCGCTGGTCGACCGCCTGACGATCCTCTCCGGCGCCGTCGTCTGCTGGAGCTTCGAGCTGCTGCCACGCTGGCTGCTGGCGCTGCTCGCCCTGCGCGAGCTGGTGATGCTCTTCCTCGCTCAATACGGGCTGCGCCACGGCGTCGACATCGAAGTCAACTGGCCGGGGCGGATCTCGGTCTTCCCGATCATGGGTGGGATCTGGCTTGCCCTCTTCGCTCCCGGCTGGGTCGCGACGGCGCTGGTGCTCTGGGGCCTGGCGATGGCGGTCCTCGCCACGGCGCTCTATGCGCGCGCCGGAGTGCGCGCGGTGCGCGCCGCTCGGCTGCAATCTGGGAGCCAGACTCGATAAACCTTCAACCTACGGTTGAACCTTGGAGGGCGCTCGACCTATAATCGTCGCCTGCGCAAACGGGGGCGCCTGCGCCTCCCTCGAACAAGGAGCGAGATGGAGGACACCTTTCCCGATCTGGGATCCCTCAGCGACAAGGAGCTGAAGGACCTGATCGACAAGCTCACGGAGGAGGAGAACGAGATCTCCTACAAACGGCGCGTCCTGCACGGGAAGATCGACATCCTCCGCGCCGAGCTCGTCAATCGCCTGCGCGATAAACACGAGCGTGGCGACTCGATGATCTCCGGCGACGACGTCAGCAAGCTGACCGAGATCCTGGCCGGCAAGGCGCAGGTCCCGGGAGACGACCCCGCCGCGTAACAGCGGGAATCGACGATGGCCGTTCACTGTCCAGAGTGCGGGTTCGCCAACCCCGAGGGCGCCAATTACTGCCAGAAGTGCGGCGCCTACCTGGGGGGGCCAGCGGAGTCCAGCGAGGACCCGACGACGATGACCTACACGGTCGACGACACGGGCGATATGCAGCCGGTCGACATCGACGAGGTCGTCGAGTCGGCGGGTGCGGCGCTGGTGATCCGCGCCGGTGGCGGCCGCGCCGGCGAGAGCTTCAGCATCGACGAGGACCGGGTCAGCATCGGCCGCAGTCCCGACGCCGGGGTCTTCCTCGATGACGTGACCGTTTCCCGCAACCACGCACTGTTGGTGCGCCGCCGCGACGGCCTCTACATCGACGACCTCGGCTCGCTCAACGGGACCTACGTCAACCGCCGCCGGATCGAGTCGCACCGGCTCGGCGACGGTGACGAGATCCAGGTCGGCAAGTACAAGCTCAGCTACCTGGAGCGCTGACGATGCCCGTCTCCGAACAGCCCGCCCGGCCGCCGGACTCCGCCAGCCGCCCGCGCAAGGCGCTGACGATCGGTGCCGTCTGCAAGATCCTCCAGAGCGAGTTCGACGACGTCTCGATTTCGAAGATCCGCTACCTCGAGGACCAGAAGCTGCTGACCCCGCGCCGCACCTCGGGCGGCTACCGCCTCTACAGCCAGTCCGACGTCGAGCGCCTGCGGACGATCCTGCGCCTCCAGCGGGACGAGTTCCTGCCGCTGCGGGTAATTCGCCAAGAGCTGGCTGCCGGCGGCGACATCAGCCTCGGCGACGGGGACAAGCGGACGGCCAGCGGCGCCGTGCGGCGGGCGATCCTGGTCGATACCTCACGCGCCTACCTGACCCTCGACGAGGTGGTCGAGGAGACCGGCGCCCGCGAGGAGCTGATCGCCGAGCTGGAGAACTTCGGGATCGTGCAGCCGGAGAAACGCGAGGGCAAAACGGTCTACGACGAGACCGACCGCGAGATCGTCCGCGCCGCCAACGAACTCTCGCGGGTCGGCGTCGGCGCCCGCAACCTCCGCGTCTTCCGTTCCTCGGCCGACCGTGAGGCGCAGCTCCTGGAAGCGCTGCTGGGGCCGTCCCTGCGCTCGCGCAACCCCGAGCGCCGCAAAGAGGCCCTGCAGAGCCTGGAAAGCCTGGCGGCGACGGTCAGTCACCTCAAGCACTTGCTTTTGGTCAGAGATCTGCGTCGCCTGGCTGGCGACTGACCCTGGCCGACCGTGCCCCGAGTCAGCCGCAGGCGCACCATTGCCGCTCCCGTGCCGGAGGTGTGGAAGCTCGTCTCCGACCCCTACAGCCTTCCCCGCTGGTGGCCGCGGGTGGGACGAGTCGAGAACGTCGAGCAGAAGAGCGGCGGCCGGCGCAGCCAATGGACCAAGGTTCTCGAAACCGCCGAGGGAAGGGGAGTGCGAGCCGACTATCGCTGCCTCAGCTCGGCCGAGAACGAGCGCTACGTTTGGGAGCAGCAGCTGGAGGGAACGCCGTTCGCGCGCCACCTGCGCAGTTCCCAGATCGAGATCGCGCTGCGCCCCGACGGGGAAGGAACCCAGGTCGACCTCAGCTCCGTGCAGTCGCTGAAAGGGATGTCGCGCCTGGGCTCGCCGATGATGCGACGGGGGCAGCGCGAGACCCTGGACGAGGCGCTCGACGGGATCGAAAGGGCGCTGGCGTGAACGGGTGGGTCGAGTTTGTAACCCCAGGAGTGACAAAGTCGCCCCACCGGGGTCGGGCGTGAGCCAACCGCGGCGCGATTCGAAGTGGTGGGGGTGGGGGGACCCGGCGACTGTGCCGGAGCTCGACCCCGAGGCGCTCGGCGTGCTGCGAGAGCGGATTGGGGAGATAGAGCCGTGGCCGCTGGCGGCGGAACTCGAGGATTTCCCGCTACCTTCGCCGCAGCCGCTGCCCGCGGCACTGACCGAAGCCGTCGGCGCCGAGGCGGTCTTTACTTCGAACGAGGACCGGCTCCGCCACGCGACCGGCTGCGGTTACGCCGACCTGGCACGGCTGCGCGGTGCTCAGCTCGACGATGCGCCCGACGCGGTGGTGCTGCCCGCGGACGCCGAGGCCCTGCGGCGCGTCCTCGACGTCTGTGCCCGGGAGGGCATCGCAGTAGTCCCCTTCGGTGGTGGCACCAGCGTCGTCGGTGGGGTCGAGCCGCTGCGCGGTCCTCATCAGCGGCTGATCAGCCTCGACCTGGCGGCCCTGCGCGACGTCGACGTCGACGAGCGCTCACTGACCGCCCGCCTCGGCGCCGGCCTACGGGGGCCGGAGGCGGAGGAGGCGCTGGGGCGACACGGGGTCACCCTCGGCCACTTCCCGCAGTCCTTCGAGTACGCGACGATCGGCGGCTTCGCCGCGACCCGCTCCGCCGGCCAGGCCTCCAGCGGCTACGGGCGCTTCGACTCTTTGGTCAGCTCGGTCCGCCTGATCGCCCCCGCGGGGGACATGCAGACCCTGGAAACGCCCCACACCGCCGCCGGGCCGGCCCTGCGCGAGCTGATCGTCGGTTCCGAGGGCGTGCTGGGCGTGATCCCTGAGGTGACCGTGCGGGTGCGGCCGGTCCCACAGGTGCGCCGCTACGAGGCCTGGATGTCGGAGAGCTTTGAGGCAGGTGCCGCGATCGTGCGAGCGATGGCGCAGGGCCCGGGTCTGCCGGACATCATCCGCATCTCCGACGAGGAGGAGACCGAAGTCTCGCTGGCACTCTCAGGGCCCCGCGGGGCTGCCGGCAAGCTCTTCGGCGGCTACCTCGGCCTGCGCAAGCGCCGCGTCGGCGCTCTGACGATCGTCGGTTTCGAGGGTGGCGAGGAGTCGGTGGCGCGGCGACGGGCGCTGGCGGTGCGCGAGCTGCGCTCGAGAGGAGCCGTCTACCTCGGGCAGGCCGCGGGCCGCTCTTGGGAGCACGGCCGCTATCAGGGCCCCTACCTGCGCGACACGCTGATGGGTATGGGGGCGATGGTGGAGACGCTGGAGACCTCCCACACCTGGAGTCGTCTCGGCGAGTTGTACGCGGGGGTCTCGGCGGCGATCCGCGGCTCCCTTGACGGACAGGGCACGCCGGGAATCGTCTTCTGTCACCTCTCCCACGCCTACGCCGACGGCGCCTCGCTCTACTTCACCTTCATCTCCCGGAGTCGGCGCGGCGAGGAGCTGGAGCAGTGGGGGCAGGTCAAGCGCGCGGCGTCAGAGGCGATCGTCGCCTGCGGCGGCACTATCACCCACCACCACGCGGTCGGCCGCGATCACGCCCCCTATATGGAGGCCGAGGTGGGACGGACCGGCCTCGACGTGCTCGGCGCGGTCAAGCAGCAGCTCGACCCGGCTGGAATCATGAATCCGGGGAAGCTGATCCCCGGCGACTGAGCGCTATTCGCGGGTTTCGTTGGCGGCTTTGATCGCCGGTCCGGTGATCGGGCCGCGGAGAACGTCTTCACCGGTGTAGGCAGGCAAGCGTTTCTGCTGTTTCGATTTCGCCAGCTCGGCCTTGTAGGCAGCGTCGGAGGCGAGCGAGATATCAACTTGGTCGAAGGCGCCGCCGGCCACGTAGGCCAGGAGTTCAGTCGGGATCGGGAGCTGCGCGGCGATCCCACCTGACTCCGTGACCTTGACCGAGCCGACGCGGAGGGCCAGCTGCGGCGACTTGTAGAGCCAGATGATGTAGGAGGAGCCTTTGGGGGAGGGATCGAGGCCTTCGGCCTGGACCTGCAGGACGACGTTTTTCTTGACCCGCCCGAAGACGGCAAGCCCTTCGGCATCGCCACCGTCGACCGGGCTGAGGATCGCTTTGGTCAGCTCTGAGTCAGCAGCGGCGCTGTTGGCGGCGGTTTTGGAAGTGCTGATTTCGCTGCTGGGCGCACCGCCGCTGGAATCGGAGTCATCGCCACCGCCGACGATCAGCACCACGATCAGCAGGGCCAGCACCGCCACCCCGGCGACGATTGCGGCTTTGGCTCCGCCGCCGCCGCCAGGCAGGGAGATCTTCGGTCGTGGCGGGGGAGTGCGCTTGGGGCGTTTCGGCGCGGGCTTGGCGACCGCGGGCTCCGGCGCTGCAGGCGCTGCCGGTGGGGGCTCTTGCGCCTGTGGCTTGGGCTCTGGCGCTGGTTTGGCCGGGGCCGGGCTCTTTGCCGCGCTCGATCCCGGGGGTGGAGGGATTACAGGTGCGGGAATCCCTTCCGACTCCAGCTGCGCCGCGGCTTCCGAGGCTTTGGCGTGGACCTCATCAACCCCGATTCCCATCAGGGCGGAGAGATCCTCGTAGCCCTGCTCGCCACGCTGCGCGAGCAGCCGCAGCATCGCCTTCTGGTCCTCGCTGAGCGCCATCCCTCATAAAGCCTATTTGGCGCCGCTCGCCGGCCGTCCCTTTATGAGGCAGGGTCGCGAAAGCTTAATCTCGCCGCCGGTAGGGTTCGCCGCGATGAGCGAGGACCCACGCGGGCTGCTTTCGCATTTCGACCAGCTGGTCGGCACTGAGTGGCTCGACGACGATCCCGATCACGCCTGGGTCCGAGTCGAGCTGCGCGACGAGCTGCGCCAGCCGGTTGGCCTCCTGCACGGCGGCGTGATGTCGACCCTGGTCGAGAGCGTCTGCTCCCGGGCCACCGCCCTTTCCGTCCTCGACGACGGCATGGCGGCGATGGGCCAGTCGATCAGCGTCAGCTTCATCCGCCCCGTCACCGAGGGTGGCGTCGAAGTTACGGCGAGGGCCCGGCACCGCGGCCGCACCACCTGGATCTGGGAGGCGGAGGTCCTGAACGACGAAGGAAAGCTCTGCGCCCTCGCCCAGATGACGATCGCGGTCAGGCCGCTGCCGAAAGAGCGCTAGCCGCCGAAGCGATTCGTAATCGGCAGACGTCGGTCCTTGCCGAAGGCACGTGGGGTGATGCGGATCCCCGGCGCCGCCTGGCGGCGCTTGTACTCGGAGCGGTCGACGAGGCGGATCACGTCGTCGACCGTCGCCGCCGGCATCCCGGCGGCGATCATCTCCTCGCGGCCCTGGTCGCGCTCGACGTAGGCCTCGAGGATGCGGTCGAGCAGGTCGTAGGGAGGCAATGAGTCGCTGTCGAGCTGATCGGGCCGCAGCTCGGCCGAGGGCGCCCGCTCGATCACCGAGGCTGGAACCAGCTCGCGCCCGGCCCGTTCGTTGCGCCGTCGCACCAGTTCGTAGACCAGCGTCTTCGGCACGTCCTTGATCACCGCGAAGCCCCCCGCCATGTCTCCGTAGAGGGTCGCGTAGCCGACCGACATCTCGCTCTTGTTGCCGGTCGTCAGGACCAGCCAGCCATGACGGTTGGAGAGCGCCATCATCAGGTTGCCCCGAATCCGGGCCTGGATGTTCTCGGCGGCCAGGTCGGGCTCCGACGGGCGAGCGGGGTCACGGGGCGGCTCTTCCTCGTCTGCCAGTGGCGCGTGACTGGGGCTCAGGTGCCCGGCCAGACCCCGCCCATAGCCATCCATCATCGGCTCGATCGGGATCTCGATCAGCTCGCAGCCGAGGTTGGCGGCGATAGTTCGGGCATCGGCCTGGGTTTCAGAGCTGGAATGAGGGGATGGCATCACCACGCAGCTGAGCTGCCCTGGCCCGACCGCGTCGGCCGCGAGCATCGCCACCAGGGCGGAGTCGATGCCGCCGGAGAGGGCGACGCCGACGTGGCGGAAGCCGTTCTTGGCGACGTAGTCGCGCAGCCCCAGGGTCAGCGCCGCGTAGACCTCGTCGAGGTCGGGCAAGGGTTCCGCCAGGGACCCGGGAGCATCCGCCGGCACCTCACAGATCAGCATCTCCTCCTCGAACTGGGCGGCGCGGGCGATCAGCTCGCCGCTGGGGTCGGTGACGAGGCTCTGGCCGTCGAAGACGAGCTCGTCCTGCCCGCCGACGAGGTTGCAGAAGGCGAAGTAGGTGCCGTAGGTGCGCGAGCGTTCGGCAAACATCTCCACCCGCTCGCGGCCCTTGCCGCGGTGGTACGGCGAGCCCGACGGGTTGGCGATCAGCGTCGCCCCCTGCTCGGCCTCGAGCTCGGCCGGCGGTCCGGTCACCCAGCAGTCCTCGCAAATGGTCAGACCGACACGCTGGCCGCCGACGTCGATCGCCATCGGCTCGGCGCCGGGGATGAAGTAGCGCTGCTCGTCGAAGACGGCGTAGTTGGGCAGCCTGTTCTTGCGGTAGACGCCGCGCACGGCGCCGTCGGCGAGGACCGCGAGCGAGTTATAGGCGTGGCGGGAGTCGCCGCCGCCGGGGACCGGCTCGGCGAACCCGACCAGGACCGTCTGCTCGGCGCCGACACCGCGGGCGAGCTCCTCGACCGCCCGGCGGTTGGCCTCGACGAAGTGACGCTTCAGGTAGAGGTCCTCGGCCGGGTATCCGGGCACGGAGAGCTCCGGGAAGATCGTCAGCTCAGCCCCTTCCGCGCCGGCGCGGGCGATCCACTCGGCGATCTTGGCGGAGTTGCCTTCGACGTCGCCCACGGTGGGGTTGATCTGGGCGAGGGCTATGCGCATGGTCCGGTCCAGCCGATCACCGTCGAAGTATCCCGTTCGGGGGATCCGAAACGGGCCGAGGCGCCCGCTAGGGTGGCGCCGATGCGGGACCGCCGTCGCCACCTGGCCGGTTTCTCGGTGGCGGCATTGCTGCTGCTCGGCGCGATGCCGGCCGCGGCCGCGGGTGCGCAGGGCCTGGGGGACGCGGTGCCGAGCCTGGCATCCCCCAGCCAGAAGCCATTCCTCGCGCCGAAGCCGCGGCCGACCGAAACGCGGAGCCGGCCGACCGACGACCCCGACCCGAACCGCAACGCCTACACGGTCCCGCAGGCGCCGAAATCACCCAAGTGCTCGCGCTACTTCTGCGTGCACTGGGTGGCCGAGGGCATCGATGCGCCCAACCTCACCGACAACGACGGCGATGGCGTGCCCAACTTCGTCGAGCAGGTGCTGCGGATCGCCGAACACGTGCACGAGGTCGAGAACGAGGAGTTCGGCTGGCGCGAGCCAAAGAGCGATGGTCGCCGGGGGGGCGGGAACGGCAAGACCGACATCTACCTCTCCCAGATTGGCGGCGAACTGTTCGGCTATGCCGCGCCGGACCGTGGCCAGGCGACGAGGCAGCACCGGACCCCCCGCCGCCTGCATGGCTACCTCGTCCTCGACAACGACTACAGCGCCTTCGAGTTCCCGGGGACGAAGCCGGCCGACGACCTGCGGGTGACGCTCGCCCACGAGTACAACCACATCCTCCAGTTCGGCTATGACGCCTATCAGGACCCCTGGTTTGCCGAGTCGACCGCGACCTGGATGGAGGACCTCGTCTACAACGACATCGACGACTACCTGCGCTACGTGCGGCGCTGGGTCAAGCGCTGGGACACGCCGTTGACCACCAGCTCGATCAAGGAGTACGGCTCGGCGGTCTGGAATCAGTGGCTGGCGCAGCGCTACGGCCCCGAGATCGTCCGCCGCGCCTGGTCCCGGGCGATCCACATGCGGCCCGGTGGCTTCTCGGTCGCCGCCTACGACTCGGCGATCCGCGCCGCCGGGCGCTCCGACCTCGCCCACGACTTCGCCCACTTCGCCGCCGCGGTCGCCGAGTGGCGCACGGGGGAGGGGTTTCGCGAGAGCAACCGCTATCCCGACATGCCACGACAGGGGTCCTTGCCGCTGGACGGTCGCCGGCTGACGCGGACGCTCAACCACACCACCTTCTCCCTCCTGCGGGTCCAGGCCCACGGCGGCAGGGCCGTGGTCGTGCGGGCGATGGCGCCGCGGGGGACCGCGGCCGGCCTGGTCTTGGTCGGGCGCCTTGGCACCGAGCGCCGCGGGCACGCGGTCACCCGGCTCGATTTCAGTCGCGGCGGTGGCAAGCTGGTGGTTCGGTTGCGTCACCCCGGCCGCTACAGCCGCATCACCGCCGCGCTCGTCAACGCCGACGCCAGCGCCGTCGGCTTCAGCGCGCGGCGGCTCGACTGGCATTACCTGACGGACGAGATCCCCTTCGAGATCAGCGGCCGGCTGATCCGCTAGGCCCTCCCAGGCGCAATCGCTAAGGGCGCGACTCGGAAACCAGAGTGCTGGCGCCGTTCGATGACGCCTTGCTGCTTTTCGTCGACGAGGCGGCAGTGAGCACGGCCTCCTCGGTTGCGGCCTCGAGGTCGAGGGCGAAGCTGTCGAGGTCGGCCATCGCGTCGTAGTCCCCGATCAGCCCGAAGTTGACCTGGCCGTTGTAGGACATGATTCCGATGCAGAGCGCCTGGCGCTGGGCCAGCGGCACCATCGGGAAGATCGACTCCATCTTGCGGCCGAGCACGTAGAGCGGGAACTGCGGGCCCGGGACGTTGGTGACGACGAGATTGAAGAATCGCTGCGCGGGCTGCAGGCGAGCCGCCTGTGAGGCGATCGTCGAGGGTGCGAAGTCGGTCAGTTTGGTCAGGATCTCGGCCCCGACCGCTTGACCGGAGGACTTGAGGTCGCCCATCTGCTCGGTGACTATCTGCAGCCGCTGGACCGGGTCCTCGCACCAGACCGGCAGCGGCGCCATCATCGCCGAGATCCGGTTGCCGAGGGCACCGTGCTCCTCGTCGGCGCGGACGCTGACCGGGACCATCGCCCGCAGCTCCAGGCCGTCGGTGTCGTGGCCGCGGGCTCGCAGGTACTTGCCGAGGGCGCCGGCGACGATCGAGAGGATGACGTCGTTGACCGTGCCGCCGTGGGCGTCCTTGACCCGCTTCAGCTCCGCCAGGTCGGCCTGGGTGATGGCGAAGCGCCGGTGCGGGCCGATCTCGACGTTGAAGACGCTGCTGGGCGCGCCCATGCCGGCGCCGATCATTTTCGTCGTGGCGCCGACGCCGCGCAGCACCTGCCGTGGGCCGCGGAAGACCGCGCGGACGCCGCGGGCGATCTCCGGCGGGCTGGTCAGGCGCTCGCGCCAGGCGTCGCTGAGCAGCTTCAGGTCGGTCGGTTCGGGGCGGGCCAGCCAGGGTGGGGAGGAGGCCTGCGGGCCCGATGGTTCCGCGTCGAGGTCGAAGAGGACGGTGGTGATATCGACGCCCGAGACGCCGTCGACCAGGGCGTGGTGGCTCTTGCCGACGATCGCGAAGCGTTCGTCGCGCAGGCCCTCGACCAGCCAAAGCTCCCAGAGCGGCTTGCTGCGATCGAGCTGCTGCGAGAAGACCCGCGCTGCGAGGTTGCGCAGCTGCTCCTCGGAGCCAGGCGCCGGCAGCGCGCTCTGGCGCACGTGGTAGTCGAGGTTGAGGTGTGGATCGTCGACCCAGACCGGGCGACCCTGATCGAAGGGGACGTAGCGCAGCTTCTGGCGGAAGCGCGGCACCAGGTGCAGGCGCGAGGCGATGTGGTCGCGAAATTCGGCGTGGGAAGGGGCCGGGCCCTCGAAGATGATCGTCGAGGCGACGTGCATATGGGCGCCGGCGCGCTCCATGTGGAGAAAAGACGTATCGAGCCCGGTAAGTCTTTCCGCCGCCACGTGTGAATGTTCGCACACAGCCGAATCGGTTCTGTTTCTACGGTGTTTGCTGACAAAACGAGCGAACCCATCTGCCGAGTCCCCTCGCACCATGCGAGGGGAGCGGGGGACCCAAATGCCGCGGCAAGTGCCGCGGCCGGGGCGAATCGGGCGGCGTGCCGCCCGTAGCGAGAGCCCGGCGCCCTGCCGGAACTTGCGAGCCCGTCAGCTAACCCCGTAGGCAGCGAGAAAGCGAGTGAGAACAGATGCGTTACCTCCTGCCCGTGGTGGCGGCTGCCACCGCGCTGGCGATCGGCATTGCGCCGGCCGCGGCGACGAATTCGCACCCTCAGAAACACGAGCCCAGACACAAGCAGGTCAGGGTCAAGTCCCACGTCTCGGTCCACCTCTCCCGCCACGCGGTTCTGAGCGGCAAGAGCGTGGTCGTCCACGGCCGGGTCCGCCCGGGCGGGCGGCACCGGGTCAAGGTGCTGTTCCGGGGCCCTGACGGGGGCCTGGTCAAGACCGCGACCAAGGCCAACGGCGCCTTTGCCGTGCGCTGGGCACCGAGCATCTCCGGCAACTACGCCGTGCGTGCCTTCGGCGTCCACGACGCCCGCAGTCGCGGTTCCGCCAGCAAGGCGCGGCGGCTGACCAGCTACCGCCTCGCCGGCGCTTCCTACTACGGGCCTGGGCTCTACGGCAACGGCGTCGCCTGCGGCGGCACTCTGCTGCCGGCGACGATGGGCGTCGCCCACAAGACGCTGCCCTGCGGCACCAAGGTGAAGCTGCGCTACCACGGCCGCAAGGTGACCGTGCCGGTGATCGACCGCGGTCCTTACGTCGCCGGTCGCGACTACGACCTGACCGAGGCGACCAAGAACCGGCTCGGCTTCCCCGGCGTCGGCACGGTCCAGGCCAACCGCTGAGACCGGCTTCTAGCCAGGCAGGCTGAGCCGGAGCTGCGGTTCCGGTTCGGCGGCGGTCTCGGTGTCCGCGTCGTGCTCGAATGAGGCGACGCGGACGCCGAGCAGTCGCACCGGCCGCCGCGGGTCATACGCGCGCAGCAGGTCCAGCGCCACCGGCCCCACAACGGCCGGGTCGTTGGTCGGCTCCTCGACCGTGTGCGAGCGACTGACGTTGGTCCAGTCGTCGAGCCGGACCTTGATCCCGATCGTCCGGCCCTCGAGCTCGCGCTTGCGCAGGCGCCGGCAGAGCTCCTCGGAGAGCTCGTGCAGGTGGCGCTCCAACTCGGCGCGGTCGCGCACGTCGACATCGAAGGTGATCTCGGTCGACTGCGACTTGGTCTCGTGGGAGACCGTGATCGGAGTCTCGTCCCAGAGCCGGCCGCGGGCCTGCAGCCAGGCGCCGGAGCGGGGACCGAAGCCCGCTTCCAGCTCGGCCTGCTCGCGACGGCCGAGGTCGGCCAGGGTGTGGATCCCCATCCGTTCCAGCTTGACCACGGTTTTCGGCCCGATGCCGGGGACCAGCCCCGGCGACTCGCTGCCGAAGCGCTCCAGCGCCTGCTCGCGCGAGAGCACCACCAGGCCGGCCGGCTTGCCGAGCTCACTGGTGATCTTGGCCAGCATCCGACTCTCGGAGATCCCGACCGAGCAGGTGAGCCCAGTCTCGCGGCGGATCTCCATCGCCACCCGCCGCATCGTCGCCTTCGGCGAGAAGATCCCGGTTAGGTCGAGGTAGGCCTCGTCGAGCCCTACGACCTCGACCGTCTCAACGTTGCGCCGCAGCACTTCCATCACCTGCGCCGAAGCCTCGCGGTAGGCCGGGAAATCCGGCCGCAGGTACACCGCATCAGGCAGCCGTCGCCGCGCCACCGCCGCCGGCATCGCCGAGCGGATCCCGGCCAGCTTCCGCGCCTCATAGCTCGCCGTCGTCACCACGGCCCGCGGTCCCGACCCGCAAACCACCACCGGTTTCCCCCTCAGCTCCGGCCGCCGACGCAGCTCGACCGACGCGTAGAAGGCGTCCATATCCACAATTGCGACCACACGGGGCCAGTCAGCAATCGAGGACACGACCCTGAACTTACCGGGTGCGGCGGCGGAGCGAACGTGTGTTCGCTACGGGCCTCGGACCGAGACCTTGGGGGCAACAGCGAGGAGACGGGTCAGGCAATGAGCCGTCCCAAAACTGTCGCCAGAAGCCCGCAAATTCGGGGAAAACGCGACACGCTTTTCCGCCGTCAGGCGGAACTACGCTGACCAGTCGCAAATCCGTAAGAAAAACAGGCCGGTACTCAGCGAGGGTGAAACCTATCGATCCTGTCGGCGGCAACAACGTCGTCGCGGTCGGCCAAGGGTCGCTGAAGAAGGCGGAAAGGCTCGCATGCAGACGCAGGTAGCAAGGAACTGGGAGACCTGGCTCAGAAACTCGATTGGACCCGCTTCCGACACCGAGCAAGCTGACGCGGAGCGGACGGAAAAGCGGATACGCAAAGCCATTGAGGCAGATGCGCGGCTCGCCGGGAACGTACGCATCTTCGTCAAGGGCTCCTACGCGAACAACACGAACGTTCGTCAGGACTCGGACGTCGACATTGCCGTTGAATGGAAGGCGTGGTCGTATCTCTCAAAGTCGAATAGCGCCGCCGACCTTGACTGGCCTCAGCTAGGCGTGACGCTTAGCACTCAAGGTCCAGAGCCGGCGGAGTATCGGCGCTGGGTCGAAGAGGCGCTCTTCGCTGCGTTCGGTCCTGATGCGGTCGACAACTCCGGGAACAAGGCGATCACTGTCACCCGGGGAACGACGACGTTGGACGCAGACGTTGTTCCCTGCTATCGGCACGAGCGCTACGACGCGCCGAATCGCCAGCCCCATGTGGGGATTCGCCTCTATCCCAAGACGGGCCGTTCAATCGAGAACTGGCCCGATCAGAACCGCAAGAACGGCAACGTTAAGAACGTAGATACCGGGCAGCGCTACAAGCAAATCGTGAGGGCTTTGAAGCGGCTCGAGAACGACATGCTGAAGCGCGGCGTCATCACGAAAGAGGTGCATGGCTTCTTTATCGAGAGTTTGCTCTTCAACCTCCCCGATTCGGTCTTTCGCTCATCTGCCTTAAAACAGGCAACCCTGGATGTGCTGGCCCGGCTCTGGAATGAGATCAACGACGGGAACCACAAGGATTGGGTGGAGGTCAACGCCCTCAAGTGGCTCTGGCGAAGCGGTCAGACCTGGACCGCCGCTGAGGCCTCGGCATTCGCACATGCTGCTTGGAACGACATCGAAGGAAACTAGTCGGTGCCGTCCAAGTCTGTCCTGTACGTGACTGCTGCCCTGGTCCTTGCGGCGCTGCTGATCAACTCTGTGATCCGCGGGCACTCGCCCGAAGGCGCGACGGAGTGGCTTGCGCCGATTGGACCAGCAGTTAGTCTCGCGGTTGTTGGGCTGGTGATTTTTGATCGCTGGGCATGGCGCCAACCCGGCCTTCGGCGACTCGTTGGGCGACCCATCTTGCGCGGAACCTGGTTCGGTGAAGTGGCGTCGACCTGGGAGGACCCAGAAACCGGAAAAAGGATCGACCCAGACCCGTCCGTCTTCCTAGTCATTCGCCAGAACTTCTGGTCGATATCGGCTCGTCTCCTAACCAATGAATCGCGGTCGAAGTCAATCTTCGCTGCGCTGAGGGCCGACGAGGATGGGGTTTGCCGCTTGCTCTACGTCTACGAGAATCATCCCAACGATGACGTCAAGCACCGAAGCCAGACCCACTATGGAACCGCCATCCTGTCGGCTCCGCAGAATCGACAGAATGGAGTCGTGGGCGGGTACTTCACCGGCCGGAAAACGACGGGAGATATGCGGTTCCAGCGGCATTTCCCCGAGCTTGTCGAGAGCTACGAGGCTGGTGTCAAGCTCCTCCCATAGAGGGCGGTTAAGCCCATCGCCGCAGATTGGCTCGAGCTTTTGCCACTCCAAACGCGTCCATGTCGAGATGAGCGATCGTCCGCTTAGCGGCCACCCGTCGATGGTAGGAGGGAGGAGGGACGGACGCGCTTCGCTTCCCGTCCTAGACTTGGGCCGTGGCTTCCCCCGAGGCGAAGAACCTGGAGGCGATCTCCAAGGCGATCGACCAGCACAACTCGAACTGCCCGTTCCCGGCGGCTGAGGTGCGAATGAACCCGTTCGAGGTCGAACGGCTGGGCTGGGACACGATCCGCGGCCTCCCGGTAGTGCCCGACGGCGAGATCGGCACCGGCCGCTTCCGCATCGTCTGCTCCCGCGACCTGGAAGACGACGGCCTGGAGATCACCGAGGCGGTCGGCAAAGAGCTGGAGACCGTCGCGCCGCGCACCAACTAGCGCAGCTCCAGCTAGAGCTCTCGCAAGAAGGCGAGGGGGCCGGTTGCTTCGGCAACGGCAGTCGGGAAGACCTTCAGTCCGTACGAGGTGATGTCCCCGTCCCCACGGCGGTACAGCTTCGGCCGTAGCTCGTCGACGTACCTCATCTCCGTATTGCCATATGCATCCGGCTCGATCGCTCTGAGGAGGGCGGAGGCGGTGACATCGGCCACCTGCAGCAGTTCGACTGACTTCGGGCTCTCGATGCGGAATGGGTGGCCGGCGAAGACCGACCAGCGGACGCCGGTATCGCCATTCCCTTCCAGCGCAGCCCGGTAGTCGTGAAGCTTCTGGGCCTTGAAGCCCTTGAGGTGGGCAAAGGTCACGATCGCGTCGCCCCCGGCGTCATCGACGAACCAAGAGACGCGCTCGAGCAGCAGCCGCAGTGCCCATAGGTACATCGGATCGGGCCGGGATATGTGGGCCATGTTCCCGCTGGGGAATGGTTGCCCGATCAGATCCTTGTGGACGATCACGTTGATGACTGTGGCCAAAGGCGACGCGGCGATGTCCTGGACAGCCTTCAGCCGCTGCGAGTGGCTGAACTTGACGAAGTGCAGCACGTCGTCCGGCCCGCGACCGAGGTCGGTGCGCAGTCGCCGCAGGCAGTCTCTGAGCTCGCCCTCATTTGGATCGGCCACGACGACTCCGGAGACGACGAAGTGACAGCCCGACCTTTTCGAGATGCCTCGATCCCCCGCCTCGTCCACGTAAACCCGATGCAGCAACCCCATCCCCCTGCCAAAAGATGAAGAAAGGATGGACCGGGGCCACCTTCAGCCGCTTATTTCAGCGGATGCTGCCCGCAAAGACAGCAGGTGCGAATCCCCACGACCATCCTTTCTAAGTGTGGCAGATTACGGGGAGGATCGGACAGAAAGTTTCGGCCTCAGACCGAATTCCAGAAGTCGAGGCCCGACTGTTCCATCCAGTTCTGAACCTCGATGTTGAGCTGGAACAGCTCGCCGGTCCAGATCAGGACGCCCATCGCGATCAGGATCACGCCGCCGGTGGCGACGATCGCCTGGTAGTGGCGCTTGACGACGGCGGAGGCGGTGGTCATGCGGGAGAAGGCGAGGGCGGTGGCGATGAAGGGGATCGCCAGGCCGGCCGAGTAGACGGCGAGCAGGAAGCCGCCGCGGGCGGCTGAGTCGGAGAGCGCCGCGGCGGAGAGGATGGCGCCGAGGGTCGGGCCGATGCACGGCGTCCAGGCGATTGCGAAGGCTGCGCCGGCCACGATCGGGCCGCCCCTACCGGCACGTTCCAACAAGGCGTCGACGTGCCACTCGCGGTTGAGACGGACGACGAAGAGGGAAGAGACGAAGAGAACGCCCATGGCGATGATCAGCGCCCCCGAGATCTTGGTCAGCAACTCCTTGTGGTCCTGCAGCGTCGAGCCGAGGCCGGTCGCGGTGAGGCCGAGGAGGATGAAGATCGCCGAGAAGCTGGCGACGAAGAGCAAACTCGGGCCGAGAACGCGGCGCCAGCCGGCATCCTCGAGCTCGTTAGCGGAGACACCGGTGACCGCCGAGAGGTAGCCAGGGACCAGTGGCAGCACGCAGGGCGAGAGGAAGGAGATGACTCCCGCCGCGAGGGCGGCGAAGATGCCGACTCCAGCAGCAGGATCGGAGCTGAGAACCGCGTTGACCAAGACTCCTGAGGATACCCCCAGCAAGGCACCCGGCCGCGCGCCGGGGCGCCTCTTCAATGCCGCTGGCACCGCCCGCCGGCTGCGGGCCTCGCCCCTGTTCGCGATCGGGCCGAGCGAGCCGGGCCCGGCGCTGCGGCGCGGCGCCTTGATCGCGGTGCCGATTGGGATCTCGCTCGCGATCGAGTTCGGCTTCGACTACCCGACCCAGGGAGCGATCGCGACCGGCGCCCTGCTCGCCGGCTTTCCCGGCCTCGACGCGCCGGCACGGCCGCGCGCCGCCTGGCAGGCGATAGCGGCGCCGTTGATCGGGATCGCCGCTGCGGTTGGGATCCTCAGCTCCCAGTCGGCACCCGTTGCGGTGCTGGCGATGGGACTGCTTGGCGCCGCCGCGGGTTACTGCTTCGCGGTCTCGTTGCGCCTCGCGACCCTCGGCCTCTCCATCTCGCTCGCCCTGATGGTCGCCCAGGGGCTCTTCCTGCCGGTTTCCGACGCCGCCCCGGCGCTGCTCTACGCGACGCTCGGCGGGCTGATGCAGGCGGCCTGGTCGCTGCTCGTCTGGGTCTTCGCCGACCGCACCCCTGACGACGAGGAGAGCGGCTGGAACAGGCCCGCCGCGCTCGCGGCGCTGCGCTCGAATTGGACCATGGACTCGCCGGTCGCCCGCCATGCGGTCCGCTTCGGCATCGCGCTCGCGGTCGGCGTCGCTCTCTATCGCCTGCTCGGCCTGCGGGTGCACGGGTTCTGGATCCCGCTGACGATCCTCTTCGTGATGCGCCCGGAAATCGGCGAGACGCACAAGCGACTGATCCTGCGCGCGGTCGGGACCGTGATCGGCCTGGTGATTGCGACCGCGGCCGCGGAGGCGTTCCGCGGCGACGATCTGATCAACGGCGCGATCCTCACCGTCGCCGCCGGGCTTACCTTTGGCCTCTTGACCGTGCAGTACGCACTGTTCACGGCGTCGATCACGGTCTACGTCGTCCTCCTCTCCGACACCATCGGCGAGAAGGCCTGGGAGGCCGTCGACGAGCGCGCGACCGGCACCGCACTCGGCATACTGATCGCCTTTTTGGCCTTCGCGATCTGGCCCAATCCGGGCGAAGATGCAGCGGTCCGGTAGATTCCTGGCTACGCAGCCAAACCGCGACCGCAGGCGCGGAAGACTTCAAGGAGCCAGAGTTGAGCAACCGCACGTTCGTAATCGGTGTCGGCATGACCAAGTTCGAGAAGCCCGGCACCAAGGAGGGCGACTACCCCGACTGGGCCAAGGAGGCGGGGGAGAAGGCGCTCGCCGACGCCGGCATCCCTTACACCGACGTCGAGCAGGCCTACGCCGGCTATTGCTACGGCGACTCGACCTACGGCCAGCGGGCGCTCTACCAGCTCGGCCTGACCGGGATCCCGGTCGTCAACGTCAACAACAACTGCTCGACCGGCTCCTCGGCCCTGTTCCTGGCCCGTCAGGCGGTCAAGGGCGGCCTCGTCGACTGCGCCCTGGCGCTCGGCTTCGAGAAGATGGAGCCCGGCAGCCTCGGCGTCAAGTACACCGACCGCACCAACGCGCTCGACAAGCACGCGATGCGGATGTTCGAGATCCGCGACCCGGAGCAGTCGCCGCCGGCCCCGCAGATGTTCGGCAACGCCGGCCGCGACCACATGCAGAAGTACGGCTCGACCCCCGACCACTACGCCTGGATCGGCTGGAAGAACCACAAGCACTCGGTCAACAACCCCTACGCCCAGTTCCAGGACGAGTACTCGCTGGAGGACATCAAGGCGGCGAAAATGATCCACGACCCGCTGACCAAGCTGCAGTGCTCGCCGACCTCCGATGGCGCCGCCTGCGGAATCGTCGCCTCCGAGCGCTACGTCGACGAGCATGACCTCTGGGACCGGGCGATCGAGATCGCCGGCCAGTCGATGGTCACCGACCTCTCCTCCACCTTTGCCGAGGACGCCGACTGCATGACGATCGTCGGCGCCGACATGTCGAAGCTGGCCGCCGACCGCGCCTACGCCGAGGCCGAAGTGAGCGCCGGCGAAGTCGACGTTTGCGAGTTGCACGACTGCTTCAGCGCCAACGAGCTGATCACCTATGAAGCGCTCGGGTTCGCCGCCGAGGGCGAGGCGCACAAGCTGGTCGAGGCGGAAGCGACGACCTTCGGTGGCGACGTCGTCGTCAACCCCTCCGGCGGGCTGATCTCCAAGGGCCACCCGCTCGGTGCCACTGGCCTGGCGCAGTGCTCGGAACTGACCTGGCAGCTGCGCGGTCAGGCCGAGAAGCGGCAGGTCGAGGACGCCAAGGTGGCGCTCCAGCACAACATCGGCCTCGGCGGCGCCGCCGTGGTCACCGTCTACAAGCCGGTGAGCTGAGGCTCACCGCACCAACGAGGAGGAACCGATGGCGAAGCAACGGCGCTCACTGAACGGCAAGGTCGTGGCGATCACGGGCGGCGCCCGGGGGATCGGCAAGGCGACCGCGACGGCACTGGTGCGCAAAGGCTGCCGCGTCGCCATCGGCGACCTCGACTTGGAGCTGGCGGAGCAGACCGCCACCGGGCTCGGCGGCGGCACGATCGCGCTGCCGCTCGACGTCACCGACCGCGCCTCCCAGGAGCGGTTCCTGACCGAGACCGAGCGCCAGCTGGGCCCGCTCGACGTGATCATCAACAACGCCGGGATCATGCCGGTGACGGCGCTGGTCGACGAGTCCGACGACTCGATCCGCCGCCAGCTCGACATCAACATCTACGGCGTCATCGTCGGCAACCAGCTGGCGATCGAGCGCTTCCGCCCGCGCGGCAGCGGTCACATCGTCAACATCGCCTCGCAGGCCGGGAAAACGGCGCTGCCGGGCATCGCCACCTACGCCGGGACCAAGCACGCGGTGGTTGGGATCAGCGAGGCGGTGCGGGCGGAGTTGCGCGACACCGGGGTCGAAGTCCACTGCGTGATGCCGACCGTCGTCAACACCGAACTGACCTCGGGCCTGAGCCAGAAATGGATCAAACCGGTCGAGGTGGAGGACGTCGCCAACGAGATCGTCGACGCGCTCGAGCTCGGCCGCTTCGACGTCTACGTGCCGCGCTCCAACGCGGCGATGACCCGCTTCGCGGCCCTGATGCCGCGCCGCGCTACCGACGCGATCGGCCGCCTGATGGGCGGTCACAAGCTGATGTTCGAGGTCGACCACGGCGCCCGCCACGCCTACGAGGAGCGGGCCGCGGCGGCAACTGAGTCCGACGCCGCTGAGGCTCCGGCAGGGCAGCCGGCGCCTCAGCGCGACGCCGCCTGAGGTCGGGCCCCCGGTGGGGCGCCTCTACGACGCGACCTGGGGACGCGGGTTCAGCACGCTTTATGACCGCGCCTTCAAGGCGACGGAAGAGGCCGGTCTGCGGGAGATGCGGCGGCGGCTGCTGGCCGCAGCGCGGGGGAGGGTGCTCGAGCTGGGCGCCGGGACCGGAGCCAACATCGAGCTGTATCCGGAGCTGGTCGAGGAGCTCATCCTGGCTGAGCCCGACCCGTACATGACGAAGCAGCTGCGGGAGAAACTCGCCGCGTCGGGCCGCACGGCCAGCGTCGAGGAAGCGCCGGCCGAACGGCTGCCGTTCGAGGACGCCAGCTTCGACACCGCCGTGGTCACGCTCGTCCTCTGCACGGTCCCGGAGCCGAAAGCGGCGATCGCCGAGATCGCGCGCGTGCTGAAGCCGGGCGGGCAGCTGCTCTTCATCGAGCACGTGCGCTCACAGGATCCGGGCCTCGCCCGCTGGCAGGACCGGCTCGAACGCCCCTGGCGCTTTCTCGGCGACGGCTGCCACTGCAACCGCGACACGGTGGCGACGATCGCCGCCTCGCCGCTGGAGCTGTCCGACGTCCGGCGCGACAAACTTCCCAAGGCCCCGCCGATCGTCGAGCCTTTGGTCCAGGGCCGCGCCGTGCGGGCCGTTTAGCGCCGGTCGAGCAGGCGGGTGGCCAGCTCGGCGGCGCTGACGCCGATGAAGGCGCCCGCAAGGACATCTGCGGGATAGTGGACGCCGGTATGGACGCGCGAGTAGCCGACCAGCGTCGCCAGCGCCCGCAGCGGCGCCGAGAGCGCCGGCTGGACGCTGCCGGCGCCGGTCGCGAAGGCGAAGGCCGAGGCGGTGTGGCCGGAGGGGAACGAGCTCGAGCGCGGCATCGGCACGTGGCGCCGTGCCAGCTCCTCCAACTCCCGGCGCTCGGGGCGGCGGCGCGTGGTCAGGGGCTTGGCGACGAGGTTGGCGAAGGCGGAAGCGATTCCGAGCGCGGCGAGCCCGTGCATCGCCGCCCGGCGTCCTTTGTCGCCGCCGAGCAGAGCCAGGCCCGCCGCCGAACCGAGCCAGAGCTTGCTGTAGTCGGCAGCCTCGGTCAGGCGCCGCATGGCGGTATCGACGGTCGGCGTCTCGGACCCGGCGATCGCGCCGTAGACGGCAGCGTCGATGGTCTTCGCCTCGCTGAGCCAGTCAGCCACAGGGCGATGATATGAGCCGCCGGGCCGGAGCTCTCGCCGCCCTCCTCGGTGCCGCCGTCGCTCTTGGCGTCACCGCCTACCTCCTCATCGCCGACTTTCCCGACGGCCCGAGCGCTCTTTTCGGGGTGTTCTGGGCTCTGGTTGCAGCTTGGTACGGCCTGCTGCACCGCGGTGCACGCCGCATGTTGGGATTGGGCGGCGCCCTGCTGCTGATCGTCCTCGCGATTGTGGACACGATTCTCGCCGGCCACGGATTCGCGTGGCTCGCGGTCGCGGGCGCCTTCGCAGTGGGAGTGGCCGGTTCCCGCGTCGCCCTGCGTCCCGATTCCAGGCTGCCACGAGCGGCGCCGCCTCGGGTCCCAGTGCTGTTCGTCAATCCGCGCTCCGGCGACGGGCGAGCAGGCGAAGTCGGCCTGGTCGAGGAGGCGCGGCGGCGCGGCATCGAGGTCGCCGAGCTCGGCGACGGGGAGGATCTGGAGCGCCTCGTGCGCGAGGCGGTTGGCAGGGGCGCGGACGGCTTGGCGATGGCCGGGGGAGACGGCTCGCAGGCACTGGTGGCCGCGATCGCCGCCGAGCACGACCTTCCCTACGCCTGCATTCCCTCTGGAACGCGGAACCACTTCGCGCTCGACCTCGGGGTCGACCGCGACGACGTCGTCGGCGCCCTCGATGCCTTCATCGACGGGGGCGAGCGTTATGTAGACCTGGGCGAGGTGAACGGCAGGGTCTTCGTCAACAACGTCTCACTCGGGGTCTACGCAGAGGCGGTGAGCCAGGAGCGCTACCGCGAGTCGAAGCTGCCGACCCTGCTGAACACGCTGACCGACACGCTCGGGCCCGACGGCGAACCGGCGCAATTGCACTGGACCGATCCCGGCGGCGCCGAGCAGACCAGCACGGCGCTGATGCTGGTTTCCAACAATGTCTACCTGCTCGGCCCGAGGCCTGGCTCTGGCACCAGACCGCGCCTCGACGAGGGAGTCCTTGGGATCGTCGACTTCCATCCGCCGGCGCCGGGGAGCGGCCAGCCAGCACGCTGGCGCCGGCTGAGCGCCTCCGAGCTCGAAGTCGAGTGCGAGGAGCCAGTCCCGCTCGGCATCGACGGCGAGGCGGTGACGCTCGAGCCGCCACTGCGGTTCCGGGTCAGGCCCGGGGCGCTGTGCGTCCGCATCGCGCCCGACCACCCGGGTGCGTCGCCGTCGTCGGTCGCGGCTTCGGATCAGCCATACAGCGTCGTCAAGCGGTTGGTCAAGATCGCGATAGCGGGTAGTTGACCCCCGCAGCCGCCGATCCAACGCACGATAATGGTGCTTATGTAAACCCGGGCGAAAACGCCGGGCTGATCACCTCAACCGGCGCTGTCGATCGCCTCTTCTGCTTCCCCGGGTGAGCTCGGGGTGCCGATGATTTCGAGGCCGTTGGTGCTCGGGCCTTTGACCGCGAAGGTCGGCGTCCCGGTCACCCCGAGTTGCTGGGCTTCTTCGGTGGTTCGGTCGACCTCGCCGGTGAATTTGGCGCCCTTGCGGTCTTCGTTCCATTTGGAGATGTCTTTGACGCCGGCCCCTTCGGCGATCGCCGTGAGGAATTCGTCGTCGGCGTAGCCGGAGTTCTCGACGCCCTGGTTCTTGTAGAAGAGCTCCAGGTACTCCCAGCCGCGCCCTTGGGCGCCCGCGGCCACCGCCGCGGCGCCGGCCGTCGGGGACTGCTCCCCGAGGAAGGCGAAGTTGCGGAAGACGAGCTTCGCCTCGCCATTCCTGACCTTGTTTTCGATAATCGACGGCAGGAATTTTTCCGAGTACGTTTTGCAGACCGGGCACTGCAGGTCGCCGTACTCGACCAGTTCGACTTTCGCTTTGGGATCGCCGAGGACTAGCGCCTGCTGCGGGATCCCCCCGACGAGCTCGTCCACCTCGGCGACTCCGGTCAGATTCTCGGCGTCGCCGCCGTTGCTGCCGGAGTTGACGACGATCAGGACCAGGACCACGGCGATGACCAGGAAGACCGCGGCGGCAGCGAACTGGAGCAGTCGCGTGCGGCGCTCACCGGCGCCGGCTTTCGACTCCTCTTGCAGCCGCTCCTCGCGACGTTTCTCCCGCTCGCGTTTGTTGCTCATCGGTCCTCCTGTAGGTCTAGGCAGGCTTGGCGTCGGCTCGTTCGGGCCCGGTGCCGTTGCCGACCCCGGCGTAGCCGATCAGGCGCGTGGCATTGAGGGCGAAGAGGATCGTCATCAGCACGGCGCTGGCCACGCACCACTGGCAGATCGCTTCGATCTTGAAGATCTCCAGGTAGGTCAGGTAGACGCTGTAGCCAAACCCGCCGAGCGCCAGCGCGAAGCCGCCGAAGCGGGCCAGGTCGTTGACGAAAAAGGCCGTGAGGAAGATGCCGACGTAGCCGACGATGCCGAAGATCGCGATGTTGACCCCGGCGACGTGCGAGTAGGTGCTGTTGGCGACGGTCTCACAGCCACCGCCGCCGGCCAGGCAGGCCGGCGCCCCACCGCCAGAATCGGCGATCGCGATGTAGGTGGCGACGCCGATCCCGAGGGCCGCCACGAAGGCGATGATCCGCCGCAGAGTGCCTTCGGTCGGGAAATTCACAGCGATGACGATAGAGCCTCTGCGTAAAAGCCAGCTAACTGCCGCGAGAGCCTGCCTCCCTGCCAGGCCAGGGGTGATTCCCCCTCTTTCTCGCTCACCAGCCGCGCCTTCGGCAGGCGCTCGGCGTAGGCGGCGGCGACGGCGTACGGGTGGCCGGGGTCGGCCGCATCGTGGCTGGCGACGACCAGGGCCGGCATCTCCAGCGCCTCCAGTTCCGCCATCGATTCAAAGGGCCGCGAGCGGCAGACCTGGCGCAGCGCCTCGACCAGCGCCTGGGGATGTCGGTGCAGCAGCATCCGGGCGCGAGTGAAGCCAAGGACCGAGTCGCGCCAGGCCGGGTCGATTGCCTGGTTGCGGTCGATGTAGTCGACGAAGCCGTCCACCCCGCCGCTCTCCAGCGCCGCGGCGAGGCCGTCCCAGTACGCGAGTGAGTCCGGATCTATCTCCCCATCGTAGACGGGCCCGATCAGCGCCAGGCCGATGAGGCGCTCCGGGTGTCGCAGCGCATAGGCGACCGCGGTGTGGGCGCCCATCGAGTGGCCGGCGAGGACGAAGGCGCCCTCCCCCACCTCGGCGGCAACGACGCGCTCCAGGTCGGCGACCAGCCACGGGTATCCATAACCCTCGCCAGGCGGCGCCGGGTCGGACTCGCCGTGGCCGCGGGCGTCGTAGGCGATGACCCTGTGCCCGGCCCGCTCCAGGGCGCGGGAGCCGTGGTGGACGTAGCGGCGGCTGGCGGTGATCCCATGGCAGAGGACGATCGGCGGGCCCTCCCCGGCGACCTCGCCGTGGATCGCCGGCGCCCCGCCGACGACGAACGGCGCCGCCGCGGCGGGCGGCATCAGCCGATCGCGGCGACTGCGCGCTCGAGGTCGTCGACCGACTCGTAGGAGAGCCCCGCCAGCGTGACCTTGCGGTGGCGGACGATGCCCTCCTCGTCGATGACGAAAATCGCTCGCCGCACCATCGGTCCGGCGAGCACGCCGTAGGCCTTGGCGACGCTCTTGTCCTCGTCGGCCAGCAGCGGCACGTTGAGCCGCTTCTCCTCGACGAAGCGCTCGTGCGAATCGACCGATTGCGGTGAGATCCCCAGCACGTCGGCGCCGAGGCCCTCGAGCTTGTCGCCCTGGTCCCGGTAGGAGCAGAACTGTTTGGTGCAGACGGCGGTGAAGTCGCCGGGGTAGAAGGCGAGGACTACCTTACGGCCGCGGTAGTCGGAGAGGCGATAGGTCTTGTCGCCCGTGCCCGGGAGCTCGAAGTCGGGGGCGGAGTCGCCTACGTTGAGCTTTGCCACGGCGCCAGCTTAGCCGCTGTGGCTAGCCCTTTTCGATCGTGATCGTTTCGATCAGGACGGGCTGTTTCGGTTTTTCGCTCGGCGTTCCAAGGTTGCCGATCCGCTCGACCACGTCGAGGCCCTCGCTGACTTTGCCGACGAGGGCGTATTCGGGCGGCAGGCCGGCGTCGGCGCCGGTGACCACGTAGAACTGGCTGCCGGAGGTGCCGGGAGGCTCGGCCGAGCTCTTCGCCATCGCCACGATGCCTTTCGTGTAGGCGAGGTTGGCCGGTGGCTTCTCCTCGACGCTGTAGCCGGGCCCGCCGGTCCCGGTGCCTTCCGGATCGCCGCCCTGGATGACGAATTCGGGAACGATGCGGTGGAAGCTGAGATCGTCGTAGAAGCCTTCATCGGCCAGGAAGGCGAAGGAGTTGGCGGTCTTCGGGGCGCGCTCGGTGTCGAGGGCGATCTCGAAGGTCCCGCAGCTGGTGTCGACGACCGCGGTCGCTTCTTCACCCTTCTTCAGCACCTGCTCCGGTGCCTTGAAGGAGACCTGCTTCGCTGCCGGAATTTCGACCTGCTCGCAGCCATCGGTGCTGGCTGCCGCGGCGGTCGTGTCGCTGTCGTCGCCGCCGCCACGCGAGATCAGGATCGCGGCGACGACGCCGATCGCGACCAGCGCGAAAACGGCGAGGATGATCCAGCGTCGGTCGGCCTGCCCCTCCATTGGCGCCGAACCTTAATGCACTTACGATCGAGTGGATGTCGACGCCGCCGCTGACGCCGCTGGCTGCCGCCGCGCTCCGCGTGGTGCCGGCGCCGGAGCGGGTGCTCGAGATCGAATGCGGCGACGGCGACGGCGCTCTGTTCCTGGCCCGGGAGTTCCCGGCGGCGCGGGTGCGGGGAGTCGATCGCTCCGCCGAGCGCGTGCGCGCCGCAACCGCTCGGGTCGGGCTCGATCCGGAGGGCCGGGTTGCCTTCAAGGTGGGCCGTCCCGGCGCCCTCCCCTACCCGGATGATTTCTTCGACCTCGTCGCCCAGGTCGACGGCCGCCCTGCGGCGGCCGAGATCGCCCGCGTCCTGCGCCCGGGGGGCCAACTGCTCCTCGTCCGCTCCAGCGACCCGGAGCCGACTGCAGGGCTCAGCGGTTGGTTGTTGCGCCGGCGGCTGCGACGGCGTGGAATCGAGCTGCTCGAGACCGCCGCCGCCGGCGATGGCAGCTTCTCTGTCGCCCGCCTGCGCGGGGACGGACCGAGGCCGCGCGCCGATTAGGCTGCCGAGCGCATGGATATCGAGGGGATGCCGCTGACGCTGCTGGTCAACCCGGCCTCGGCTGGCGGGAGGACGATGAAGCTGCTGCCGCGGGTCGAGCAGGCGCTCGATGCGCGCCGCGCAGTCTTTCGCGTGCAGCGCACCAAAGGCCTCGAGCACGGCGCTGAGCAGGCCCTGCGGGCGGTCGAAGTCGGCGAGCTGCCGGTGGCGATGAGCGGCGACGGCCTGCTGGGTGCGATCGGCGGCGCCATGGCCGGTTCCGAGACGCCCCTGGGCATCATCCCCGGCGGTCGCGGCAACGACCTCGCGCGAGTGCTGGGGATCCCCAGCGAGCCCGAGCAGGCGGTCGAGGCCTTGTTCGCGGGGCACAGCCGCCGCATCGACGTCGGCGAGGTCAACGGCAAGCGCTTCCTTGGCATCGTCAGCGTCGGCTTCGACTCGGAAGCCAACCGCCGCGCCGACGAAACCCACTTCCTGCGCGGCGCCCTGGTCTACCCCTACGCGGCGCTCCGCACCCTCCTCACCTGGAAGCCGGCGCGCTTCACGATCCGCGTCGACGAGGAACGGATGCGGCTGACCGGCTATTCGGTCTCGGTCGCCAACAGCAGGGCGATCGGCGGCGGCATGTTCATCGCCCCAGACGCCGAGCTGGATGACGGCGAGTTCGACATCGTCACCGTCGGCGTGGTCAGCAAGCTGCGCTTCGTGGGTAACCTGCCGAAGGTGTTCAAGGGCACTCATGTCGAGAAGGACGAGGTGCGTGTTTTCCGTGCTCCCCACCTAGAGTTGAGCGCCAGCAAGCCGTTTCCCGTCTACGCCGACGGCGAGCACCTCACCGATCTGCCGGCCTCGCTGCGGGTGCTTCCACGTGCCCTCAGCGTGCTCGTGCCGGCCCCGGCCGCGATTTGAGCTCCCAGCCGGCGGCGGTGCGCAGGCGGCGGGGACCGCTTTTCGGCGCCAAGGTCGCTGCCTCGCGGGCGATTGGCGCCGCCAGCCGGGCCAGCGGCCGCGGCGGCGGCACGACCCTGCCGGGACGGGTGCTGCTGCGGCTCGCGCCCGATGCGATCGCCCGTCTTGGCGCCGGCCTCGATCGGGGTACGACGATCGTCAGCGCCACCAACGGCAAGACCACGACCGCGGGCATGATCGCCGCGTTGCTGGAAGCCGACGGGCGCCAGCCGGTCCACAATCGCGCTGGCTCGAATATGACCTGGGGAGTGGCGACGGCCCTGCTCGAGCAGCGCGGCCACGAGGGCCTTTTCGAGGTCGACGAGGCGTGGCTGCCGCGCGTCACGGAACAGCTGAATCCCTCGCTGATCGTCCTGGGCAACCTCTTTCGCGACCAGCTCGACCGCTACGGCGAGATGGAGGCGTTGGCCGACGAGTGGGCGCGGACGGTGGCTGCCCGCGCCGGTCACACCGGATTCGTCCTCAACGCTGACGATCCGCTGATCGCTGACCTCGGACGCGATGCCGAGGGGCAGCGGCGTGACGGCGTCTTCTATTTCGGGATCGAGGACAACACGCAGGCGCTGCCGGAGCTGCAGCACGCGTTCGACGCCAAGCATTGCCGCCGCTGCGGTCGCCCCTACGTCTACGACCGCGCCTTCGTCGGCCACCTTGGCCATTACTCCTGCCCGAGCTGCGGTGCTGAGCGGCCGCGCCCCGAGGTGGCAGCCACGACGATCGAGCTGCGCGGGATGGAGGGCTCGCGGAGCACGATCCGCATCCCCGGCGGCGAGATCAAGCTGCAACTACCGCTGCCGGGCCTCTACAACGTCTACAACGCCCTGGGCGCGGTCGCGGCCGGCCTCCGCCTCGGAGTCGCACCGGAGCGGATCGTCGCGTCGCTAGGTGAATTTAGGGCAGCTTTTGGTCGGGTTGAGACGATCGAGGTCGCGGGTAAGCCTGTGTCGATGCTGCTGATCAAGAATCCGGCCGGCGCCAACGAGGTGCTGCGCACGCTGCGCCTCGAGGCGGGGGCGGAGCAGGTCGACCTCTGGATCGGGCTCAACGACCGGATCGCCGACGGCCGCGACGTCTCCTGGGTGTGGGACGCCGACTTCGAGCTGCTGAGCGGCGCCGTCAGGCGGGTCGTCTGCGCCGGGACGCGGGCGCCGGAGATGGCGCTGCGGCTGAAGTACGCGGGCTGGCCGGAGGAGTCGATCGAGGTCGTCCCCGGGATCGAGGCCTCGCTCGATCGTGCGGTCGCGGCGGCCCCGGACCGACTCTTCGCCCTCCCCACCTACACCGCCCTGCTGGAGCTGCGCAAGCTGCTCTCTGACCGCGGCCTGGCCAAGGAGTTCTGGCGATGAGCGCGGCGGTCTGGCATGACGCCGAGTGCGGCGCCTACACCGCTGATCTGGCGCTGTGGGAGGAGCTGGCGAACGAGGCCGATGGCCCGATCCTCGACCTTGGCTGCGGCACCGGCCGCGTCGCCCTGCACCTGGCCCGCCGGGGGCACACCGTCGTCGGGCTCGACGTCGACCCTGAGCTGGTCGAGACACTGGGCGAGCGGGCGTCTGGCCTGTCCCTGCGGCCCGTTCTCGGCGATGCCCGGGCCTTCGAGCTGGACACCGACATCGCCCTCGCCCTGGCGCCAATGCAACTGGCCCAGCTGCTGAGGGGCGAGGACGATCGCCTCGAGTGCCTCGGCTGCGTCGCCTCCCATCTGCTTCCCGGGGGACGAATCGCCCTGGCGATCGTCGAGCAGCTGCCCGAGGCCGCCGAAGGGCCAGCGCCGCTGCCCGACGTGCGCGAGGTCGACGGCTGGGTCTATTCCAGCCTGCCCCTGGACGCGGTCGACATCGGCGAGGAGATCGTGATTCGCCGCCTGCGCCAGACCGTCTCCCCGGCTGGTGAGTTGAGCGAGGAAGACAACGAGATCAGGATTCGCACGCTCTCCGCCGCCGAGCTCGAGGGCGAGGGCATGGCCTCTGGATTCGTGCCACTGGAGAGGCGCGAGATTCCCGCCACCGAGCTCCACGTCAGCTCCACGGTGGTAGTTCTCGAGAGGGAAGCCTGATGGAGCTGCGCGTCCTCAGCCTCTACCCGGAGCAGATGAACATCTACGCCGACCGCGGCAACATCCTCTTCCTGCAGCGGCGCTGTGAGTGGCGCGGGATCGGCTTCCGGCACGACGGGGCAGGGCCCGGCGTCCCCGTCGACCCCACCGCCCACGACCTTTTCTACATCGGCGGCGGTCAGGACCGCGACCAGCGCATGGTTGCCGCCGACATGGTCGCCAGCAAGCGCGGCGACCTCGCTGCGGCAGTCGAGAGCGGTGCCGTCCTGCTCGCCGTCTGCGGCGGCTACCAGCTGCTGGGGCACAGCTATCAGCTAGACGACGAGAAGCTCCCGGGCCTTGGCCTCGCCGATCTGGAGACCGTGCGCGAGCCGGGCCCGCGGCTGATCGGGAACGTCGCGATCGAGGCCGACCTCGGTCCCGGGGCACAGCTGATCGCCGGCTTCGAGAACCACGGTGGCCGCACCTACCTCGGCACCGGCGTGCAGCCGCTGGGCCGGGTGGTCGAGGGCCATGGCAACAATGGCGTCGATGGACTCGAGGGCGTGCGGCGGCACAACCTGATCGGGACCTACCTGCACGGACCGCTGCTGCCGAAGAACGCCTGGCTCGCCGATCACCTGATCGCGGTCGCGCTGGAGCGCCGCTACGGCGCCCGCCCGGAGCTGGAGCCGCTGGACGACGCCTTCGAGGCCGCCGCCCACGAGAGCGCCCGCACCGCCGCCGGCGTCTGACTGAGCCTCAGCGGCCGCTGGAGCCGAAGCCGCCGCCAGCTCGGGCCGATTCCGTCAGCTCGGGTGCCTCGACCGGCTCGGCGAGCGCGATCGGGGTGATCACCAGCTGGGCGATGCGGTCGCCGACCGCGACCCGGAAGGTCTCGGCCGGATCGGTGTTGAGCAGCAGCACCCGCAGTTCGCCGCGGTAGCCCGAGTCGATCAGGCCGGGCGCGTTGACCAGCGAAATGCCGTGATCGCGGGCGATCCCCGAGCGCGGCAGGACCAGGCCGGCGTGGCCGGCGGGGATCTCGACCGCGACCCCCGTTCCCACGCCCCAGCGCTCGCCGGGCCCGATGTGGGCCACCTCGGACGCGTACAGATCCAACCCGGCATCGCCCTCGTGGGCGCGCGCGGGCAGGACGGCGCCATCGACCAGCTTCGAGACTCGGAGTTCCACGGCCGGCAGCCTAGACGACCGCGAGATCGTCGAAGCGGTGCAGCTCGGCGCGGGGCACTTTCGCATGGACGAGGACGCCGTCTTCGCGCTCGGTCCGCTCCAGGTCGCCGGCCAGCTCGTACAGCTCGTGCAGGCGGGCGCCCTCCGAATAGGGCACCAGCAGCTCGACCTCGGCCAGGGTTTCCTCGAAAGCGGCTTCGATCCGCTCGCTCAGCGCCTCCAGGCCCTCGCCATCGACGGCCGAGACGAGCACGGCGTCTGGATGGGCCAGCGTCACCTCGTGCCGCTCGTCGTCGTCCAGGAGGTCGGCCTTGTTGAGGACGAGAAGCCGCGGCTTCTCACCGGCGCCGATCTCCTCCAGGACCACGTCGACCGCCTGCATGTCGATCAGCCGCCGCTCCTCGACCTCCGAGGCGTCGACGACGTGCACGATCAGGTCCGCCAGGACCGTCTCCTCCAGGGTCGCTTTGAAGGCCTCGACCAGCTGGTGGGGCAGCTTCTCGATGAAGCCGACGGTGTCGGTCAGCAGGTAATCGCGACCAGAGAGCTCGAGGCTGCGGGTGGTCGGATCAAGCGTGTGGAAGAGCCTGTCCCCGACGCCCACCTCGGCCCCGGTCAGGGCATTGAGAAGCGTCGACTTGCCGGCGTTGGTGTAGCCGGCGAGGGCGACCCGCGGCAGCGCCGAGCGGTCACGCCGGGCCCGCATCACGCTGCGGTTGCGCTCCAGCCGGGTCAGGCGACGGCGCAGAGCGGAGATGCGGTCGCGGGCGAGCCGGCGATCGGTCTCGATCTGGCTCTCGCCCGGTCCCCTGGTGCCGATGCCGCCGTCCATACGGCCGGCGCCGAGGCGCTCGAGGTGGGTCCACAACCCCCGCATACGCGCCATGTTGTATTCGAGCTGGGCCAGCTCGACCTGGAGCTTGCCCTCGGCCGAGTGGGCGTGGTCGGCGAAGATGTCGAGGATCACCGCAGTGCGATCGATCACCGGCACGCCCAGCTCCGCCTCGAGGTTGCGCTCCTGGCGCGGTGCCAGCTCGTCATCGCAAGCGACCAGGTTGGCGTCCGCGGCGGCGATCTCGGTTTTCAGCTCCTGCAGTCGGCCGCGCCCGAAATAGCGGTCGGGATCCGGTTTCGGGCGCTGCTGCGTGGCGACGCCGGCGGTGGCGACACCCGCGGTGCGCAGCAGCTCCTTCAGCTCGGCCAGCGGCTCGCCCTGCTCACGACCGTCGACGACGCCGATCGCCAGGGCGCGCTGCAGCGCCCGAGGATTCGAGACTCCGGCCCCGTTCACGCCGCTCGCGCCTTTGCCCGTTTGCGTGTTGCGGCCATTTCTCGAACGTTGCACTCAGGGGGATTGTAGGCAACCGCGCAGTCCCTATAGGCTTGCGTCTCGTGAAGGTCTTCGTCACTGGGGGAACGGGATTCATCGGCGGTGAGGTCGTGCGCCAGCTGCGCGCGCGCGGCGACGAAGTGGTCTGCCTCGTTCGCAGTCCCGGCAAGGGCGCGAAGGTCGCTGAGCTTGGCTGCGGGTTGGCCGCCGGCGACCTCTCCGATGGGGACGCGCTCAAACAGGGCATGGAAGGCTGCGACGCGGTCATCCATGCCGCCGCGATGTATGAGGTCGGCATCCCCAAGAAGCAGCACCCGGAGATGTGGGAGGCCAACGTCGCCGGCACCGAGCGGGTGATGAAGGCGGCGCTGGAGGCGAAGATTCCGCGCATCGTCTACGTCTCGACCGTCGGCATCTTCGGCAACACGCACAAAAAAGTCGTCGATGAGACCTACGAGCACCCGGGCCAAGGGTTCACCTCCTACTACGAGGAGACCAAGCTCGCGGCGCACAGGATCGTCGAGCGGATGATCGCCGAGCAGGACTTGCCCGCGATCATCGTCCAGCCGGGCGGCGTCTATGGGCCCGGCGACACCTCGCAGGTCGCCGACCTGCTGCAGGAATTCTTCGCCGGCAAACTGCCGCTGCTGCCCTTCCCGGAGCTGGGGATCTGCATGTCCCACGTCGAGGACATCGCCGGCGGCATCCTGCTCGCGCTCGACAAGGGCCAGCTGGGCGAGGTCTACGTGATCAGCGGCCCGGCGACGACGATGCGCGAGGCGATCGAGATGGTCGCCAGCGTCAGCGGGCGCAAGCCGCCGAAACGCGATCTGCCGACCGGCCTGATGAAGGCGATGATCCCGATCGGCCCGCTGGTCGGGAAGATGATGGGGCAGCCGCCGAACCTGCGCGAGCTGATTTCGTCGGCCGACGGCGTCACTTTCTGGGCCAGTTATGAGAAGGCGGGTCGCGAGCTCGGCTACGCGCCGCGGGGGATGGAAGAGGGGCTGCGGCAGACGCTCGAGGCGGATGCGCGGTTCCCCGACCCAGTCGGTTGAGAGAGTCGGGGGAGACTCGCCGTCGCAACAGCGGGGAGGCTCCGTCGAGTCTCCCCCGACTCTCTTACTAGGCTGCGGCGGGATGCGAGTCATAGACGTAATGCACTTGGGCCGTCCGCACGTGATCGGGTGCTGGGAGGTTGAGGGGGTTCTGGTTGATCCGGGGCCGGAGTCTTCGATTGAGACCGTGCTGGAGGCGCTTGGCGATGAGCAGCCGCAGGCGGTGCTGCTGACGCATATTCACCTCGATCACGCGGCTTCGACCGGGGCGCTGGCGCGGCGCTGGCCGGATCTCGAGGTCTATGTGCATGAACGGGGTGCGCCGCACCTGATTGACCCTTCGAAGCTGCTGGCGAGCGCCGAGCGGCTGTACGGCGATCAGATGCAGCGCCTCTGGGGTGAGATCGTGCCCGTGCCCGAGGCCAACGTGAAGGTGCTGAGCGGCGGCGAGACGGTGCAGGGAATGCGGGTCGCCTACACGCCCGGCCACGCTTCCCATCACGTCTGCTACCTGCATGAGGAGAGCGGGACGGCCTTCGTCGGCGACGTCGCCGCCTGTCGTATCCCGCCGTCGGAGCTGGTCATGCCGCCCACCCCGCCGCCCGACATCGATATCGAGGTCTGGGAGGAATCGATCGGGATCCTCGAGGACTGGCAGCCACAGCGGCTGGCGCTGACTCATTTCGGAGCGATCGAGGATCCGGCCGAGCACCTGGCAACCGTTCGTGAACGCCTGCGTCAGGAGGCGGAGCTGGCCCAACAACTGCCGGCCGAGGAGTACAACGCGGACCTCCAGCGGCGCATCCGCGAGCAGCTGAGCGGGGAAGGCCACGGCGACGAGACGGTCGAGGAGATGCTGCAAGCCGTCCCCACCGCCTACCAGTGGCCCGGCCTCGACCGCTATTGGCGCAAGCGGGCCGAGCGCGAGGGTCAGTAGGAGTTGGGCGCGAGGGGGCGGGTGTCGGCGGCTGCGCGTGGCGGGAAGGAGCCGCCGTCGTAAAGTTTGCGCCGGCCCAGTTCGTCCGGCAACGTCACCGTCAGCGGCGGATCCGATATCCCCTGGCAGGTGTAGAGGCCGGGTGGGAGCGGCTTCAGCACAATCGTCATCAGCAATCGCCGACCAAGCTGGCGGAAAATCGGCTTGCGAGCGCGAGCGTTTTGACTCATGCCGCTACTGCACGCACCGGGGCCGAGATTGACCCGTATGCGCCTCGTCTCCGCCCTCAGACCGGGCTGGTCGGCCGCGAGGCCCCAGTTGACGGCTTCGACGCCCCCGATCGCCGTGCCCAGGAAACAGGGGCCCGAGCCGCCAAACTTCCACTGTTCGCCGACCTTGCGCAGTGCCAAGTACGCCGTCCCGGCCCCGAGCTCACCACTGACGAAGGAGGCCGAATCGGCGTCTTCCGCAAGCAGGCGATAGCCCGTCCGAGCCAGATAGATCCACGATATCTCTGGGTCGGCGAGGACTTCGCGCAGGCCGATCTCCGAGGGTAGTGAGCCGTTCTCGGCTCCGGCCGGCCCTGAAAATAGGGGCACGGGAGCGATTGCCTCGCCCCCGCAGTAGGAAAGGTAAGGCCAGTTTGCCCATTCCCTGAGGAGCTGGCTGCTGGTTGACGGCGATTGCGCGCTGGCGGTGTGTGCGCCAGCAAGCGTTAGTAGCGCGACCAAAGCCAGGCTTCTCCCCCAAGCACCCATGAGTGCTCAGTCTATTCGGCCTAAACGGGGTGCGGTTTGACGAGATGCTCGCGCATCCGCTCGACCGCCTCTTCGATGCGGTCGTCGGGGGCGGTCAGGGCGATGCGGAAGAAGCCCTCGCCGCTGGGCCCGTACATCGAGCCGGGTGAGACGACGACGGCCGCCTCTTCCAGGACCAGCTCGGCGAACGAGGTCGAGGTGTGGTCCTTGGGGACCGGTGCCCAGACGTAGATCGTGCCTTTGGGAGCGGCGACCTCGACGCCGATCTCGCGCAGCGCCGAGACGACCAGGTCGCGGCGGCGCGTGTAGGTCTCGTTCATCCGCTCCAACGGGCCGCTGGGGCCCTCCAGGGCGGCGACGCCGGCCATCTGCACCGCCTCGAAGAGGCCGGAGTCGACGTTGGTCTTCAGGCGCCAGTAGGTCTGGATCGCCTCGGCGTTACCGAGGATCGCGGCGCAGCGCCAGCCGGTCATGTTGAAGCCCTTGGAGAGCGAGAAGACCTCGACGCCGACCTCCTTCGCTCCGGGCGTCTCCAGGAAGCTGGGCGCGACGTAGCCGTCGTAGGTCGTCTCCGAATAGGCGTTGTCGTGGACGACGAGGATTTCGTGCTCGCGGGCGAAGGAGACGACCATCTCGAAGAAGCCCTCGGGGACGACGGCGCCGCTCGGGTTGTTCGGGTAGTTGAGGAACATCAGGCGTGCCTTGGCGGCGACGTCGGCCGGAACCGCGCTGAGGTCCGGGGCAAAGCCAAGCTCGGGGACCAGCGGCAGCAGCTCGGGGGTGGCGCCGGCGAGAATCGGGCCCCCGGTGTAGACCGGGTAACCGGGGTCGGAGGCAAGGGCGACACCACCCGGATCGAGGAAGGCAAAGCAAAGGTTGTAGATGCACTCCTTGGCGCCGATCGCCGGGATCACCTCGCTCTCGGGGTCGATCTCGACCCCGAAACGCCGGCCATAGAAGTCGGCGAAGCCCCGGCGGAACTCCTCGCGGCCGCGGTTGCTCGGGTACTGATGATTGACCGGGTCGGCGACCGCATCCTGCATCGCCTTGACGATGTAGTCGTAGGTCGGCTGGTCCGGGTCGCCGATCCCGAGGCTGATTACATCGATGCCGGCAGCGCGCTTCTCGGCAATGCGACGCTCCAGTTCCTGGAACATGTATGGAGGCATCGCCTCCAGGCGGGTGGACGGGTCAGCGATCCCCATGGGCGCGGAACCCTAACGATTAGCTCGCTACGCCAGCTCGGACAGCGCCTGCAGCAGCTCCGGCGAGAGCTCTCCGGCATAAACCGGCTCCGCCCAGCCGTTCAGCCGCACCGCCAGGTCATCGCCGATCTCGACCTCGAGCTCCCCGCCTTCGAGCTCGACGAGGATCGGGCTGGCGGCGCCGCGGAGGGAGGCCGTCACGGCGGCACCACTGGCGCCGGTGCCGGAGGAGAGCGTCTCCCCCACCCCGCGCTCGAAGATTCGCGCCCGCACGCGGCTGCCATCGATCTCCAGGAAGGAGACGTTGGTGCGGTTGGGGAACAGCTCGTGGGCTTCGATCCCGGGGCCGATCTCACCGAGGTCGAGATCGTCGAGCTCCTCGCCAACGACGATCGCGCACTGGGGGTTGCCGATTGAGACGTGCTGGAACTCCCACTCGCGCCCCGCTGCGCTCAGCGTGCCCCTGCCGTCCGGGCTGCCCGAGGGGTAGTCCTTCGAGGCCGTTGAGGCCTTGCCCATGTCGACGGAGCAGGTCAGCTCACCGGTGATCGTCGGCACGATCGGGCCGGCGACGGTCTTGATCGCGAACGTGTCCTCGTCGGTCCAGCCGTGGCGGCGCAGGTAGAGGATCGCCTCCCGGGCCCCGTTTCCGGAGAGCTCAGCCTCCGACCCGTCCGGGTTGAAGATCCGCAGATCGGCGACGAACTCGAGGTCCTCGCTGCGGGAGAGCAGCAGCACTCCGTCCGCTCCAACTCCGAAATGCGGATCGCAGAGCCACTCGACCCGCTTCGCGTTCAACTCCCAAGGGAGGTTCTGCGTCT